>CAYGMM010000001.1:0-1593 GCA_964351035.1 uncultured Actinomyces sp.
CGACGGCGGCACCGGTGCCTCGCCGCTGACGTCGCTCAAGCATGCGGGGACGCCGAGGGAGCTCGGCCTTGCCGAGACCCAGCAGACGCTCATGCTCAACGGGCTGCGCGACCGGATCGTCGTGCAGACGGACGGTCAGTTGAAGACCGGCCGCGACGTGATCATGGCTGCCCTCCTCGGTGCCGAGGAGTACGGCTTCGCGACGGCGCCGCTGGTGGTCATGGGCTGCGTGATGATGCGCGTCTGCCACCTCGACACCTGCCCGGTCGGCGTCGCGACACAGAATCCGCAGCTGCGCGCTCGGTTCACCGGGTCACCGGACTTCGTCGTGAACTTCTTCGAGTTCATCGCCGAGCAGGTGCGCGAGTACCTCGCGATGCTCGGCTTCCGCACCCTCGATGAAGCGATCGGCCACGCCGAACTCATTGATGCCAGTGCCGCGGTCAATCACTGGAAGGCCAGCGGACTCGACCTGAGCCCGATCGTTCACGTGCCCGCTACTGACTCACCGCGCCGTCGTACGACAGTGCAGGATCACGGCCTTGATCGTGCCCTGGATCGCGAACTCATCGAACTATGCGAGCCGGCGCTCGCCTCCGGTGAGCCGATTCGAGCGCGCGTGCCGGTACGCAACGTCAACCGCACGGTCGGGACGATGCTCGGGTCGGAGGTGACGCGACGCCATGGTGGCAAGGGACTGCCCGACGGCACGATCGACCTCACGCTCGTGGGCTCGGCCGGGCAGTCGTTCGGCGCCTTCATCCCCGCGGGAGTGACGCTGCGCCTCGAGGGCGACGGCAACGACTATGTCGGCAAGGGCCTCTCCGGTGGCCGAATTGTCGTGCGCCCGCATCGCGAGGCGACCTTCGTCGCGGAGGACAACATCATCGCCGGCAATGTCATCGGCTACGGCGCCACCGGCGGTGAGATCTTCATTCGTGGCAAGGCCGGCGAGCGATTCGCCGTTCGGAACTCCGGTGCAACGATGGTCGTCGAGGGGGTTGGCGACCACGGGTGCGAGTACATGACCGGTGGTCGCGTGCTCGTTCTGGGTCGGACCGGTCGCAACTTCGCGGCCGGCATGAGCGGTGGCATCGCCTACATCCTCGATCTCGTTCCCGAGCGCGTGAACGGCGAGATGGTCGACCTGGAGTCCCTCACCGACGAGGACATCGAGTTCGTGCGCGACACCCTGCGCCGGCACGCCGAAGAGACCGATTCACCCGTGGCGACGGCGTTGCTGGAGTCATGGGATCCGACGCGGTTCACCAAGGTGATGCCGCGTGACTACCGGCGCGTGCTCGAAGCGGAGCGACGTGCATTGGCAGAAGGCCTGGACCCGGCCGAGGCAGTGATGGAGGCAGCTCGTGGCTGACCCGCGTGGATTCTTGAAGGCCGGACGCGAACTTCCGCAGCGCCGGCCGGTCGACGTACGCATCTCGGACTGGAAGGAGGTCTATCAGGAGTTCGCCAATGAGCGCCTGCAGACCCAGGCCGGTCGATGCATGGACTGTGGCATCCCGTTCTGTCATAACGGCTGTCCGCTCGGCAACCTGATCCCCGAGTGGAACGACCTGGTGTGGCGCGATGACT
>CAYGMM010000001.1:1603-52862 GCA_964351035.1 uncultured Actinomyces sp.
GCCGCAGAGCGTCTGCACGCGACGACCCACTTCCCGGGGTTCAGCGGTCGCCTGTGTCCCGCGCCGTGTGAGACCGCCTGCGTACTCGGCATCAACTCCGATCCGGTCACGATCAAGCAGGTCGAGGTCTCGATCATCGATCGCGCGTGGGATTCCGGCTGGGTCACGCCCCAGCCGCCGGAGCGCTCCACGGGCAAGGCCATTGCCGTCGTGGGTTCGGGCCCGGCAGGCCTCGCGGCCGCCCAGCAGTTGGCGCGTGCTGGTCACACCGTGGCGGTGTTCGAGCGCGCGGACCGCATCGGTGGTCTGCTGCGCTACGGCATTCCGGAGTTCAAGATGGAGAAGGCCCATCTGGACCGGCGCCTGCGCCAGATGGCCCAGGAGGGCGTGAAGTTCCGTCCGGGTGTCGAGGTCGGCGTCGACATCACCGTGTCCGACCTGCGCAAGCGGTATGACGCGGTCGTGCTCGCCATTGGCGCCACGCGGTGGCGTGATCTGCCGGTGCCCGGCCGCGAGTTGAGCGGTGTTCATCAGGCGATGGAGTACCTGCCCGGCGCCAACCGTGTCCAGGAGGGCGATCTGGAGGAGGCGCCGATCGATGCGGCGGGCAAGCACGTCGTCATCATCGGCGGCGGCGACACCGGCGCCGACTGCCTGGGCACGGCCCTGCGGCAGGGCGCGGCATCGGTGACCCAGTTGGAGATCATGCCGACACCTCCGGAGGCGCGACCCACCGGTCAGCCGTGGCCGACGTACCCGATGATCTTCCGCGTCTCCAGCGCGCATGAGGAGGGCGGCGACCGTGTGTTCGCGGTGTCGACGGAGTGCTTCCTGGGGGAGGACGGCAAGGTCACCGCGCTGCGCCTGTCCGATGTCGAAATGGTCGATGGTCGGTTCACGCCGATCGAGGGCACGACCCGGGAGATCCCGGCCGATCTGGTGTTCTTGGCCATGGGCTTCACCGGCCCGGAGCCCGAGGGGCTGGTTGCCGATCTGGGGCTTGAGGTCACCGAGCGTGGATCGATCGCCCGTGATGACGACTACGCCACGGCGCTGGATGGCGTCTTCGTGGCGGGCGATGCCGGACGTGGGCAGTCGCTCATCGTGTGGGCGATTGCCGAGGGGCGGGCGGCTGCGGCCTCGGTGGATCGCTACCTCACCGGCGACACGAATTTGCCCTCCCCTATCCCCGCCTCGGCCCGACCCCTTACCGTGTAACCGGTTTCGTAACTCCCCCCGGACGGAAGGCGAACATGCGTCGCGCCAAGATCGTGGCCACCCTGGGGCCGGCAACGGCCTCCTACGAAGCAATTCTGGAGTTGGTCCAGGCGGGCATGGATGTCGCCCGATTGAATCTCAGCCACGGCAGCTACGAGGACCACACCCGGTCCTATGAGCGGATCCGCCGGGCCAGCGATGCGACGGGTCGCGGCGTCGGCATCCTCGTCGACCTACAGGGGCCCAAGATCCGACTCGGCACGCTGGACGGCGGGCCGGCACTCCTCGAGGCGGGTGCGGACTTCACGATCACCACCGAGGACGTGCCCGGCGACGCCAAAATCGCCTCGACGACGTACGCCGGCCTGCCCGGTGATGTGCGCCCCGGCGACATGATCCTCATCGACGACGGGCGTGTGGCGCTCGAAGCGTTGTCGGTCGATGGCCCGCGAGTGCACACGCGTGTTGTCGAGGGTGGGCGAATCTCCGACAACAAGGGCATCAATCTGCCGGGCGTTGCGGTGAGTGTGCCGGCACTGTCGGAGAAGGACATCGACGACCTGCGCTGGGCACTGCGTACTGGCGCGGACCTCATCGCGCTGTCGTTCGTGCGTTCGGCCGAGGACATCCGCGACGTCCATCGCATCATGGACGAGGAGGGCGTGCGCCTGCCGGTCCTGGCCAAGGTGGAGAAGCCGCAGGCCGTCGACAACCTCGACGGCATCATCGCGGCGTTCGACGGCATCATGGTGGCCCGCGGTGATCTCGGTGTCGAGTTGCCGCTGGAGATGGTGCCGCTGACGCAGAAGCGGGCGATCGAGAAGTGCCGGGCCGCGGCGAAGCCGGTGATCGTGGCGACACAGATGCTCGATTCGATGATCACCGCCACGCGGCCGACGCGCGCGGAGGCTAGTGACGTGGCGAATGCCGTACTTGATGGCGCGGATGCGGTCATGCTGTCGGGGGAGACCAGCGTCGGCAAGCATCCGGCCCTGGTCGTCGAGACGATGAGCCGCATCATCGTGCACATCGAGGACAACGCCCTCGAGCGTCTGTCGGCACCGGAAAACGACAAGCCCGGGTCGACGGCTCGTGCGCTGACCGAAGCGGCGGTCAACGTCGCGCGCTCCGTGGGGGCGGCGAGCCTCATCCCGTTCACCGAGACCGGGTCTAGCGCACGCATGATCTCGCGCTGGCGCTCGGCGACCCCGATCCTGGCGTTCACCCCCAACCCGCGCACCCGCAGCCAACTCGCGCTCGTGTGGGGCGTGGAGACCTTCCTGGTTTCTCCGGTCATGCACACCGACGACATGGTCGTGCAGGTCGACAAGGCGCTGCTTGACATCGGCCGGGTGACGTACGGCGAGCGCGTGGTCATCGTGGCCGGCGTACCCCCGGGCATCCCCGGGACGACCAACGGCATGCGCGTACACCTCATCGGCAGCGGTGGGCGCGGCGGCGGCGTCTAGCCCAGCGCACACCCTTGTGGGAAATGGTCGCTAAGTCGGCGAGATAGCGACCATTTCCCACGAGGGTGCGGCCGTCGAGCCGGCATCAGATAAGGTCGGGACCGGCATCCTTTAACGACCCGTCCAGCGAGGCGGGGAAGGGAGTCGGACCATGGCGCCTGCCAGCGCACGTGTGCTCGACGAGGCGGATATCGCCCGCAGTGTGAGCCGCATTTCCCATGAGATCCTCGAACGGTCCCACGGCTCCGCCGATCTGGTCATCCTCGGCATCCAGACCCGCGGCGTCCCTCTCGCCCGGCGCATTGCGGCCCGGATGTCGGGGATCGAGGACACGCAGATTCCCTGCGGTGCACTCGACATCACGATGTACCGCGACGACCTCCGGCTACGGGGTGCGCGATCACTCGAGGTCACCGAGTTGCCCGACGGCGGCGTGGACGATCGCGTCGTTGTTCTCGTCGACGACGTGCTCTTCTCCGGGCGCACCATTCGGGCGGCGCTCGACGCCATCAGCGACCTGGGACGACCCCGCGCCGTCCAACTCGCCGTCCTCGTCGATCGTGGGCACCGCGAGTTGCCTATCCGCGCGGACTACGTCGGCAAGAACATCCCCACCTCTCGCGACCAGGCGGTGCGCGTGCGCCTGAGCGAAGTCGACGGTGTCGACGAAGTGGTGGTCGAGGGATGATCCGACACCTGCTGAGTGCCGCTGACCTCGATCGCGACGAGGCGGTCGCCATCCTCGACACCGCGGGCGAACTCGCGCGCGCCACCGGCCGCTCGGTCAAGAAGCTGCCCACCCTGCGGGGTCGGACCGTGGTCAACCTCTTCTACGAGGACTCCACGCGCACGCGCATCTCCTTCGAGGCCGCGGCCAAGCGTCTGTCTGCCGACGTCATCACGTTCAGCGCCAAGGGCTCCAGCGTGTCGAAGGGGGAGAGCCTCAAGGACACCGCACTCACCCTGGAGGCCATGGGCGCGGATGCCGTCGTGGTACGCCATCCGGCCTCCGGGGCCGCTCACCGGCTCGCGATGTCGGACTGGACCGGCTGCGTCGTCGTCAATGCCGGGGACGGCACACACGAGCATCCAACCCAGGCGCTTCTCGATGCCTACACACTGCGTCACCACCTGAACGACGGTGCTGGCGATCTCGCCGGTCGCCGCGTCGTCATCGTCGGTGACGTGCTGCACAGTCGCGTCGCCCGATCCAATGTGCTCCTGCTCGACACGCTCGGCGCCGACGTCACCGTGGTGGGCCCACCCACGCTCCTGCCCGTGGGCGTCGAGCACTGGCCCTGCGGTGTGTCCTACGACCTCGACGATGCCCTCGTCGGGGCAGATGCGGTGATGATGCTGCGCGTGCAGAACGAGCGCATGAACGCGGCCTACTTCCCGTCAGCGCGCGAATACTCGCGTCGCTACGGACTCGATCGACGTCGCGCCGACCTGCTCGCTCCTGACGGGATCGTCATGCACCCCGGACCCATGAACCGCGGCATGGAGATCACTGCTGAGGTCGCTGATGGGCCGCGATCAGTCGTCGTGGAGCAGGTGACGAACGGCGTGCACGTGCGCATGGCCGTCCTCTATCGCCTTCTTGGCGCACTACCCGAACTCGAGACGGAGGCCGGCTCATGACCGTGGTGATTCGCAACGTGGCGCCGTACGGCGAGGATCTGGTGGATCTCACACTGGCCGACGGTCGTATCGCCCGGGTGGACGTGGCCGGGCAGGCGCCGGCGGGGGAGCAGGAGATCGACGCGACCGGCCTGATCGCGCTGCCGGGTCTGGTCGATCTGCACACGCATCTACGTGAACCCGGGCGTGAGGATGCCGAGACGATCGAGTCCGGTACGGCCGCCGCCGCTCTCGGCGGGTTCACGGCCGTCCATGCGATGGCCAATACCCAACCCGTGGCGGACACAGCCGGCGTCGTGGAACAGGTGTGGCGACGTGGCCAGGAGGCCGGTCACTGCGACGTCCATCCGGTGGGCGCGGTGACGGTCGGTCTCGCCGGTGAGCGCCTCGCCGAACTCGGGGCGATGGCCGACTCCGCCGCACGGGTGCGGGTCTTCAGCGACGACGGCATTTGCGTAAGCGACGCCGTCCTCATGCGCCGGGCGCTGGAATACGTCAAGGCGTTCGACGGCGTCATCGCCCAGCACGCCCAGGAGCCACGACTGACCGAGGGCGCTCAAATGAACGAGGGTGAACTCTCCGGTGTTCTTGGGCTGCGCGGCTGGCCGCCGGTGGCGGAAGAGGCGATCATCGCCCGCGATGTCCTGCTCGCCGAACATGTTGGCTCACGCGTGCACATCTGCCATCTGAGCACCCGCGGATCGGTCGACATCATCCGCTGGGCCAAGGCCCGCGGCATTGATGTCACGGCCGAGGTCACGCCGCATCACCTGATTCTCACCGAAGAACTCGCAACGACGTACGACCCGAAATACAAGGTGAACCCGCCACTGCGCACCGCCGATGATGTCGAAGCGGTCCGCGAAGGTCTCGCCGACGGCACCATCGACATCGTCGCGACCGACCACGCGCCGCATGCGCACGAGGACAAGGACTGCGAGTGGGCGGCCGGTGCATTCGGCATGCTCGGTCTGCAGACCGCTCTGAGCGTGGTCATCGAGACGATGGTGGACGCCGGACGGCTGAACTGGCGTGAGGTCGCCGATCGCATGGCAACGGCACCAGCACACATTGGTCGGGTGGTCGATCAGGGGCGCCCTCTCGAAGTGGGCGAGCCGGCCAACATCGTCCTCGTTGATCCCGGGGCCCGTTGGTGGGTTGACCCGGACCAACTGGCCTCACGCAGTCGCAACACGCCGTTCGAGGGTCGCGAGATGTCCGGTCGGGTCATCGCCACCTTCCTTCGTGGTCGCCCCACCGTTCTGGACGGGGCTCTCGTATGAGCGACGCCCTCGCTCGCACGCTGTGGGTGCTCATCGTGGTCGCGGCCATCGCCGCGACGCTGTGGGCCATGCGCCGCGGATGGAAGCGCCGCCAGGCCCGCCAGTCCGATATCGCCGCGCCACCCGTCGTGCCGCCCGATGTCGGCTCGACCCTCCTGGGTCCCGTTACCGGGAGATACGTGGGCACCGTGAGCGCGGGCGACTGGCTCGATCGGGTCGCCGTCCACGACCTGGGCGTGCGCAGTGCCGCCGACGTCACGATCACCGAGGCCGGTGTTGTCATACGTCGCCAGGGGGCCGCCGATCTCTTCCTCGCGACCGATGCCATCCATGGCGTACGCGCCGATCGGGGGATCGCCGGACGCGTGGCTGAGCGCGGTGGGGTGCTCGTCGTCACCTGGGACCTAGGTGGCAGGCTGGTCGACAGCGGTTTCCGGGCTGACGTGGGCAAAGAGCAGGCGGCCCTGATCAGCACCATCGAGTCAGTGCTAGCCGAGGAGAGGGCATCATGAGCGGGCGAGCAGCGACGGAACCCGCGGTCCTCATCCTCGAGGATGGGCGCACCTTCCGCGGTCGCTCGTACGGCGCCGTCGGGAGCACGGTCGGCGAAGCGGTGTTCAACACCGGGATGACCGGATATCAGGAGACCCTGACCGACCCGTCGTATCAGGGACAGGTCGTCGTCATGACCTCCCCGCACGTCGGCAACACCGGTATGAACGACGAGGACCCTGAGTCCCGGCAGATCTGGGTGGCCGGCTACGTCGTCCGCGATCCCTCGCCGATTCCGTCCAACTGGCGCTCACGCCGTTCACTCGACGAGGAACTCGTCGACGCGGGAGTGGTCGGCATTCGCGACATCGACACACGTGCGCTCACCCGCCACCTACGCGATCGCGGCGCCATGCGTGTCGGAATCTTCAGTGGTGCCGAGGCGGCGGCGGACCCCGACGCACTCCTGTCGCGCGTACGCGAGGCCCCGGAAATGGCCGGCTGCAGCCTGACCGACGACGTCACCGTCGACGAGCCGTACGTGGTTCCGGCGATCGGCGAGGAGCGCTATGTCGTGGCGGCCGTCGACCTGGGCATCAAGTCCATGACCCCGCATCGGATGGCCGAGCGCGGCATGACGGTGCACGTCGTTCCCGCTGACATTGAGGCCGACGCCCTCCTCGAACTCGGGCGCGATGGCATTTTCTTGTCCAATGGCCCGGGTGATCCGGCTACCGCCGACCACGCCGTGGCACTCGTGCAGGCTGCCCTGGCCGCCAAGCGCCCGCTGTTTGGCATCTGCTTCGGTCACCAGATGCTCGGGCGCGCCCTCGGCTTCGGCACGTACAAACTTCGCTTCGGTCACCGTGGCGTCAATCAGCCGGTACAGGATCTGCAGACCGGCCGCGTCGCCATCACCGCACACAACCACGGCTTCGCCGTGGACGCGGCCATCGGTGAGGTGCTGCAGACCCCGTACGGGCGCGTCGAAGTCAGCCATGTCTGCCTCAACGACAACGTGGTGGAGGGCCTGCGCTGCCTGGATGTGCCCGCCTTCAGCGTGCAGTACCACCCGGAGGCCGCGGCCGGTCCGCACGATGCTGCCGACCTCTTCGATGAATTCGCCGCACTCATGGACGGAGCCCGCTGATGCCGCGCCGCGACGACATCACCTCGGTCATGGTGATCGGCTCTGGCCCGATCGTTATCGGTCAGGCGTGCGAGTTCGACTACTCCGGCACTCAGGCCTGTCGCGTCCTGCGCGCTGAGGGGATCCGTGTGGTTCTCGTCAACTCCAACCCGGCCACGATCATGACCGACCCGGAGTTCGCCGACGCGACGTACATCGAGCCCATCACCCCCGAATACGTCGAGCGCATCATCGCGCGCGAGCGCCCAGATGCGCTGCTGCCGACGCTCGGCGGGCAGACCGCGCTCAACACCGCGATCGCCCTGCACAACAGTGGCGTGCTCGAGCGGTACGGCGTCGAACTCATCGGTGCGGACGTCGACGCCATCGAGCGGGGGGAGAACCGCGAGATCTTCCGCAGCATCGTGGCGGACATCGGTGGAGAGAGCGCGCGTTCGGCTATCTGTCACACGCTCGATGAGTGCCTAGAGGCCGTCCACGATCTCGGCTACCCGGTGGTGGTGCGCCCGTCGTTCACCATGGGCGGGGCCGGCTCGGGCATGGCCTACGACGAGGCCGATCTGCGCCGGATTGCTGGCAACGGTCTGCAGGCAAGTCCGACGAGTGAGGTTCTGCTCGAGGAGTCCATCCTCGGGTGGAAGGAGTACGAACTCGAACTCATGCGCGATCGCAACGACAACGTCGTGGTGATCTGTTCAATCGAGAATCTCGATCCCATGGGTGTGCACACCGGTGACTCGATCACCGTTGCCCCGGCACTCACCCTCACCGACCGCGAGTACCAGCGGATGCGCAACCTGGCCATCGACATCATTCGATCGGTGGGTGTCGACACCGGTGGCTGCAACATTCAGTTTGCGGTCAACCCCGACGATGGCCGACTTATCGTCATCGAGATGAACCCCCGGGTGTCGCGCTCGTCCGCCCTGGCCTCGAAGGCGACCGGCTTCCCCATCGCGAAGATCGCCGCCAAACTCGCGGTGGGCTACACACTGGACGAGATCCCCAACGACATCACCGCGGAGACTCCCGCCTCTTTCGAACCGACCCTGGACTACGTCGTGGTCAAGGTCCCGCGGTTCGCCTTCGAGAAGTTCCCCCAGGCCGACCCGGTGCTGACCACAACGATGAAGTCGGTGGGTGAGGCGATGGCGATCGGCCGCAATTTCACCGAAGCCTTGCAGAAGGCATTGCGTTCGATGGAGCGCGCCGACGCGGTGTTTGCCTGGCCATCGAGTCGTGCTGAGATCGACCTGCCGGGACTGCTGGCCTCCGTGCCCATTCCGCATGACGGGCGCCTGCGTGAGGTCCAGCAGGCACTGTGGGCGGGTGCGACCGTGGAGCAGATGCACGAGCTCACCGACATCGACCCGTGGTTCCTCGAACAGATCACCCTCATCAACGACATCGCCGACGATGTACGCGCCGCCGCCGACCTTGACGTCGACCTCCTGCGTGAGGCCAAGCGCCACGGCTTCTCCGACCAACAGATCGCCCAGCTGCGCGACACGGACGAGGCGAGCATCCGGACCCTTCGGCAGGATCTCGGCCTGCGCCCGGTCTACAAGACCGTTGACACCTGCGCCGCGGAGTTCGCCGCGCGTACGCCGTATCACTACTCGGCCTACGACGAGGAGACCGAGGTGGAGCCCGGCACCGCACCGAAGGTGATCATCCTGGGCTCCGGGCCGAACCGCATTGGCCAGGGCATCGAGTTCGACTACTCGTGTGTCCATGCGTCGATGACGCTGCGTGATGCGGGATTCGAGACCGTCATGGTCAACTGCAATCCCGAGACGGTGTCGACCGACTACGACACCTCGGACCGTCTCTACTTCGAGCCGCTGACCCTCGAGGATGTGCTCGAGGTGGTTCATGCTGAGTCTCAGTCGGGCGAGATCGCCGGGGTCGTCGTACAACTCGGCGGTCAGACGCCGCTCGGTCTCGCTCGGGCCCTGAAGGAGGCCGGGGTGCCGATTGTCGGCACGTCACCGGAGTCCATCCACCTTGCGGAGGACCGTGGGGCCTTCGGCGACCTGCTCACGCAGGCCGGCCTGCCGGCGCCCCGCTTCGGCACGGCGTTCTCCTTCGACGAGGCCCGCAGCATCGCCGCGGAGATCGGCTACCCGGTGCTCGTGCGTCCGTCCTACGTACTCGGTGGTCGTGGCATGGAGATCGTGTACGACGACGACATGCTCCGCGACTACCTCGAACGAGCGACGCAGATCAACCCCGAGCATCCGGTGCTGGTTGATCGCTTCCTCGACGACGCCCTCGAGATTGACGTCGACGCGCTGTACGACGGCACCGAACTCTTCCTCGGTGGTGTGATGGAGCACATCGAGGAGGCCGGAATCCACTCCGGCGACTCCGCCTGCGCGTTGCCGCCGGTGTCGCTCGGTCCGCAGGAGATCGAGCGCATCCGAGAGTCGACGCGACTGCTCGCTGAAGGAATCGGTGTCCGCGGCCTGATGAACGTGCAATACGCACTTGCCGGCGGCGTACTCCACGTACTCGAGGCCAACCCGCGTGCATCGCGCACCGTCCCCTTCGTCTCCAAGGCGATCGGCATTCCGTTGGCCAAGGCGGCCGCGCGCGTCATGCTCGGCGCCACCATCGCCGAACTGCGCGCCGAGGGCATGCTTCCCGCGCAGGGCGACGGCGGCACGCTCCCGGCGGGCGGCCCGGTCGCGGTCAAGGAGGCGGTCCTGCCGTTCGGCCGCTTCCACGGCGTCGACACCGTCCTCGGGCCGGAGATGCGCTCGACCGGCGAGGTCATGGGAATCGATGCGCATTTCGGCACGGCCTTCGCCAAGTCTCAGGCCGCCACCTACGCTCGCGGGCTGCCGACGTCGGGCAGCGTCTTCGTCTCCGTGGCCGACCGGGACAAGCGCGCGATGATCTTCCCGATCAAGCGCCTGGCCGACCTGGGTTTCACCATCCTGGCCACCGATGGCACGGCGGAGGTCCTTCGCCGCTACGGCCTCAAGGTCGATCTGCTGCGCAAAGCGCGATTCGGCACCGGACCGGCCGGGGAGCCCACTACCGTCGACGCCATCATGGCCGGCGACGTGGACCTCATCATCAACACGCCCTTCGGCGTGGGCCCACGTCTTGACGGCTACGAGATCCGCACGGCCGCGGTGATCAAGGGCGTCCCGTGTATCACGACGATCCAGGGCCTCGCCGCGACCGTTCTCGGCATCGAAGCGCTGGTTGCCAGCGGCGACGGGGAGCCCATCGGCGTTCGATCGATCCAGGAGTACGCCGCTGACCTTGCCGCGCTGCGCGCCGCGCAAGCGACCGAGGCGATGAAGGGGAGTGGCTGATGCCGGTTCACACACGTGGCGAGGTCGTGACGGTACGTCGCGCCGGTGCCTACTCGGTGCTCACCATCACCGCCCCCGGCGTACCCGAACTCACGCGTCCCGGCCACTTTGCCGCCCTGGCGATCGGTGACTTGGAGACGAGCAGCCTGTTGCTGCGTCGCGCCTTCTCGATCCACGGTGTCCAGTCGCGTGGCATTTACGGCGGCACGATCGACCTGGTCATCTCTGATGTCGGCGAAGGCACGCACTGGCTGCTGCAGCGGCGTCGCGGTGACGCCGTCGACATCGTGGCCCCGCTCGGTCGGCCGTTCGCACTGCCGCGCGAACCGGTGTCGTGCACCTTGGTTGGCGGCGGCTACGGCTCGGCACCGCTGTTCATGCTGGCCGAGCAATTGCGCGAGCGCGGTTGCCGCGTCGACGTCGTGCTCGGTGCCGCAACCGAGCAGCGCCTCTTCGGCGTCCTCGAAGCCAAGCGCAGCGCGACGACCGTCACCATCACCACCGAGGATGGCTCCGCCGGAGACCGAGGTCGGGTCACGGACTATCTCGAAGGTGTGATGGAGCGCGCGAACGCCGAGGTCGTCTACGCGTGCGGTCCCATGGGCATGCTCGCCGCAGTATCGGAGATCGCGCAGACGGTTGGCGCCTACAGCCAGTGCGCCGTTGAGGAAGCGATGGCCTGCGGGATCGGCGTCTGCATGAGTTGCGTGCTCCCGGTCGTAGGAGATGACGGCGTGACGCGAATGCTGCGCTCATGTGTCGAAGGCCCGGTCTTCCGTGGGGAGCGCGTGCGCTGGGATGACGTCGGCACCGTTCCACCGGACACCCTCGGCGCCCCCGTCATCACGGGAGGTCACTGATGACCCGGGCGGTCGTGCGCTATGACAAGGGCGGCGAGGCGCCCCCTCCCAACGTCGACATGTCGACGGCGCTCAGCACATTCGAGATGCCTAGTCCGATCCTGACGGCATCGGGGTGCGCGGCCTCGGGGCGTGAACTCGATCAGTTCTTCGACATCACCAAGCTTGGGGCCATGGTCACCAAGAGCATCATGCTCGAGCCGCGCTCGGGTCGGGCAACCCCGCGCATTGCCGAGACGCCGAGTGGCATGCTCAACTCCATCGGCCTACAGGGGCCGGGCGTTCGATCGTTCATTGAGCACGACCTGGCCTGGCTGCGCGAGCGTGGTTCCCGGGTCATCGTGTCGATCGCTGGGGGCACGACCCAGGAATACGAGGAGATCGCCAAGATCTTGCGCTTCCAGGAGGGCATCGACGCGATCGAGGTCAACATCTCGTGTCCCAACGTGGCCGACCGGGGTCAGGTGTTCGCCTGTCGCGCGGATTCAGCGGCCGGCGTGGTCGCCAGCGTGCGACGGTCGAGCAACCCGAGCATCCCGGTATTCGCGAAGCTCTCGCCCGACGTCACCGATCTGGCCACCATTGCGCTGGCCTGTGAGCGTGCGGGCGCAGACGGGCTCACCCTGATCAACACCACCCTGGGCATGGTGATCAACACCGACACCATGCGTCCTGCTCTGGCGGGCGTGACGGGCGGTCTGTCCGGACCCGCTATTCGGCCGATTGCCGTCCGATGTATCTGGCAGGTGCGCGAGGTGCTGCCGGAGATCCCCATCCTCGGCGTCGGCGGAGTGCGATCAGGGCTCGATGCACTCGAGTTGATTCTTGCGGGGGCAAATGCCGTATCCGTCGGCACGAGCGTCTTCCGGGATCCGTCCGCCCCCTTGCGCATCCATGACGAACTCGCCGCGGCCCTGGCCGATCGTGGGTTCGCGCGGATGCAGGACGCGGTCTCCTTCGCTCATCGCGCGGATGAGGGCACCGATGTAGCTGAGGATGATCTCGAGGTTCCCGAGTGGACGTGACCGTGGCGCCGGTGGCCGTGGCTCTCGACGCCCCGGATCTGGCCACCTTGGAGGCATGGGCGGGTGCTGTTGGTCCGCACGTCTCCACGGTCAAGGTCGGACTGGAGACCTTCCTGCGGGACGGCGGCGCGGCCGTAGCTGCGGCACGTCGTGGGGCTCCGCACGCCGCTCTCTTCCTCGACCTCAAACTGCACGACATCCCCGCGACCGTGGCCGGTGCCGCCCGCGCGGTCAGCCACCTTCGTCCGGACTATCTCACGGTGCATGCGTCGGGCGGCGCGGACATGGTGGCGGCCGCAGCGCAGGCGCTGCCGGAGACGCGGATCGTGGCGGTCACGGTCCTGACCTCCCTCGCGCCGGACGACCTCGTGCGGATGGGTCTGCTGCCAACAGGAGCGGAAGCGGACGACGTTCGCTCGCTCGCCGTGCGTCTCGCGGTGGACGCGACAGGTGCGGGAGCCCGTGCCGTGGTCTGCTCGCCGGAAGAGGTGGCCGACATTCGGGCGGCGCTGAGTGAGGCCGGACGTGACGACGTCGTGCTCATCACTCCCGGTGTTCGTCCGGCGGGTGCGGCCCTCGGTGACCAGCGTCGTGTGGCGACTCCCCGAGAGGCACTCCAACGCGGAGCCGACCTGTTGGTGATCGGTCGGCCCATCACGGGTGCCGACGACCCGGGTGCGGCCGCCGCGGCCATCGCCGCTGAGATCGCACACGGCAATGGCTGAACCCGGCCCCCTCGATGCGGACGCCCGAGCCCGTGGGCGCGAGCAGGCCCTCATCGCCCGGCGGGCGCGGGCCCAGATCAAGGCCGATCTTGCCGAGGGCCGCTGCAAGCCGGCCGACATCATCGCCGCGCGTTTCGACGATCCGGTCATCGGTCGGATGCGCGTGCGGGACTTCTTACATGCCCTTCCGGGGATCGGCGATGTGCGGACCGACCAGATCATGGCCGAATGCCAGATCGCCGATTCCCGACGTATGCGGGGACTGGGCGAGCACCAGGAGAGATGCCTGCTCAGCTGGGTCGCCGGTGCGCCCCGCCCGCGCGGCCGGCTACTGGTGCTGTCCGGTCCCTCGGGTGCAGGCAAGTCCAGTGTCGTGACCCTTCTGCGCGAGCGACATCCCGAAATCGCCTTCAGCGTGTCGGTGACCACCCGGCGGCCGAGGCCGGGCGAAGTCGATGGCGTGCACTATCACTTCATCGACGAGGCGACGTTCGATCGGATGATCCACGAAGGGCAACTGCTCGAGTGGGCAGAGTTCGCCGGCAATCGCTACGGCACCCCGGCGGCGCCCGTGGATGACCTGGTGGAGGCGGGCCGGCCGGTCCTGCTCGAGATTGAGTTGCAGGGGGCGCGCCAAGTGCGTCAGAGCGCCCCGGAGGCCGTCTTCGTCTTCCTCGCGCCACCGTCCTGGGAGACGCTGGTGGCGCGGCTTGAGGGGCGGCGTACCGAGGCCCCCGAGGTCATCGCCGAGCGGCTGGCCACCGCCCGGGTCGAATTGGCCGCCGAGGCTGAGTTCGACGTGACCGTGGTCAACGACGTGGTGGCGCGGGCGGCCGATGAGATCGCCGGTCTGCTCGGGGTCGGCACCTCGGCCTGACCTATCGCACCCTTGTGGGTAGTGGTCGTTAAGTCGCCGAGTGAGCAACCACAGGCCACAAGGGTGCGGGCGGTGGCGAATCGCCCTGGTGGGCCCGCCTCGGGTAGACTCACGGACTGGTTCGCGGCTCCCGCCGCCTACTTCTCCGCGAGTTCCTCTCGAAAGGCCGCTCCATGTCCGCATCCACGCGCCCCGAGGGCATCACCTACCCGCCCATCGACGACCTGCTGGACAAGACCGATTCGAAGTACTCGCTGGTGATCTACGCCGCCAAGCGCGCGCGACAGATCAACGCCTACTACAGCCAGCTCGGCGAAGGCCTGCTGGAGTACGTCGGCCCGCTCGTGGAGACCCACGTGCAAGAGAAGCCGCTGTCGATCGCCATGCGCGAGATCGACGCGGGCCTGCTCACCTCCGAGCCCTACGACCCCGCCGCTGAGCCGGCCGTGGTCGAGGTGACCGTCGACGAGGACCTTTCCTGACCGCACGCATCCTCCTCGGCGTCTCGGGAGGCATTGCCGCCTACAAGGCGTGCACCCTCCTGAGGCTGCTGCGCGAGGCGGGCCACGACGTACACGTCGTCCCCACCGAATCCGCCCTGAGGTTCGTCGGCGCTCCCACCTGGGAGGCACTGTCCGGGCACCCCGTGCACACGGAGGTCTGGGCCGACGTCGATCAGGTCCCGCACGTATCCCTTGGACGCTGGGCCGATCTGGTCATCGTTGCTCCGGCCACCGCCAACCTGCTGGCCCGCGCGGCTGCCGGTCTCGCCGACGATCTGCTGACCAACACCTTGCTGACAGCCACGTGTCCGGTCCTCGTCGCTCCGGCGATGCACACCGAGATGTGGCTCAACGCCGCCACCCAGGCCAACGTCGCCACACTGCGCTCGCGGGGTGTTGAGGTCATCGAGCCGGCCGTGGGCCGGCTCACCGGCGCCGACTCCGGTCCTGGTCGCTTGCCGGAGCCCGAGGATCTCTTCGCCCTGGTGACCCGCACGCTGGGTTCGGGACCGCTGGCGGGCCGCAAGGTGGTCGTCTCCGCGGGTGGGACCCGCGAACCCATCGACCCGGTGCGTTTCCTGGGCAACCGCTCGAGCGGGCTGCAGGGGGCAGCCATCGCGGCCGAGGCGGCGCGCCAGGGGGCTGACGTGACCCTCGTCGCCGCCCATCTGGCGGGGCCGGCACCGCACGGCGTGGCCGTCGTCGACGTGCAGACCGCCGCAGATCTGCTCGACGCGATGCGGGCGGCGAGCGCTGACGCGGACGTCGTGGTCATGACCGCCGCGGTGGCCGACTTCCGTCCCGCCGTCGTACGCGAGGGCAAGATCAAGAAGGTCGACGGTGTCGATCCGGAACCGATCGCGTTGGTCCGTAACCCCGATGTGCTTGTCGATCTCGTCGAGCGTCGCCGGCCGGGGCAGGTCATTGTCGGCTTCGCCGCCGAGACGGCGGCTGATGATGAGGGCCTGCTCGAGTTGGCCCGCACCAAAGTGGCCCGCAAGGGCTGTGACCTGCTGGTGGCCAACGACGTGGGGGGAGACCGAGTCTTCGGTCGCGAGACCACGCGCGCCCTTCTGCTGGACGGCGATGGTGCGGTGATCGCTGACGTCGCGGGCACCAAGTGCGACCTCGCCGGCCGCCTGCTGGCCGCCGTGGTCGATCGCCTCGACGCCTCCTGACCTTGTAGGGTGTGCGGGTCAAGAGCGCCAGCATCAAGCCCCGGCTCGCTGGCCGGCAACCCTCGGCAACCGCGGTGGGGTGCCCCGGGTGAGGACTAGGTCCGCAACAGCGGGCAAGCGCGGGTCGATTGACCCCGACGAAGGGATGCTTGTGTCACGTCGCCTGTTCACCTCCGAATCCGTTACTGAAGGTCATCCGGACAAGATGGCCGATCAGATCAGCGATGCGATCCTCGACAGTCTGCTCGAGCAGGACCCGCGCAGTCGTGTCGCGGTGGAGACCTTGTTGACGACGGGCCAGGTGCACGTGGCCGGCGAGGTCACGACCGATGGATACGCGGATGTCATGAACATCGTGCGCGATGTTGTCCTGGAGATCGGCTATGACCATTCGGAGAAGGGATTTGATGGCGAGTCCTGCGGCGTTTCGGTGTCGATCGGTGCGCAGTCCCCGGATATCGCCCAGGGCGTCAACGATGCGATCGAAGAGCGTGAGGGGCACAGTGCCGATCCACTCGACCGTCAGGGCGCGGGCGACCAGGGGTTGATGTTCGGGTACGCCAGCACCGATACCCCGAGCCTGATGCCGCTGCCGATCTCGCTGGCCCATCGACTCGCCGAGCAGCTCACCGCCGTACGCAAGGACGGCACGATGGGCTACCTCCGTCCCGATGGCAAGACGCAGGTGACGATCGAGTACGACGAGCAGGACAAGCCGCTGCGGATCGACACCATCGTGGTGTCCAGTCAGCACGCCAAGGATGTCGATCTCGATGCCACGCTGGCGCCGGAGATCCGTGCCAACGTCGTTGAGCCGATCCTGGCGCAGGTGGATCTGCCCAGCGACGACTTCCGACTCCTGGTCAATCCGACGGGTCGCTTCGAGGTGGGCGGGCCGATGGGCGACGCCGGTCTCACGGGACGCAAGATCATCGTGGACACCTACGGGGGGATGGCACGTCACGGCGGCGGAGCCTTCAGCGGCAAGGACCCGTCGAAGGTGGACCGCTCAGCGGCCTACGCCATGCGCTGGGTGGCCAAGAATGTCGTGGCGGCCGGACTCGCCGATCGCTGCGAGGTACAGGTGGCTTACGCCATCGGCAAAGCGCATCCGGTGGGGGTCTTCGTCCAGACGTTCGGGACCGGCGTGCTGCCCGATGAGCAGATCCAAGAGGCGGTGCTCGAGGTGTTCGACCTGCGTCCGGCCGCGATCATCCGCGACCTGGATCTGCTGCGGCCGATCTATCGGCCGACGGCGGCGTACGGCCACTTCGGTCGGGAGTTGCCGAACTTCACGTGGGAGCGAACTGATCGCGCCGACGCGCTGAAGGCGGCTGCCGGCGCGAAGTAGGTGTGCGCTGAAGGCGGCTGCCGGCGCGAAGTAGGTGTGCGCTGAAGGCGGCTGCCGGCGCGAAGTAGGTGTGCGATTAGCGGGACAAATGGTCGATACGCCCCTCTCAGAGGCCTCCATCGACCGTTTCTCCCGCTAAGCGGGACAAATGGTCGACAGGGCGGTTGCGTGGGCGATTATCGACCGTTTCTCCCATGGGGAAGCCAAGGCTGTACGGCGGATCTAGGCCGTCACGGGTCGGCTGGCGGATGCGCGCGCGATGAGTTCGTCCGCGCTCAGCGAGGCGGGATCAACGTCAATCGCGTGTACGGACAGGTGGACGGGGCGCTTGCCGAGCGCAACACCTGAGTCATCCAATGCCCGGCGAACGCCATCGGCCAACGTCGAACGATCGACGGTCCCGACGCCCACAGCGGCGAACGCGCCCGCCGTCCATCGGGCGACCAGAGCCCCCTCGGGCAGCGCCGTGCGCAGCGATCGATACGCCGCGGTGATGACCTCGTCGCCGTACCCGATGCCGTAGCGGTCGTTGATCTCGAGCAGTTCGTCGATGGTCGCGACGACGCCGTACACCGGTTGGGCAGAGGTCTGGGCGGCACTCCACACGGCTGGCGCGAGATCGGTGAGGCCGCGCCGCGACAGTGCGCCCGTGAGGGGATCTGACGTCAGCATGGTGGCGATGCGCGCCTGCTCGGCGGCGATCCGATCGACTCCGATGATGCGCAGTTGGAGCAGAATCGCGCCGACGGCCAATGCGGTCAGGGCGGCGAGCGCCCAGCCAGTGGTCTGGACGGTCTCGATCAGGTACCCGGCAATGACGATGCCCACGAGCGCGGCACCGCCGCCGATCATGCCGGCCGGCCATGACATGGCGATCGGCACGAGCCCGACGAGGATGACCAGGGCGTAGGCGAGCGTGACCGGGTTGTCTTCTTCCACTGCCTGCCACGACACGAAGCCCACAACGCCGGCCATCCCTGCCGCCCAGAGCCACGGCAGCGCCCGCGGCGCGATCGCCCGACGGCCCGCCACCTGGGCAACCGCGAGTACGACGAGAGCAAAGAGCGCTCCGGCGATATCCGAGACGACGGATGCCTGCGGGGAGGTGAAGACCAGGAGGAGGGTCAGGACGATGGCGACGGCACCGCTGAGCGTCAGCGCGATGGGGATCGTTTGGTAAGCGCTCTCGAGGCGTAGCCGCGAGGCAGGATCGCTTAACTGGCGCAGTTCGGGGGCGGGTTGGGTCACATTGACCTCCTCCGGGTCGAGATCTGGGCGCAGCGGCGCAAGGCGATGAGGTTGAACCGGTCGAGGCCAGGGCACCAAACGCCCCGCGGTGAGACCGAGATACACGAGGGTGTTGATGCCGACGAAGATCAAGAAGACCCGGAAGCCGGTGGAGGTCAGCAGGCTCTCTGGTAGGAGGAGACCGGTAGGCATCATGTCGGGACCTTCTCGCCGACATGGTTCCAACGAGCCTCCTGACCGGTGCCGATCCGCCACAGGCTGTTGACGAAGACCGCCTGCAGGAACAGGTCGTAGGCCAACTCCGGGAACAGGGTGAGGGCGAGCAATCGAGCACGCCAACCCCCTCGCCAAGCTGTCACCACGCGTTCGAGCCAGAAGACGGACCCGACGGTGAGCCAGAACGGGAACCAGACCCACTGATCCAACGCGAGCGCGGTCATCCCCATCAGGGTCAGTGCGCTCACCAGCGCGACCGTGCCGTAGCCAATACCGAATTGCTGTCCCCAGTAGCGCAGGGTCGCGGCACGGAATCCATAAGCCCCGAGGTTCTCCAGCGCCCCTCGCTGCCACCTTTGTCTCTGCCGCCACAGGTCACCCCAGGTGGGCATGAGTTCCGTCGTGACCGTGCACTCACGCGGAGACAGCATGGGTGCCCCGAGAACCTTCAGCGCCAAGGTGAGTTCATTGTCCTCGGTCAACGCCGCAGTGTCGTAGACCTGCCCGGGGGGTCCGGGCAGGAAGACACCGCGCGCGGCCGCTACGTCAAGCAAGAGCGTGGCGCGGAACATGGATGCGGTGCCGGTGAGCACGAAGACGCGTCCGCGCCGCTGCCGGATCTGAGTTCCGTACCTCGTGTACTCGTTGCGTTGAAATTGGCCCAGTACCCCGTGCCCAGGCTCGCCCGAGAACAAGCCCCCGATAGCGCCGAGTTCCGTGTCATCTTCGAGGCTCTGCGCGCCGACCGCGATGAAGTCCGCACCGAGCGTGGTGTCGGCGTCCATGACGAGCACGAGGTCTTCTCCACCCATCACGGGGAGCAGTCGATCGAGGGCCTGATTAAGTGCGCCGCCCTTCTTCTCGGTGTTGTTCCTCGTCTCGAAGACCTCATGCCCGAACCCGCGGGCGATCTCAGCGGTGCGATCGGTGCAGTTGTCCGCAACGACAATGACGCGGTCCGGTGCGCGTGATTGACGCGACAGTGCTTCGAGGGTGGCGCCGATGCGGTCCTGTTCATTGTGTGCGGGGATGAGAACGGTCACCCGCAAACGTCGACCCGGCACCGGGGGTCGCTCATCGCCGCGCAGCAGTTCGAGGTAGCGACGGTAAGGGCTCAACGCCGAAAGGGTGGATAGGGCTTCGAGCAAGATCGTGATGACGACGATCGCCCCGAGAGCGACGAGGGCGCCGGTGATGACCTGGCTGGGCGGCTGAGCGTCTGAGACGAGCACCGTCCACGGCCCGATCTGGGTCTGTTCAATGGATCCGGAAGTCTCCACCGGGGCCAGTAGCCGCGCCACGGTCAGGGCGAGGACGGCCACCGCGGCGATGGCCACGAGGACGAAGACGACGACGAGTCGCACGTAAAAGGCAGGTCGGAGGGTCAGCGCGGACGGCGGGGGGAGCGGCGGTGCTCCAATATCGCTCGGGTCCGCCGGGGTCACACGTCTATCTAAACATTCTCTCTGCCGCGACTGGGGCGTCACTTCTGCCCCGTCGGACCGGACTGACACCATCGGGGCATGTCGGAGTTGCCGGTTGCGCGCGTCCTGGTCGACGTGCCTCTCGCGCACCTGGACCGGCCCTTCGATTACACCGTTCCCGATTCCATGTCCGTCGACGCGGTCCCGGGCGCCCGGGTCCGCGTGCGCTTCGCCGGCCGATTGGTCAACGGCTTCCTGCTGGAGCGAGTTGCCTCGAGCGAGCACGCTCGACTGCAACCGCTGCAGCGCGTGACCTCCCCGGTCCCCGTCCTCACGCCCGAGGTCGCCACGCTGGCTCGCGCCGTGGCGGATCGCTACGCCGGCACCCTGTCCGACGTCCTGCGTACCGCGGTCCCGCCACGTCACGCGCGCGCCGAGGCCCAGGTCCTGGCCGAGCCCGCCCCCACCGCCGTGCTCGCCGATCCCCCCACGCCCGATGCAGTGGATGCCTGGTCGACATACGCCGGTGGTGACGCGCTGCTGCATCGGCTCACCGATGGCGCGCGCGGCATCCGTGCGGTGTGGGACGCCGCTCCCGGCGGGGGCCAGGGCGATGCCGGTGACTGGCCCGACCGCGTGGCCGACTTGGCGGCGGCCGCCCAGCCCCACGGCGGTGTGGTCCTCGTCGTCCCCGATGCCCGCGATGTCGCGCGCGTCGACGGCGCCCTGCGGCATCGGCTCGGCGATGACGCGCATGTCACGCTCACGGCCCAGCTTGGCCCACAGCGCCGCTACGCCAACTTCCTCCGGGCCGCTACGGGTCGCACCCGCGTCGTCCTGGGGACCCGAGCCGCCGTGTTCGCGCCGGTGATCGATCCGTCGCTGCTGGTCATCTGGGATGACGGTGACGATTCCCACGACGAGCCACACGCGCCCTATTGGCATGCGCGCGAAGTACTCGCCCTGCGCGCCCACCTGTCCGGGGCCTCGCTCGTTGCCGGGGGTTTCGCGCGTTCGGTCGAGGCACAGGCGTGGATCGAGTCCGGGTGGGCCAAGCCGGTGGTCCTGAAGCGTGAGGCTCTGCGCATAACGGCCCCTCGAGTCACTGCCGATGACGCCCATGATGAGCAGGGGCCTGCGCGGCTGCCGTCCCGGTCGTGGCAGATCGCGCGCACCGCCCTCGAGTCCGGGCCCGTGCTGGTGCAGGTCTCGCGCCGTGGCTACCTCCCGGGGCTGGCCTGCCAGCGCTGCCGCACGCCAGCGCGCTGTGCCGCCTGCGCGGGACCCCTGGAACTGCCGCACGCCGGCGGTGCTCCCGTGTGCCGCTGGTGTTCAACCGCGGCCCTTCACTGGCGCTGTGCGGAGTGCGGAGCCGATCGGCTCCGCGCCATGAGCGTGGGCTCGGCGCGCACGGTCGAAGAACTCGGCCGTGCCTTCCCCAGCACGCGCATCCTGTCGTCGAGTGGTGATCACATCCTCGATCGCATCGACGGTGGAGGGTTGGTCGTGGCCACGCCTGGTGCCGAGCCGATCTCCGCCGACGGGTACGCCGCCGTTCTCATCCTCGACGCCCACGCGCATCTGTCGCGCGCGGCGCTACGGGCGGGGGAGGAGACCGCGCGCCGCTGGTTCGGTGCCGCGGCACTGGCGCGACCCGGTGCTCCTGTGGTGATCACGGCGCCCCCCTCGGTGCCCTTGATCCAGGCCCTCGTGCGATGGGACCCCGCAGGCTACGCCGCGCGCGAACTCGCCGAACGGTCCGAACTCGGACTACCGCCGGCCGTGCGATGCGCCAGCATCGTGGGCGACCCTGCGCTGGTCGCGGAGGTAGCCGACTCCCTGTCCGACGACGTACGACGGGTCGGTCCGCTGGATTTGCCCAACAACGCGCGCAGCCGACTTCGGCTCGGCGACGAAGCGCCCGAGCGGCTCTCCCGCTTGCTGGTGACGGCCCCGCGCTCCGCAGGGGGCACGTTGACGTCGGCGCTTCACGGCATCCAAGCGCAGCGGTCGGCCCGCAAGGATCCTCGAACCCTCGCCATCCACGTCGATCCACTCGACTGGGGCAGCGACCTCGCGTAACGGCAGAGCTGCGGTCCGTAGACTGTCCGGGTTCCGCCTGCGTCGCCGGTCAAGGGAGTTCATGTGACGGTCCAACCGATCCGCCTGTTTGGCGACCCGGTGTTGCGCACGCCGGCCGCGCCCGTTGAGACCTTCGACAAGGAACTCCGCAAACTCGTCGCCGACCTCACGGAGACGATGAAGGACGCTCCTGGCAGCGGCCTTGCGGCTCCGCAGATCGGTGTGTCCCTGCGGGTCTTCACGTGGTGGGTCGATGACGAACTCGGGCACCTGTGCAATCCGACCCTGGATCTCTCCGACGACATCCAAGATGGTGACGAGGGATGCCTGTCGATTCCTGATCTGGCCTTCGATACCAAGCGGGCGCGCCGCGTCGTCGCCAAAGGGATGAACATGCATGGCGAACCGGTAGTCGTCGAGGGGAGCGACCTGCTGGCCCGTGCCCTTCAGCACGAGACGGATCACCTCGACGGCATCCTGTTCATCGACCGGCTCGATCCGGAGTTGCGCAAGGAGGCAATGAAGGCGATCCGCGAGGCGGAGTGGTTCGGCGAGCAGCCGCCGGAGGTGCGGATCAGCCCGCACACCATCTCGTCCAAATGGCTCTAGTCGATGCGTCTGCTTTTCGCCGGCACACCCGCCGTCGCACTTCCCAGTTTGAACGCGCTAGCGGCCTCGGAGCACGAGGTTGTGGGCGTTCTTACGCGGCCACCGGCACCGGCCGGTCGCGGTCGTGGCGAACGCCGCAGCGCCGTACACGATCGCGCGGACGAACTCGGCATCCCCGTCCTGACGCCGGCCTCACTCCGCGATGCTCGGGCCCTGCACGCGATCCGTGATCTCTCCCCGGATTGCTGCCCGGTGGTCGCCTACGGTGCGCTAGTACCTCCGCCCGCGCTGGACATCCCGCCCTTCGGCTGGGTCAACCTACATTTCTCTCTCCTGCCGGCCTGGCGGGGAGCCGCTCCGGTCCAGCACGCGATTCGGACCGGTGATGAGGTGACCGGGGCGACGACGTTCGTCCTTGATGAAGGACTCGACACCGGGCCGATCCTCGGCCAGATGACGACCGAGATCGGTGTCAGCGAGACCGCAGGCGAACTGTTGCAGCGTCTGGCCGACGACGGTGCCGATCTGCTCGTGATGACGATGAACGCCCTCGAGGCCGGCGAGATCGAGGCGCGTCCGCAAAGTGCCGAGGGGGTGAGCCTGGCCCCACGGATCGAGGTGGCTGATGCACGCATCGATTGGGCGGTGCCCGCACGGTCGGTTGACCGCTTGGTCCGCGCGATGACTCCCGCCCCCGGCGCCTGGACAACCCTGCGTGATGCGCGCGTCAAGCTCGGACCCGTGACGCTCGCTGACTCCGCCGAACTCGAGCCAGGCGAGATCGCCGCGGGTCGTCGTGATGTACGCGTGGGAACCGGTCGTGGCGATGTGATGCTCGGCGAGGCGACGGCGCAGGGCAAGCGATCGATGGCGGCCGCCGATTGGGCACGCGGGCTGCGGCTCGAACCCGGGGAGCGATTCGCGTGAGCGGCCCCGGCAAGTCATCGCGACGTGCTCCCGGGCGGCGTACCACCGGTGACATGGCGGAGCGACGTGCACGCACGCCGCGCGGCCCCCGCGGAGCCGCCTATGACCTGCTGCACGCGGTGGCCGCCGATGACGCCTACGCCAATCTTGTGTGGCCCACGATCCTCGATCAGGCCAAACTCGACGCACGCGATGCGGGGTTCGCGACCGAATTGGCCTACGGCACCTTGCGCTGGCGCGGTCTGTACGACGCGATCCTGGCCGAGTGTGTCGACCGGCCATTGGACAAACTCGACGGCCGAGTCCTGGACCTGCTACGTCTCGGCGTCCATCAACTGCTCGCGATGCGCGTGCCCGAGCACGCGGCGGTGGGCGAGACGGTGTCGCTTGCACGGCAGGTCGCGGGCGACGGTCCGTCCAAGCTGGTCAATGCCGTGCTGCGCAAGGTGATCGCGGGTGGAGATCGCGATGCGTGGATCGAGAGAGTGGCGCCCGGAGACGACACCGAGGCGCTCGCCATCTCCACGTCTCACCCACGATGGATCGTCAACGCCCTGGCTCAGGCGCTCGCCGTCCACCGAGGGGAGCCCGATCCGCAGGGTCTGCGGGCGCTGCTGGAGGCGGACAACGTGCCCGCGCGACCGGTATTGGTCGCACGCGATGCCAGCCCGGAGGAGTTGCTCGCACTTCCCGGCGTGGAGCCGGCCCGGTGGTCACCCGTGGCGGGCGTGCTCGTGCAGGGGCGCCCGGAGGATCTCGCCGCCGTGCGCTCCGGGGCGATCGGCGTTCAGGATGAGGGCAGCCAACTCGTCGCACAGGCTCTTGCGCGCGCCAAGGTCGATGGGCCGGACCAGACCTGGGTTGACCTCGCTGCCGGTCCAGGCGGCAAGGCGGCGCTCCTCGCTCGCGCCGCAGCCGAGCGCGAGGGTCGGCTCATCGCTGTCGAACCCCATGCGCACCGAGCGGAGTTGGTCCGCCGATCACTGCCCGCGGGTGAGCATGAGGTGCGCGTATCCGACGGACGTGAGGCGCTCGCGCCGGGTTTGGCCGACCGGGTGCTGGTGGACGCCCCGTGCACCGGGCTGGGGGCACTGCGGCGACGTCCGGAGGCCCGCTGGCGACGCAGTGCGGCCGACCTGGCCACCCTCGGCCCGCTGCAGCGCGAGTTGCTCACCGCGGCGATTGACGCAACGCGACCCGGGGGAGTGATCCTGTACTCAACGTGCTCGCCCCACGTGGCCGAGACCGACCTCGTCGTGTCCGATGTGCTCAAGCGTCGCGATGATGTCGTACAGGAGGATGTGCGGCCCCTCTTGCCCGGGGTCCCCGATCTAGGCCCGGGACCGTCGGCGCGGCTGTGGCCGCACCTGCACGGAACCGACGGCATGTACCTCGCCCTCCTCCGCAAGATCTGATCGTTGTTTGAGAACAACGAAAGTGGCGGTAGCGTGCGCCGCATGGCATCCTCCGCGAACCGCGAGCAGTCCGCGAACCCGCTGATTTCCCAGTGGCTGATGACGGCGACCTACGTCCTCGCCGGGTCGGGGCTCGCGATCGGTATCTACACCGTTTCGCAGGACCCGCCCTCGCTCACCATCGCCGTTCTCCTCACCGTCGGGGCCGGAGGAATCCTGTCCTTCTTCCGTCATGCCGTCTTCCACCGCAGCGATGCGGCGCGGATGGGCTGGGACTACGGCACCACCAACGCCTTCCAGATCGAGACCGGGCTCGCCAATCTGGCGTGGGGCCTGGCCGCCGTGCTCGCGGTGGTCTTCTCGTGGGGACTCGTTGCCGAAGGCATGACCTTCCTGGTCTTCGGGCTCTACATGCTCGGTGCGGCCGTCGCCCAGGTCATCTACAAGCGTCCGCTCGTCACGGTGGTGCTCTCGGTGGCTTTCGGCGGCATCCTCACCTACGTCGGAGTCGCCGGGATCCTCGCCGCCTGATCGACCGATCGCTACCCTCGCTCCATGGCACCGCAGATCTCGCCCAGCATCCTGTCCGCGGACTTCGCCCGCCTCGGCGAGGAGATCGCGCGGGTCCCGGACTCCGACTGGATCCACGTCGACGTCATGGACTACCACTTCGTCCCCAACCTCACGTTGGGCCTGCCCGTGGTGGAGAGCCTGCTGCAGGCGACGCGCATCCCGCTGGATTGTCATCTGATGATCGCCGACCCCGATCGGTGGGCTCCGTCGTACGCCGAGGCCGGTGCCGGCAGTGTCACCTTCCATGCCGAGGCGGCCAAGGCGCCCGTGCGGCTTGCGCGCACGCTGCGTCAGTTAGGGGCTCGCGCCGGTCTGGGGATCAATCCCACGACCTCCATCGAGCCGTACGCCGAACTGCTGCCGGACCTCGACATGGTCCTGCTGATGACGGTGGAGCCGGGCTTCGGTGGTCAACCCTTCCTCGACATGGTGCTGCCCAAGATCCGACAGACGCGAGAGTTGGTGAAGCGCAGCGGCTGCGATGTGTGGATTCAGGTTGATGGGGGAGTCAGCGAGAAGACCATCGAGCGCTGCGCCGAGGCCGGCGCTGACGTCTTCGTGGCGGGATCCGCTGTTTTCGGTGCCGACGACCCGGACCGTATGGTGCGCACGCTGCGCGAGATGGCCGCCGCAGCTTCGGATCGCTAGTGCTCAGCAGCCACGAAGTCGCGGCGATGCGGCGGGCTCGCGAGCTCGCCGTCAGTGTGCCTCTCGCCGACGGTCCCAATCCGCGCGTGGGCTGCGTCATCCTCGATGTCGTCGGCGCAACCATCGCCGAGGGTGTTCATCGTGGCGCGGGCACGCCACATGCCGAGGCCGAGGCCCTCGCGATCGCGGGGCACGCGGCCCGTGGTGGCACCGCCATCGTCACGCTTGAGCCCTGCAATCACACGGGTCGTACCGGCCCGTGTGCCCAGGCGCTGGTCGATGCGGGAATCACGCGCGTGGTCTTCGCGCAGTCGGATCCCCACGTCATGGCATCGGGTGGCGCCCAGCGACTGCGCGATGCCGGAATCGACGTGGTGCCGGGGGTCGAGGCCGATGAGGCCATGTCGCTGAACCGCGAATGGTCGATCGCGGTCGCTCGGGGACGCCCCTTCGTCACCTGGAAGGTCGCGTCAACGCTCGACGGTCGTGTCGCCGCGGCTGACGGCACGAGTCGGTGGATCTCCGGACCGCAGTCCCGGCGCGACGTTCATGCCCTGCGTGCACGTTGCGATGCCGTGGTTATCGGCACCGGTACCGCGCTCACTGACGACCCGGCACTCACCGTGCGCGATGCACCCGTACCGCTCACTGGCCAACCGCTTCGTGTGGTCGTCGGACGCCGTGAAATCCCGAAGGATGCCCGCCTCCTTGATGGCGCCGCCCCGACCCTTCACCTGCGCACGCACGATCCGCGCGAAGTGCTTGATGTCCTTGCTGAGCGCGAGGTTCGGCACGTGCTCCTCGAGGGAGGGCCACGCCTGGCCGCAGCCTTCCTTCAGGCCGATCTGGTGGATGAGATGGTGTGGTACGCCGCACCGGTGATCCTGGGCGCTGGACCCTCCGCCATCGGCGACCTCGACATCACGACGATCGCCCAGGCACTGCGCTTGCGGGAGGTTCGTGTCGAGCAGATAGGGGACGATGCGAGGATCGTGGGGCAGATCCAGCCAAGGGAGGCCGATGTTCACCGGGATCGTGGAGGAGTTGGGCCAGATCAGTGACGTGACGGTCCTACCCGATGACGCCCTGCGGCTGACCATTCGTGGCCCCGTGGTGACCGCTGACGCTGGCCACGGCGACTCCATCGCGGTCAACGGCGTGTGCCTTACGGTCGTTGACGTTGCTGACGGCGACTTCACCGCTGACGTTATGCGGGAGACCCTCGAGCGCACGTCCCTGCGCGGCGCCGCATCCGGCACCACGGTCAACCTCGAGCGCGCCGTCCGTGCGGATGCGCGACTTGGCGGTCACATCGTCCAGGGGCACGTTGACGGGACCGGTCACATCGTGAGCCGGACCCCCAGCGAGAACTGGGAACTCGTACGCGTCTCTCTTCCGGCCTCCCTCGCCCGGTACGTTGTCGAGAAGGGCTCGATCACCGTCGATGGTGTGTCGCTGACCGTGACCGATGTCGACGACGACTCCTTCGGTGTTTCGCTGATCCCTACGACCCTCGCGGCCACCACCCTCGGATCGCGGCAGCCCGGGGACACGGTGAATCTCGAGGTTGACGTGCTTGCCAAGTACGTCGAGCGCCTGATCACCGCACGAGGTGACGTATGAACGAGGCCCTGGACCAGCTCCGTACCGGGGGCGTGGTGATCGTCATCGACGACGGTGCCGAGCGTTGGCATGGTGATCTCGTCATCGCGGCCGAGCACGCCACCCCGCAGGTGGTGAGCGAGTTGCTGCGCCGCACATCAGGCCTGGTGCGGGTTGCGGTCGACTCCGGGATCCTCGATGAACTAGGCCTCGCCGCCATGCCGGGTTCGGATGCCGCGATGGTGCCGGTCGATGCGCGCACGGCGAGTCCACTGGGCATCTCGGCAGAGGACCGCTCACGGACCATTCGTGCCATGGCCGATCCCGCGACGCTCCCGGCGGACTTCCGCCGCCCGGGTCACGTCTTCCCCGTCCGTGCCGTGCCCGGCGGGGTACTCCGTCGGCCCGCGCGTGCCGAGGCCGCTGTCGACCTGGCCGGAATGGCTGGTCTACGCCCCGTCGCGGCGTACTCGGAATTGGTCGATGCCGAGGGCACCCCACTCGACGAGGACGGCGTGCAGGCGGTCGCCGCCGAACTCGGCGTTCCCATCGTGCGCATCAGTGACCTGGTCGCCCAGCGGCGTCGCCACGAGCTGCTCGTCCATCGCGGGGAGGAGTCGACCCTCGCAACCGAATACGGCGAGTTCACCGCGATCGACTACCTCAACGAACTCGATGACATCGTGCATGTCGCACTGGTCGTTGGCGATATCGGCGATGGTGACAGTGTCCTCGTGCGCGTGCACTCGGAGTGCCTCACCGGCGACATCCTGGGTTCGTTGCGTTGCGACTGCGGTCCCCAGCTGCATGCGGCACTGCGTGCGGTGGCCGAAGAGGGGCGCGGGGTAGTCCTCTACCTACGCGGCCATGAAGGTCGTGGCATTGGCCTGCTGCACAAGCTGCAGGCCTACCAGTTGCAGGATTCCGGGCGCGACACCGTGGATGCCAACCTCGACCTCGGACTTCCCGCCGACGCGCGCGACTACGGCATCGGTGCGCAGATCCTGACCGATCTTGGCGTTCGCTCCATGCGGTTGCTGAGCAATAATCCGGCCAAGCGTGCCGGGCTCGAGGGGTATGGGCTCTCCATTGCGGAGCGCGTTCCGCTCGTCATCGAGCCCAACGTTCACAACGCCCGCTACCTCGCGACCAAGGCCGAACGCATGGGTCACGACCTCGGGGAGGGGAGTTCATGAGCGGAGCGGGTGCCGCACGGCTGGACGACATCGATGCGCGGGGCATGTCCGTGGACATCGTCGCGTCGAGTTGGCACACCGTGATCATGGACGCGCTCACCGCGTCAGCTGTCGCTCGATGCGAGGCCGCCGGTGCGACGGTCCGAGTGGTCAACGTCGCCGGGTCTTTCGAGTTGCCGATCGTCGCGGCTGCATGCGCGCGGGCCGGAGCGGACGCGGTCGTCGCGCTCGGCGTCATCATCCGCGGGGGGACGCCGCACTTCGACTACGTCTGCGACGCGGTCACGTCGGGCCTCACCCGCGTGGCCCTCGATAGCGGAGTTCCCATGGGCTTCGGCGTCCTTACGTGTGACGATGAGCAGCAGGCGCTCGACCGATCCGGACTGCCCGGGTCATCCGAGGACAAGGGGCGCGAGGCTGCCGAGGCGGCGCTGGCCACAGCCCTCACTTTGCGCGCGCTGCGCAGGTCCTAGGCTGATCCACGTGAAGACCTTCGACGAGTTGTACGCCGAACTCCAGGCCAAGGCGGCCTTCGCCGACGACACGGGCAACACCCGACGACTTCTCGATGCCGGGGTGCACGAGATCGGCAAGAAGGTGGTCGAGGAGGCCGCTGAGGCGTGGATGGCGGCCGAGCACGAGGGCTGCGACCGCGCCGCGGAGGAGATCTCGCAACTGCTCTACCACGCGCAGGTACTCATGATCGCCTGTGGCGTGAGCCTCGACGACGTCTACAAGCGGCTCTGACATGCTGCGCGTCGCCCTACCCAACAAGGGGCAACTCGCTGAACCAGCACGCGAGATGCTGCGCGAGGCCGGCTACCTGCGACACATGCCGCCCCGCGATCTGGTGATCGCCGACCCCGACAACGACGTCGAGTTCTTCCTGTTGCGTCCGAAGGATGTGGCGACCTACGTCGGAGCGGGCACCCTCGACGTCGGCATCACCGGACGCGACATGCTGCTCGACTCCGGTGCGGACGCCACCGAGCTCGTCGAACTCGGCTTCGGCGACTCGACATTCCGGCTCGCCGCCCCGGCGGGTGCCAACATGACCGTTCACGACCTGGCCGGTGCCCGCATCGCGACGTCCTATCCGGGTGTGCTGTCTGCCTATCTGGAGCGCGCCGGGATCGAGGCGCAGATCGTGCGCCTCGACGGTGCGGTCGAGAACGCCGTGCGCCTCGGCGTGGCTGATGCGGTCGCCGACGTCGTGGCGACCGGCACCACGTTGCGCCAGGCCGGACTGCAGATCATCGGTGAGCCGATCCTGGTGAGCGAGGCGATCGTCGTCCAGCGATCAGGTGCGGCAGCGAGTGCCGCGGTGGACACCTTCGTCCGTCGCCTCACGAGCGTTCTGGTGGCTCGGGCCTACGTCCTGCTCGACTACGACATTCGCACCAGCGAGGTCGAGGCGGCCTGTCGCATCACCCCCGGCTTCGAGTCGCCGACCATCTCGTCGCTGCACGACCCGGAGTGGAGTGCCGTGCGGGCGATGGTGCGCCGCACCGATGTCCACCGGATCATGGACGAGCTCTACGAGCGCGGGGCGCGCGGCATTCTCGTCACCGCGATTCACGCCTGTCGCCTATGACATCGGTCGAGGGCCGCGGCCGTCGTATCGAGACGCCAACCTCATTCCACGGCGACGATGGGGGAGCCGACCCGCGGTGGGCCATTGCCCTTGCTGACGGGGATGCCGAGGCCGTCGAGGGGATCCTGCGTGCGGGAGTACGCCTTCTGGTGCCGATCGTCGCCGTTCTCGATGAGCAGGACGATGACGGGGGTGACAAGTCCAGTCACATGGCCTCGGTCTCGATCGTGCAGTCCGACGGGCGTCGTGGACTGCTCGCCTTCACCGGGCTCGGGACGCTGCAGCGCTGGAATCCCGAGGCTCGGCCGGTGCCCGCATGGGCCGCGGATGTCGCCGCGGCGGCCTGCGCCGAAGGCGCCGACGGCGTACTCGTCGATGTCGCCGGTCCGGTGGCCTTCGCCATTGACGGAGACCTGCTGACCGAGCTCGCGGAGGCGGCTAGACCACCGGCCCGGTGAGCGCCTCGCCCGGGCCCGAACCCGGGGCGTCCGGGATGGCGGAGGCCTCGCGGAACGCGCGCTGCAGGGCCGTGAGCCCATCGCGAAGCGGTGCCGCGTGCGCCGGGCCGAGATCGGGGGCCGACGCGGTCACGAGGCCGGCCAGCGCGGTGATGAGGATGCGCGCCTCGGCGAGATCCATCTCCTCGGTCGCCTGCGGGCCGTCGCCGAGTCCGCAGCGCAGGGCGGCGGCCGACATCAGATGAACGGCGAGGGTGGTGACCACCTCGACCGCGGGTACGTCGGCGAGTTCCCGGGCAGCGGTGGCGGAGTCGTCGGGGCTGGACATGGCGGCAGCCTGCCACGAGTGGATTCGGCTCTGCCGCATGACCCTGGTAGCCTGTGGCCCGATCGCTTGCCGACGTTGGTCGGCATCGCGCCAAGCGGACCCCGAGTCCCACCCTCCGCCTCCGGGCGTCGGGTTGCGCCAGCGGCCCTCGTGGGTCGCCATCGCCTCGGAGCCTGCCCGCGTGGAGGGCCCGCCCTCACGATCACACCGGCGAAAGCCGCCGGTGATTGACGTCGAGGAGGCGCCATCAGCGTCGAGCCCAGGATCAACGACAGGATCCGTGTCCCCGAGGTGCGCCTCGTCGGACCTCAGGGCGAGCAGGTCGGCATCGTGCGCATCGATGACGCCCTCCGTCTCGCCCAGGAGGCCGATCTCGATCTCGTCGAGGTCGCACCCATGGCCAAGCCCCCGGTCTGCAAGCTCATGGACTACGGCAAGTACAAGTACGAAGCCGCCGTCAAGCTCCGTGAGTCCCGCAAGAACCAGGCGCACACGGTCATCAAGGAGATGAAGCTTCGCCCCAAGATCGACCAGCACGACTACGACACCAAGAAGGGTCACGTCGTCCGATTCTTGAAGGCGGGGGACAAGGTCAAGATCACGATCATGTTCCGCGGCCGCGAGCAGTCCCGACCCGAACTCGGTCTGCGCCTACTCGCCAAGCTTGCAGAGGATGTCGAGGATCTCGGATTCGTCGAGGCCGCTCCGAAGCAGGACGGTCGCAACATGATCATGGTGCTCGCACCGCACCGGACGAAGTCCAGCTCGGGCAAGGCTGCTGCCGCGCCCGAGGACGAGTCCATCGCCGCCGAGGCCTGAGCACAGCCCGATCGAAAGGATCAGCAATGCCTAAGCAAAAGACCCACAGCGGGGCCAAGAAGCGATTCAAGGTCACCGGATCGGGCAAGATCACCCACGAGCAGGCCAACCGCCGCCATCTGCTGGAGGGCAAGCGCTCCAAGCGGACCCGCAAGCTCGCGCTCGATGAGACCGTCAAGCCCGCCGACGTCAAGAAGGTCAAGCGCCTTCTCGGCAAGTGACCTGCCCCACTGAAGAAGGAGAACCCACATGGCACGCGTGAAGAGGGCCGTCAACGCCCAGAAGAAGCGCCGTGAGGTCTTGGAGCAGGCCAGCGGATACCGCGGTCAGCGCTCCCGGCTCTACCGCAAGGCGAAGGAGCAGGTCACCCACTCGCTCGTCTACGCCTACAACGATCGCAAGGACCGCAAGGGCGACTTCCGTCGTCTGTGGATCCAGCGCATCAACGCCGCCGCTCGGTCGCGCGGCATGACGTACAACCGCTTCATCCAGGGCCTGAAGGCCGCGGATGTCCAGGTGGACCGCCGTATGCTCGCCGAGCTCGCGGTGAGCGATCCCACGGCTTTCGATGCGCTCGTGGACATCGCTCGGGGCGCACTTCCGGCGACCGCCTCCGCCTGACCATGGCCGACCTCACATCGACGAGGTCGCCTCGGGTGGCGGAGATCCGCCGACTGCACGACCGAAGGCACCGCGCGCAGCGCGGTGCCTTCGTCGTCGAAGGACCCCAGGCGGTCGAGGCGGCGCTGCACTCGGCGGTGAGCGAGCTCTACGTCACGCGCGAGGCCGCCGATCGCTACGCGACGCTGGTGGAGCGGGCGCGTGCGCAGGGTGCGCAGGTCCATACCGCCAGCGAGGACGTCCTCGCGGCGATGGCCGAAACCCGACAGCCGCAGGGACTGATTGCCGTGTGCCCGCTGGTGACGGTCGGGCTCGAGGCCGCACTTGCCGCTGCGACGAAGCGCCCCCTGCGATGTGTGGTGCTTTTGGACCGGGCCAATGACCCCGGCAACGCCGGCACGGTGATTCGTACCGCTGATGCACTGGGCGTGGGTGCGGTGATCTTCACCGAGGGGTCGGTGGATCCGCACAATGGCAAGGTGGTGCGCTCGACGGCGGGTTCGCTGTTCCACATTCCCATCGCGGCCGATATTGCTGTGTCAGACGCGATCGGTGCGCTCGTTGCCGCCGGGTACGTGCTTGTCGCCGCCGATGCGCAGGGGAGTGTGCACCTCGGCACGATGGGGGCCGAGGCGGTGCTCTGTGGCCCGGTGGCGTGGGTCATCGGCAACGAGGCGCACGGCGTCCATGAGGATCTGCGCGCGGCCGCCCACGAGACGGTGTCGATTCCCATGTCGGGCGGCGCCGAGAGCCTCAACATGGCCGCGGCCGCGGCCATCTGCCTCTACGCCACCCGCATCGCCCAACACCCCAACGCCGTTTCTCCCGCTTAGCGGGACAGATGGTCGATGGCAGCCCGCCAGCGGCCCGTATCGACCATTTCTCCCACCACGGGAGCCCGCCAAGAAGGGGCAGGGACGAAAGTCCCCACGACACGGGTCGTTCGGCGACCGGTCACGCGGTAACGGTGCGCGCACACTCGAAGCATTCGGGCTAACCGAGCCCCGAGGGAGGCACGCGCATGTCCTACTACCGAATGCCGATTTTGGAGGAGAAGGGCTATGTCGTCCTCTCCCGCGACAACCGGGTCATCGAACCCCGCGAGTGGACCGATCTGGAGTGGGTCGATTGGAAGTCCTCCGGGGACACACGCTTTGCTCCGCTGGCATCGGCGTACGGCGACATCGAGTGCAACGCCTTCTGGCACTTCGACCCACCGAAGCCGGACAAGGACGGGGTGTGGATTGACTCCCAGGTAGAGATCGCGCCCACCCTGGCCGAGATCGCCCGCGAGCCAGAGGCCAACGTCGGCCGCGTGCGCATCATCGAGTTGCAGCCCAACTCCTACGCCGATGCGCTCTATAACTCCCACCTCGACGACAACAACCGCATCAACCCGGACGGCGAGGGCTGGATCGTCCGTGGCTTCCGCAACCTGAGCGATGACGGTGAGTCCTTCATGGTGCTGCGCGAGGACATCGATGACCCCAGCACCGAGACGCGCATCGCGCTCCCGGCCGGCGCAAGGATCATCGTTGACTCCGAGCGCATGTGGCACTCGGTGTGGCACAACGGCGACGAGCCGCGCTACTGCCTGATCACATCCTTCGAGTCTGGCCCCGCGCTGGAGAAGTGGATCTTCGAGAACGACCCCACCCTTGATGTGGAGATGGCCGACCTCGACGAGGACTTCGCGCGCGAGCAGGAGGAGCAGGCCCAGGAGCGCCGGGCCAAGCGCACCGCCCACTACGGGTACGACCCGACCTCGGTCCGATCCGAGGCCTAGGCACCGGCAACCACCAGGGTGCGGAAGTCCACGTGAATCGCCCGCGTCGGCGCGTCCGGAATAGGTCCCGGGGCGTCGATGGGGGACAATGTCAGCGGCCCACGGGGGCACAGAACGCTGAAGGGACCGTCGTCGATGGACTACATCAAGCTCGCTGAACTGGACGAGACCGGCTACGTCGTTCTCGAAAACTACGACCAGGCGGCCGATCCGGCCGAGTGGGAGGAGATCGAGTTCGTCGATTGGAAGTCCTCCGGCGAGACGCGCTTCGCCCCGCTGGCCTCGGCATACGGCGAACTCGAGTGCAACGGCTTCTGGCACCACAACCCGCCCAAGACCGACAAGGACGGTGTCTGGGTCGAATCCAACATCGCCAAGGCGCCCGTGCTCAAGGCCCGCGCTGAGGAGCCGGGAGCCAATATTGGCCGCTGCCGTGTGATCGAACTCCAGCCCAACACCTACGTCGATTCGATCTGGAACCTCCACCTCGACGACAACAACCGCCTCAACCCTGAGGGCACCGGGTGGATCGTCCGCGGGTTCTTCAACCTGACCGACAACCCCGACTCGTACATGATCCTGCGCGAGGACAAGGACGACCCCAGCACCGAGACACGCATCCCGCTGCCTGCCGGTGCCCAGGTGATCATCGACACCCAGCGCCTCTGGCACGCGGTGTGGCACAACGGCGACGAGCCGCGCTACTGCCTGATCACCTCCTGGGAGTCGGGCCCCGAGCTCGAGGCCTACATCCAGAGCAAGAATCCGGTCTCCAAGGTCGAGAACGCCCCCCTGGACGAGGCGGTCATCGCCGAGGCCCAGACGGAGGTCGCCCGGCGACGCGCTGCCCGCGAGGCGCAGTCCGGAGCCATGACCGATGTCATGAGCGAGGCCTGAGGCGACTTCGCCGAGGCCGCCCCGCGCCGGTAGCGTGGGGTAGTACACCGTCGCGACCGGGCGATCTTGCCTGGTGCGCGCCCGACGATAGGGAAGATGCCTGTGTCGACGCCTGCTTCCGTGAGTGTCTCCGAGGACGACGTCCTCGATGCGCTCGAGGCCGAGGCCATCCACGTGTACCGCGAGGTCGCTGGAGCGTTCCGCCGCCCGGTCCTGCTGTACTCGATCGGCAAGGACTCCTCGGTCCTGCTGCACCTCGCCCGCAAGGCCTTCCACCCTGCCCCGATTCCGTTCAAGGTGATGCACATCGACACCACCTGGAAGTTCCGGGAGATGATCGAGTTCCGCGACCGTATGGCGGAGGAACTCAGCCTCGATCTCAAGGTGCAGACCAACCTGAAGGCGGTCGCCGAGGGCGTCACCCCATTCTCCCATGGCACGCATGAGTACACCCGCATCATGAAGACCGTGGCCCTGCGCGAAGGTCTCGATGAGTTACAGGCGGACTGCGCGATCGGTGGTGCCCGTCGTGATGAGGAGAAGTCGCGCGCCAAGGAGCGCATCTTCTCCCTGCGCGAGCCCGGCCACCGCTGGGATCCGCGCAAGCAGCGCCCCGAGTTCTGGCGTACGGCGAACACCATGCTGGCCGAAGGGCAGACGATGCGCGCCTTCCCGATCAGCAACTGGACCGAGTTCGACGTGTGGCGCTACATCCGACGCGAGAACATCCCGATCGTCGACCTGTATTTCGCGCGCGAACGGCCCGTGGTCGAGCGCGAGGGTGCCTTGATCATGGTCGATGACGAGCGACTGCCGCTGCGCGAGGGCGAAACTCCGCAGCACCTGAGCGTGCGCTTCCGCACGCTGGGCTGCTACCCGCTGTCCGGTGCGGTGGAGTCCACCGCGGCCGTCGATATCGACACTCTCATCGCCGAGATGCTGGAGTCCAACGTCTCCGAGCGCGCCGGGCGCCTCATCGACGGCGAAGGCAGCGGCTCCATGGAGTCCAAGAAGGCGGAGGGCTACTTCTAATGACCGCTCTGCTCGAACGCTCATCCGGCATCGACATCACCCCGGTCGTTCGCCTCGTCACCTGCGGCTCCGTTGATGACGGCAAGTCGACGCTCATCGGCCGACTTCTGGCCGAGACCGGCTCCATCCCGGAGGACCAGCTGGAGTACGCGCGGCGCACCCGTCGCGGCGGCTCGATGGTTCCGGTCGGCGAGATCGACTTCTCGCTCCTCACCGACGGCCTTGAGGCCGAGCGTGAGCAGGGCATCACCATCGACGTGGCCTACCGCCACATGTATCTGCCGAGCGGTCGGCGCGTCATCATCGCCGATGCGCCCGGTCACGAGCAGTACACCCGCAACATGGCCGTGGCGGCCTCCAACGCCGAGGTTGCCGTTCTCCTCGTCGATGCAGCCCGCGGGGTGCGTCCCCCGCCCTTCCGCCATCTCACGGTGGTCGCCCTCAGGGGTGTGCGCAGCGTCATCATCGCCATCAACAAGATGGACCTCGTCGGCTACGAGCACGCGACGTATGAGGAACTGTCTGGCCAGGTCCGGGCGGCAGCGGCGCGACTCGGCCTCGATGAGGTACTGACGATCCCGGTGAGTGCCTTCGCTGGCGACAACGTCACGTCGCCGACCACGCACATGTCCTGGTGGCATGGGCCGTCCCTGCTGCAGGCGCTGCAGGACTGGACCCCACCCGAGGGCACGTCGGAGATCCCGTTCCGGCTTCCGGTGCAGTTCATCATCCGCTCGGGTGGCAACTTCCGCGGCTACGCCGGCACCGTCGCCGGTGGCGTCGTGCGTCCGGGCGATCCGATCGTGGTGGCTGACTCCGGTCAGACCGCTTCGGTGGAGCGCATCGTGGGCTTCTCCGGTGACATGGCCGAGGCGCGCACCGGTGATGCGGTGACCATCACGCTCGATCGTGAGGTCGACGTGACACGCGGCGACCTACTCGCCGCGGCAGGCACCACGCCGTCGGGCGACACCGCTTGGCCGCAGCCGGCAGACCGATTCGCCGCCGACGTCGTATGGGTGGGCGAAGAGTCGCTCATGCACGGCCGCTCGTACCTATTGGCCGTCGGCCCGCGCACCGTGCCAGCGACCGTCACGGTCGTCCGTCACCGTCTCGACGTTGTCTCCGGGCAAAAACTGGCCGCGCGCGTTCTCGACATGAACGACATTGGTCGGATCGAGGTCGCCACCGACACCCCGATCCCGATGGACACCTACGCCGCATGTCGCGATACCGGCGGATTCCTTCTCATTGATCGACTCACCGCCGACACCGTTGCCGCCGGCATGGTGACTCACTCGCTGCGTCGTTCGTTGAACGTCGTTCCGCATGAGTACGAGGTCGACCGCGCAGCACGTGCACGGTTGAAGCATCAGACGCCGCGCGTGGTCTGGCTGACCGGTCTATCCGGCTCGGGCAAGTCCACGGTGGCCGATGCCCTCGAGCGTCGCCTGCACGGTCTCGGTATGCACACCTTCGTGCTCGACGGTGACAACGTCCGTACCGGCATCAACAAGGATCTCGGCTTCACCCCCGAGGACCGAGCCGAAAACGTCCGGCGCGTCGCGGAGGCAGCGAAGTTGATGCTGGAGGCCGGCCTCATCGTCATCGTCGCGCTCATCTCGCCGTTCCGCCAGGACCGTCGAGCTGCTCGCGAGATCTACGAGGACGGCGAGTTCCTCGAGGTGTACGTCGACACTCCGGTCGAGATGTGCGCCGAGCGCGACCCGAAGGGCCTGTACGCGAAGGCCAAGGCGGGCACCCTGCCGAACATGACCGGACTCGGTCAGGAGTACGAGCCCCCGGAGAACCCTGACGTCCATCTCGACGGCACCGCGTCCATCGAGGACAACGTCGACATCCTCGTTCAACGCCTGACGGGTGACTGAGTGTCTGCTCCTAACAAGTCCTTCGATCCGGTGAGCGTGTCGAGTCTGGAGCCCGAGGCTGTACAGGCGATGGTCGATGCGGCCATCGCCGACATTGCGGCGGCCGCCGACCTCGATGAACTCAAGGCAGCACGGCTCGCTCATGCGGGCGACCGGTCGCCGCTGGCTCTCGCCAATCGGGAGATCGGCGCGCTGCCCCCTGCGGCCAAGGCCGAGGTCGGCAAGCGAATGGGCGAGGCCCGCGGCCGGGTCAAGGCTGCGTTGGATGTCCGCACGACCGAGCTCGAGGCCGAGCGCGATGCGCGCGTGCTCGTCGAGGAAGCCGTCGATGTCACCCTGCCTGTCGATCGCCGCACGACGGGTGCCCGCCACCCGTTGACGACGTTGATGGAGCGCATGTCGGATGTCTTCATCGCTATGGGCTACGAGGTGGCCGAAGGGCCCGAGGCCGAAGCCGAGTGGTTCAACTTCGATGCCCTGAATGTCCCTCCGGACCATCCGGCCCGCACGATGCAGGACACCTTCTTTGTGGGCAGTGAGGACAGCGGCGTCGTCCTGCGCACGCAGACCTCGCCCATTCAGCTGCGTGCCATGTTGGAACGCGAGTTGCCCATCTACGTCGTGGCACCGGGTCGGGTCTTCCGGACCGACGAACTCGACGCCACCCACACGCCGGTCTTCCACCAGATCGAAGGGCTGGCGATCGACGAGGGCATCACGATGGCTGATCTCAAGGGCACCCTCGAGCACCTGGCAACGGCGATGTTCGGGGAGGGCGTGCGGGTCCGTCTGCGCCCGTCGTACTTCCCCTTCACCGAGCCGAGCGCCGAGATGGACCTGGAGTGTTTCGTCTGTCGCGGTGCGTCCGTGGGCGACCCTGCCCGGCCCTGTCGCACCTGCTCGAGCGAGGGCTGGATCGAGTGGGGCGGCTGCGGCATGGTCAACCCGCGGGTGTTGCGCGCCGCCGGCATCGACACGTCGCGCTACTCCGGATTCGCCTTTGGCATGGGAGTTGAGCGCACACTGATGTTCCGCCACGGCGTCACCGACATGCGCGACATGGTCGAGGGTGACGCGCGCTTCACGGCGGCATTCGGAATCGAGGTCTGATGCGGATTCCCGTTTCCTGGCTGCGCGAGATGGTCGCGCTGCCGGTCGAGGTGAGCGGCCGCGAAATTGCCGAACGCATCACTAACGCCGGCCTCGAGGTCGAGTCGGTCGAGACCCTCGGCGGTGGTACGAGTGGTCCGCTCATCGTGGGTCGAGTCGAGTCCATCGAGGAGTTGACCGAGTTCAAGAAGCCCATTCGCTACTGCCAGGTCGACGTCGGACCCGAGCACGGGGGAGTGCGGGGCATCGTCTGCGGTGCGCGCAACTTCAGCCCGGGGGATCTCGTCGTCGTGGCCCTTCCAGGCGCCGTGCTCCCGGGTGATTTCACCATTAGCGCACGCAAGACCTATGGCCATGTGTCCGACGGCATGATCTGCAGCGAGCGCGAGCTCGGACTCGGCGAGGACCACAGCGGCATCATGGTGCTCGAGGCCGGCCAGGTCGGCGATGACGCGGCGGCGGCCATTGGTCTCGGTGAAGAGATTCTCGACATCGCTGTGACGCCGGACCGCGGATATGCCCTGAGCGTCCGCGGCGTTGCCCGCGAAGTCGCGTCTCTCTTCGGATTGCCCTTCGATGATCCCGGGCAGACCCTGGCCCCCCTGCCAGCGCCGTCCGATGCTGCTGCGCCCTGGCCCTGCTCGGTCGACGACCCCACCATGTGCGAGATGTTCACCCTGCGTCGCATCACCGGTTTCAATCCGGCGGCGCCGACACCGGAGTGGATGAAGCGTCGACTTTCCGCCTGTGGCATGCGTCCGGTGTCTCTCGCCGTTGACATCACCAACTACGTCATGCTCGAACTCGGTCAGCCGCTCCATGCCTTCGACGGCGCCAAGTTGCTCGGTGCCGTCCGACCGGGACGCGCCGGCGATGACTCCGACTTCGAAACTCTCGACCATGTACGCCGCACGCTGGATTCCAGCGATGTCGTGATTCGCGATGACACCGGCGTCATCGGCCTCGCGGGGACGATGGGCGGACTGAATTCCGAGATTGATGATGAGTCCACCGACATCGTTCTCGAGGCGGCGTGGTTCGTGCCGGAGGAGGTCGCGCGCACTGCGCGTCGTCACAAGCTATCGAGCGAGGCGTCACGGCGTTTCGAACGCGGTGTCGATCGCGTCCTTGCGCCCTACGCCTCGGCGCGCGCCGCGGCGCTGCTCCTTGAATTTGGCGGGGGAACCTACGACGGCATGACCGCCTGGGAGGCGCCGTACACCTCGGTCGACATCGCCATGTCCGCCGACCTCCCGGGGCGCACCGCCGGGATGGACATCGACCGCGAGACGACGGTCGACCTGCTCGAACGCGTGGGTTGCACCGTTGCTGGCGAGGCGGATCTCACCGTGCGGGCCCCCTCCTGGCGTCCGGACCTGACGGACCCGGCCGACCTCGTCGAAGAGGTCGTGCGTCTCGTGGGCTACGACGCGCTGCCCTCGCGCCTGCCGATGGCGCCGGCCGGCTATGGACTGACCCGGAACCAGCGCATGCGCCGCCGACTCGGCTACGCGCTCGCCGGCCTGGGCGTCGAGGAGATCTTGAGTTACCCGTTCGTCGGTGCTGCCGAACTCGACGGGCTCGGTCTATCCGAGGACGACCCGCGGCGCCGCGGCCCTTTGCTCGCCAACCCGCTCTCCGATGAACAACCGATGCTGCGGACGACGATGCTGCCGGGCCTTTTCGCCGCTCTACGGCGCAACATAGCTCGCGGCAATGTCGATCTGGCTCTCGGCGAACTTGGTCGCGTGTTCACACTTCGCGACGGGCAGTCACCGACCGGAATCACTGATCCGCCCCGCCCCGGTGTGGCCGATCGGCCGAGTGAAGATCATCTGCAGGCGCTCCATGACCTCCTGCCCGATCAGCCGACACATCTCGGTGTCGTGCTCGCCGGCAACCGTGAGCGCGCGGGCTGGTGGGGCCCGGGGCGTGCTGCCGACTGGGCGGATGCCGTGGAGATCGCCGTGGCCGTCGCAGGCGTGCTCGGCGTTGAGCTCTTGGTCGAGCAGGCCGAGGAGGCTCCCTTCCACCCGGGTCGCACGGCGCGGTTGTCCGCTGGCGAGGTCGTCGTCGGGTTCGCGGGGGAGTTGCACCCGCGGGTCGTTGCCGCGCTGGACCTGCCGGCCCGCACCTGTGCGCTGGAACTCGACGTCGATGCGCTGCTGTCCGTGGCGGCCGATGTCGCGCCCGCACCGGAGGTGGGCACTCAGCCCATCGCGAAGGAGGATCTCGCGCTCGTCGTCGATGCGGCGGTTCCCGCGGGCGCCGTCGAGCAGGCGCTGCGTGATGGTGCCGGTGACCTCCTCGAGGATGTCCGACTCTTCGACGTCTATGTGGGCCCCCAGGTGCCGCAGGGATCCCGTTCGCTGGCGTTCGCCCTTCGGCTGCGCGCACCGGATCGCACCCTGTCGGCCGACGACATCGCCGCGGTGCGCGCGGCTGCGGTCGCCGAGGCAGCGGCCCGACACGGCGCCACACTCCGCGGCACGTAGCCTCGCAAAGATGGTCCGCGCCTGACACGACCCGTGGCGTTCTTTGGGTGGATTGCGCCACCCGGTGACCACTTTTCACCCGAAGAATGAGGGTCCTCGTGCCACCGGGCAGTCGTCGGTCGGTCACGGGGGACACCCGTATGCGAGTATGCGTATACTTCGGCCATGACATTGACGGCGGCGGTAGCGGGCGCCTCGGGCTATGCCGGGGGCGAGTTGCTCCGGCTGCTCCTCGGTCACGGGTCCATCGAAATTGGACCGGTGGCCGGTGGCAGCAAGGCGGGCCAGACCCTCGGCGAGGTCCACCCGCAACTGCCCGAACTCGCCAGCACCCGGCTCGTCGCGACAGATCCGGACGTGCTGAGCACGGCCGACATCGTCTTCCTCGCGCTGCCGCACGGTCAGTCCGCCGCCATCGCGCGGGCTCTTCCGGTCGATCAGCCGGTGGTGGACCTCGGGGCGGACTTCCGACTCGGTGACGAGGGCGCGTGGAAGGCCTTCTACAACGACTCGTACGCCGGGCACTGGCTGTACGGCCTGCCCGAACTCCCCGGAGCGCGCGCGCAGATCGCCGAGGCGACCCGGGTGGCCAACCCGGGGTGCTACCCAACATCGGTGGCGGTCGCGATGGCGCCGCTCCTCGCCGAGGGTCTCGTGGGTGACCTGGTCACGGTTGTCGCAGCGAGCGGGACGTCGGGGGCAGGTCGCAGTCCGAGCGAGACATTGCTGGCCTCACAGGTGATGGGCAGCATGTCGCCGTACAAGGTGGGCGGCACGCATCAGCACACTCCGGAGATGGAGCAGACGCTGTCGCACGCGGCGGGCCGCGACATTGCGGTGTCGTTTACACCGCTGCTCGCGCCGATGCCGCGCGGCATCCTGGCCACCTGTTCGGTCGATCTGGCCGAGGGTGTGACGACGGAGGACCTACGCGAGTGCCTGCATGCGTCGTACGCCGCGGAGCGGTTCGTGACGGTGCTGCCCGATGGGCGGTGGCCGCAGACGTCGTCCACGGTCGGTGGCAACAGCGTCCACCTGCAGGCAGCGGCGGACGCTCGCACCGAACGAGCCATCGTGGTCGCGGCCCTCGACAACCTGGTCAAGGGAGCCGCCGGTCAAGCCCTGCAGAACGCCAACCTGATGCTCGGCCTCCCGGAGGATGCCGGACTCACCGACACCGGAGTAGCCCCATGAGCGTGACCGCGGTGAAGGGCTTTCGCGCCAGTGGCGTGACAGCTGGCATCAAGGCCAGTGGCCGACCCGACGTCGCCCTAGTCGTCAATGACGGTCCGCTGCAGTCGGCGGCCGCGGTCTTCACTGCCAACCGCTTCCCGGCCGCGCCGGTCATCTGGTCGCGGCAGGTGATCCTCGACGGTGAACTGCACGCGGTGATCCTCAATTCCGGTGGGGCTAACGCCTGCACCGGGCCGGAGGGCTTCGCTGACACGCACGCCACGGCCGAGTACGTCGCGGAGATCATCTCGGCGGCAGGGCGCGAGACCGGCGCCGGTGAGATTGCGGTGTGCTCCACCGGTCTGATCGGTGAGCGACTCCCCATGGATCTCTTGCTGGCGGGGTGTGACGCCGCCTGGGCGTCGGTATCGACCGATGGTGGCGCCGCGGCAGCCGAGGCGATCATGACGACCGACACCGTTTCGAAGATGAGCGTGGCCTCGTCACGTGGTGCCACCGTCGGCGGTATGGCCAAGGGTGCGGGCATGCTGGCGCCGGGTCTCGCGACGATGCTCGTCGTACTCACCACGGACGCCGTGGCCGAGCCGGCACTTCTTGATCGTGTTCTGCGCCAGGCGACCCGCGTGACCTTCGATCGCATCGACTCTGACGGGTGCATGTCGACCAACGACACGGTCATCCTGATGGCAAGTGGTGCAAGTGAGGTCACGGTGAGTGAGGACGAGTTGGCGGCCCTGGTCACCAGCGTGTGCGCCGACCTGGCCTTCCAGCTGATCCACGATGCCGAGGGTGCGAGCAAGGACATCCGCATCGACGTGCGTCACGCGGCGAATGACGACGAAGCGGTCGACGTGGCGCGCACCATCTCCCGGAGCAATCTGCTCAAGTGCGCCATCCACGGCGAGGATCCCAACTGGGGCAGAGTCCTGTCCGCGCTCGGTACGACGACGGCAACGTTCGAGTCCGATGCGGTCGACGTGGCGATCAATGGCGTCTGGGTGTGTCGCGGAGGCGCTGCCGGTGACAGCAGAGAGGGAGTCGACATGTCCGGCCGTGAAGTGGTGATCACCGTCGACCTGGACGCGGGTGAGGCTGGAGCGACGCTGTGGACTAACGACCTCACCGCAGACTACGTCCACGAGAATTCGGCGTACTCGACATGAGTGCCGCGCAGGAGAAGGCCGCCATCCTCGCCGAGGCGCTGCCCTGGCTGCAACGCTTCCACGGCGCCACCGTCGTGGTCAAGTACGGCGGCAACGCCATGACCGACGAGTCCTTGAAGCGGGCCTTCGCCGAAGACATCGTCTTTCTCCGCCTGGCCGGGCTGCGCCCCGTGGTCGTCCATGGTGGAGGCCCGCAGATCTCGGCGATGCTCGATCGGGTCGGCGTCAGCAGTGAGTTCCGCGGAGGGTTGCGGGTCACGACGCCGGAGGCCATGGAGGTCGTGCGCATGGTGCTCACCGGGCAGGTGCAGCGCGAGATCGTCACCCTCATCAACGCGCATGGTCCGTACGCCGTGGGACTGTCGGGAGAGGACGCCCACCTATTCCTCGCCGAGAAGCGCGGCACCGTCGTCGACGGGGAGGCGGTTGATCTCGGTCTTGTCGGTGACGTTGTGGAGGTGCGCCCCGACTTTGTCACCGACCTCCTTGATGACGGCCTCATTCCGGTCGTGTCTACGGTGGCTCCCGACGTTGACGGAATCGTGCACAACGTCAACGCCGACACTGCCGCGGCCGCACTCGCGGAGGCGCTCGGTGCGGAGAAACTCGTCGTACTCACCGATGTGGCCGGTCTGTACGCCGACTGGCCGGCTAGTTCCGATGTCATTGCCACCATCAGCGCCACCGAGTTACGTCGGCTCCTGCCATCGCTGGAGTCGGGCATGGTTCCCAAGATGGAGGCCTGTCTGCGTGCAGTCGACGGCGGCGTCCCGCGCGCCCACGTCATCGACGGTCGGGTCCCGCATGGACTCCTCGTCGAGGTGTTCACCGACTCCGGCGTCGGCACCATGGTTCTTCCTGATGAGATGAGTTCGCCGTGAGCGTCGACACCATGACGACCGCGCAATGGCGAGAGCGCTGGCAGGGCGCGCTCATGGACAACTACGGCACGCCCGCAATGGCGCTCGTGCGAGGTTCCGGCGCCCGAGTGTGGGACGCCGACGGCCGGGAGTACGTCGACCTACTGGCCGGCATTGCGGTCAACGCGCTGGGCCACGCGCATCCGGCGCTCGTCGCGGCGGTGAGCGAGCAACTCGCCACCATCGGACACACGAGCAACCTCGCGATCACGCCACCCGCGATCGAACTCGCGGAGCTACTGCTGTCCCTCCTCGATCCGGCTGCCGAGCGCGACGGCCGGGTGTTCTTCTGCAACTCCGGTGCCGAGGCCAACGAAGCAGCCTTCAAGGTGGCGCGCCGGACCGGGCGTCCTCGCGTCGTTGTCGCCGAGCGTTCCTTCCACGGACGCACGATGGGCTCACTCGCCCTCACCGCACAGCCGGCGAAGCAGGATCCCTTCCGGCCGCTGCCCGGTGAGGTGTCGGTGGTCCCGTACGGCGATGTGACCGCACTCGAGGCTGCCCTCGGCCCAGACGTGGCCGCGGTCTTCCTGGAACCGGTCCAGGGTGAAGGTGGTGTCATCCCTGCGCCGGCCGGCTATCTACGGTCCGCACGGGAAGCATGCACGCGGCATGGCGCGCTGCTCATCCTCGATGAGGTCCAGACCGGCATCGCTCGCACCGGCCGGTGGTTCGCCCACGACTCGTCGGTAGCGCCCGATGTGGTGACCCTGGCAAAGGGCTTGGGTGGTGGCCTCCCCATCGGGGCATGCGTTGCCTTTGGTCCGGCCGCTGAGCTCCTTGGACCCGGGTCGCACGGGTCGACGTTCGGCGGCAACCCGGCGAGTTGCGCGGCGGCACTCGCGGTGCTGCGCACCATCACCGAGGAGGGGTTGCTCGACCGCGTGCCCGTGGTGGCCGAGCGACTGCGGGGGATCGTGGAGCAGACCGCACTCGTCGACCATGTGCGCGGGGAGGGCCTGCTACTCGGAGTCGTGCTCACCGAGGGACGCGCGGCAGAGGTCGAGGCCGCCTGCCGCGCCGAGGGTCTGATCGTCAACGCCGTCGCACCCGACGTTGTGCGCATGGCGCCCCCCCTGGTGATCACCGACGAAGACCTCGAGGTCGTTGCGCAGCGGTGGCCGCGCGCCATGGAGCACCTCGCATGACCGCGCCGCGCACACAGGCGGCCCGGCGCAGCCGCATCGCCGACCTCCTGGTCGAGCGGCCGATCCGGTCACAGGGTGAGTTGCGCGAGGTGCTCGCGGAGGAGGGCTTCGCGGTCACACAGGCGACCGTCTCGCGGGACCTGGTCGACCTCGGGGCCACTAAGGCCCTCGACGCGGAGGGGCAACCGCACTACGTCCTGCGGCCGGAGGTGGGGGGCGAGCCCATCGCGGATCCCGGGCGCATGGCGCGCACGATCCACGAATTGGTCGTGTCGGCGGCGCACTCCGGTCCCATCGTGGTCGTACGCACACCGCCGGGTGCGGCGCAGTATCTCGCCTCCGTCATCGACCGTTCGGGATGGGAGGCCGTCCTCGGTACGGTGGCCGGTGATGACACCGTGCTCATTGTGACGGCACAGGCCACGGCGGCGCCCGGTGTCGTCGAGGAGATCCTGGCCATGGCCGAGGGGCGCGCGGTCGGTCCGATCGGCAACCCCCCAGAGGAGGAGATGTGACCAGCACAGAGCCCACACGGTTGTGGGGCGGCCGATTCGCTTCGGGTCCGTCCGAGGCCATGGCCGCACTGAGCGCCTCGGTGCACTTCGACTGGAGGCTCGCGCCGTACGACATCCAGCAGACGGCCGCGCACGCCCGCGTGCTGCGCGACGTCGGGCTGCTCGACGATGCGGAATTCGTTCGCGTGGGGGAGGCGCTTGATGCGCTGGCTGCTGACGTGGCCGCGGGAGACTTCCAGCCGACGATCGATGACGAAGACGTGCACACCGCGATCGAGCGCGGTCTGATTGAGCGCCTCGGCACCCTGGGCGGCAAGTTGCGCGCCGGGCGGAGTCGCAACGACCAGGTGGCCACGGACTTCCGGTTGTATCTGCGCGACCAGGTCCGCAGCATCGCGGCCGAGCTCACGGTGCTGCAGGAAGCCTTGCTCGATCAGGCCGAGGAGCACGTTGACGTGTTCGCTCCCGGCTTCACGCACCTGCAGCATGCGCAGCCGGTGTCCTTCGGGCATGAGTTGGCCAAGCATGTTCATGCCTTTGCCCGCGATATCGATCGCCTGCGGGACTGGGACCGCCGTGCGTCGCTGTCGCCCCTCGGCGCCGGCGCACTCGCCGGCTCGTCGCTCGGGCTCGATCCGCAAGCGGCGGCGGCCGACCTCGGCTTCCGTGGCGCGTTGGCGAATTCGATCGACGCCGTGAGTGATCGTGACTGGGTGGCGGAGTTCCTCTTCGACGCCGCGATGATCGGCGTGCATCTGTCGCGCATCGGCGAGGAGGTCATCCTGTGGGCCTCGCGTGAGTTCGCGTGGGCGACTCTCGACGACGCCTGGTCAACCGGTTCGTCGATCATGCCGCAGAAGAAGAACCCCGACGTGGCTGAACTCATCCGCGGCAAGTCCGGTCGACTCATCGGCAACCTCACCGGCTTGCTGGCGACCATCAAGGGCATGCCGTTCGCGTACAACCGCGACCTGCAGGAGGACAAGGAGCCGGTGTTCGACACGGTCGAGCAACTGCTGCTTGTGCTCCCGGCCGTCACGGGCATGATCGCGACATTGCGCTTCGACGCGGTGCGCATGTCGTCGTCGGCACCGCAAGGGTTCGCGCTTGCCACCGACATCGCGGAGTGGCTGGTACGGCAGGGCGTGCCTTTCCGTGACGCGCACGAGATCGCCGGTGCCTGTGTGCGCACCGCCGAGGAGCGTGGCCTCGAACTGTGGGACCTCACCGATGCGGACCTCGCCACCATCTCGGTGCACCTGACTCCTCAGGTCCGCGAAGTCCTGTCGCTCGAAGGGTCGGTCGCGTCACGCTCCGCGTTCGGCGGCACCGCGCCGGTCCGCGTGCGCGAACAGATCGCCGACGCGCGCGACGTCGTCGCTGCCGATGCGGCCTGGGCGCGTGGCGACGGCTGAGCCCCGCGAACCCTCCGGCGAGGCCATCGCGGCATCGCCGTCGCGGACCCTCGGGCTCCCGCGCGGTGTGTGGGTCACGGCAACGGTCATCCTCGCCGCCGTCGTGGCGATCGCGTCCTTGCTTCCCCCGCGCGGCACCCCCGTTGCCGAGATCGCCGATCTTGGTGAGTTGCGCGCCTGGGTAGGGCACGCCGTTGGCTATCTCCTGCTGACCGCGACCGCCATGCTGGCGCAACGGGCCGCGCGTCCCTGGTTAACCGTGCTCCTCGCGTCGTCGTACGGCGTTGCCCTCGAACTTCTGCAGGGGGTGCTCGGTCAACGCTCGGCGCAACTGACCGATGTCGTGGCCAATGTGGTGGGCGCCCTGCTGGGTGTGGCGATCGCGAGTGGCATACGGCGGCGCTCATGAGTCGAGCTCTCCTGCGACAGTCGGCCCACCAGGTGGCGCCCCGCCTCCTCGGTGCACGCCTGGTGTCCGAGGTGGATGGGGAACCGGTCGTCGTTCGCATCACCGAGGTGGAGGCCTATGGCGGCGTGGGTGAGGATCCCGGATCGCACGCCTACCGGGGCCGGTCCCCGCGCAACGCCACCATGTTCGGCCCGCCGGGCCATGCCTACATCTACTTCACCTACGGCATGCACTGGTGTGCCAATGTCGTGACCGGGCCGGAGGGAGCGGCTGCCGCGGTACTGCTCCGCGCAGGGGAGATCATCGAGGGGGTCGATACCGCCCGCGGTCGCAGACCCTCTGCACGAGCCGACCGTGACCTAGCGCGGGGGCCGGCACGGCTTACGGTCGCGCTGGGCCTCACCGGGGAACTCGACGGTGCGGATCTGCTGGATTCGACGTCACCGGTGCGTCTGGAGTTACCGCGGCGGCCACTGCCGGTTTCGGCAACCACGCCACGCACCGGTGTCGGGGGTGCGGGCGCGAAGACGCCTTGGCGATTCATCACCGATGACCCGACGGTGAGCCCCTACCGTGCGGCAGCACCGCGGCGCCGTGCGGCAAGATGAACGCGTGAACGCCCTCATCGAAGATCTGCAGTGGCGCGGACTCATCGCGCAGAGCACCGATATCGACGCCCTCGCCAAGGAACTCGACGAAGGGCCGCTCACGCTCTACGTCGGGTTCGATCCGACGGCACCGAGTCTGCACCTGGGCAATCTGCTGCAGATCGTCACGATGCGACGCTTCCAGGCGCACGGTCACCTACCGCTGGCCCTAGTGGGCGGCGCGACCGGGCTGATTGGCGACCCAAAGATGACGGGCGAGCGCACACTCAACCCGGCCGAGGTCGTCGAAGGTTGGGCGATGCGGCTGCGATCCGAGCTCGAGCGGTTCTACGACTTCGACGGGCCTGCTGCCGCGCGCATGGTGAACAACCTTGATTGGACCGCCGGCGTTGACGTCATCGCCTTCCTGCGCGACATCGGCAAGCACTTCAGCGTCAACCGGATGCTCGACCGCGAGGCCGTGGCGGCACGCCTCGCCGCCGAGGGCATTTCCTTCACCGAGTTCAGCTACCAACTCCTGCAGTCGTACGACTACCTCGAGCTCTTCCGTCGCTATGGCTGCCATCTGCAGACCGGCGGCTCCGATCAGTGGGGCAACATTACCGCTGGCGTCGATCTTGTTCGTCGCGTCGAGGGCGCCCACGTTCACGCGCTCACGACGCCGTTGATCACCAAGGCGGACGGCACCAAGTTCGGCAAGACCGAGACCGGGACCGTCTGGCTTGATGCGTCGATGACCAGTCCGTACGCCTTCTTCCAGTTCTGGCTCAACGCCGATGACCGTGACGTATCGACATTCCTGCGCTTCTACAGCGAGAAGTCGCACGAGGAGATCGAGGCTCTGGAGGCGGCGACGAGCGAGGCACCACAGAAGCGTGAGGCGCAGCGGGCCCTCGCCCGCGAACTGACGACACTGGTGCACGGTGCCGCCGCGACGGAGGCGGTCGAGGCGGCCGCCGCGGCGCTGTTCGGCCAGGGCGACCTGGCATCTGTCGACGAGGCAACGCTCGGTGCAGCGCTGGCCGAAGTGCCGCATTGCACGGTGCCGGCGTCGGACATTGTCGACGGGCAACTGCCCGACATCGTCGAGTTGCTGACGCGCAGCGGCCTGGCCCAGAGTCGCGGAGCGGCCCGTCGGACCGTGGGGGAGGGTGGCGCCTACGTGAACAATGAGCGCGTGACAACCGAGGACTTCACCCCCTCCGCGGAACTGCTGCTCGCGGGGCGATACCTCGTGCTACGCCGGGGCCGCAAGACGCTCGCGGGCGTCATCGTCGAGGGGTGATGCACGTCACCCTCGAAATGGCCATCTGAATTTGACCTGCCCGTCAAACCGGCGTAATGTTGTACTTCCTCGCACGGAGAACCCGGACGATCGTCACCGCCCGCAGGGTGGGTCTGACGAGAAGGCTGGACCGGAGAGGCGCCACGACTCCCAGTCGATCAGACTCAGGTCGAAACTGCTCGAAAGAGCGGATTTGACCCGGACCGATCTGTGCCGGTAGCGTGACGGAGTTGCCCCGGGAACGGCCCGCACTGCGGGAACGCCCGACGCGCAACCGCTCCTTGAGAACTCAACAGTGTGCCACATATCGATGCCAAATAACCCCGTTACCGGGGCGTGCCTTCGGGCCGACTCGGAACGGTTCCTTTGGTTGACAGAAGCATTCAGCTCTGTCCGCCATGATCACTCACGTTGAGTGATGGCGCTTTCGGGCGCAATCAACATTCCTTAACGGAGAGTTTGATCCTGGCTCAGGACGAACGCTGGCGGCGTGCTTAACACATGCAAGTCGAACGGTGAAAGCGGAGCTTGC
>CAYGMM010000002.1:0-44722 GCA_964351035.1 uncultured Actinomyces sp.
CGCTGATCCGCCCACGGCCGTCATCGCCCCCGTGGTGGAGGCCGAGGCGCCGGCTCCCGCTGAGGTTCCAGCGCCCACCGAACCAACCGTGATCAAGCGGTCCTGGTTGGGTCTCTGGTCGATCGTGCTGTCCGTGCTCGGGCTCGGCATCTTGCCCATCATCGGCAGCGTGCTCGGCATTGTCTTGGGCCGACTGGCCCTGCGCCGTGGCCCCGGCTACCGCGTCATCGGTGGCCGACCGCTCGCCATGGTCGGGTTCTGGCTCGGGACTGTCACCCTGGCCGTACTCACGATCTCCGTAGCGACCTACGCCCTCGTCACCGCGTTCGCTGCGCGCTGACTACGCTCCCCACATGACCGAGCCTGCCGGGGATCGCCCCGTCCTCGTCGTCGATTTCGGGGCGCAGTACGCGCAACTCATCGCCCGCCGCGTGCGAGAGGCCCACGCCTATTCGGAGATTGTTCCGCACGACATGCCCGTGTCGCAGATGCTCGACCGAGACCCGGTCGCCATTGTGTTGTCCGGGGGCCCGTCGAGTGTGTACGCCGAAGGCGCTCCCTCGGTGGATCCTGCCCTGTTCGAGGCCGGGGTTCCCGTGTTCGGCATCTGCTACGGCTTCCAGGCGATGGCCCAGGCCCTTGGCGGTGTTGTGGAGCGGACCGGGCTCAGCGAGTTCGGTGGCACCGAGTTGTCGGTCGACGATGAGGCGGGCCGCCTCTTTGCCGATCTGCCCCAGCGACAGTCGGTGTGGATGTCGCATGGTGATTCGGTGACCAGTGCTCCCACGGGCTTCGCGGTCACCGCCAGCACGGCAGGCGCACCCGTCGCTGCCATGGAGGATCTCGACCGCCGCCTGGCCGGCGTCCAGTTCCATCCGGAGGTCCTGCACAGCGAGCACGGTCAACGAGTCCTCGAGGCCTTCCTCCGGGACATCGCACAGGTGGAGCCGACGTGGACCATGACGGGTGTCATCGAGCACCAGGTTGATCTCATTCGCGAGCAGGTCGGCGACGGGCTCGTGATCTGTGGTCTGTCCGGCGGGGTTGATTCGGCCGTCGCGGCCGCGTTGGTGCAGCGGGCGGTCGGTGACCAACTCACCTGTGTCTTCGTCGACCACGGCTTGTTGCGGGCGGGCGAGGCCGAACAGGTCGAGCGGGACTTCGTGGCCGCGACCGGCGTACGGCTCGTCGTGGTCGACGCACGCGAACGCTTCCTGTCAGCGCTCGCGGAGGTCTCAGATCCGGAGACCAAGCGCAAGATCATTGGCCGCGAGTTCATCCGGGTCTTCGAGGATGCGGCCCGTCAGGTGGTCGATGAGGCTGGGCGCAGCGGTCACACGGTGGAGTTCCTCGTGCAGGGCACGCTCTACCCCGACGTCGTTGAGTCCGGGGGCGGCACCGGTACCGCCAACATCAAGAGCCACCACAACGTCGGCGGGCTGCCGGACGATCTGCAGTTCACGCTCGTCGAGCCCCTGCGCACGCTGTTCAAGGATGAGGTGCGCGCGGTGGGGCTCGAACTGGGCCTGCCGCCGGAGATCGTCTGGCGGCACCCGTTCCCCGGCCCCGGTCTCGCGATCCGCATCATCGGTGCGGTCGACGAAGAGCGTCTCAGCATCCTGCGCGCGGCCGACGCGATCGCCCGGGAGGAGCTCACCGCTGCGGGACTCGATCGCGACGTGTGGCAGTTCCCCGTGGTGCTTCTTGCCGATGTCCGATCGGTCGGCGTACAGGGCGATGGCCGGACCTATGGTCATCCGGTCGTGCTGCGTCCGGTGTCGAGCGAGGATGCGATGACCGCGGATTGGTCTCGCTTGCCGTACGACGTCATCGCGCGGATTTCCACGCGCATCACCAATGAGGTGCGCGAGGTCAACCGGGTGGTGCTGGATGTCACGAGCAAGCCCCCCGGCACCATCGAGTGGGAGTAACCCGGGAAGGTGTCAGGGGTTGGGGCTAGCGACTAGTAGCCTGACGGTGTGGAAATCGTCTTCAACGTCATCGTCGTCCTTCACTTCATCGGCCTGGCCAGCCTCCTCGGTGGATTCCTGGTCCAGATGTCCTCGGCCGAGAAGGGCGTCAACCCCGCGATGCTGCACGGCGCGCTGACCCAGTTGGTGACCGGAGTGCTCATGATGGGCATCTTGGAAGCCGGCCTGCTCGAGGACGAGACCGCCAACGTCACGAAGTTGTCGGTGAAGCTCGCCATCACCTTGATCATCACGGTCTTGGCCTTCATCGGCCGGCGCCGTCCGCTGCCGCAGGTGGGCTTCTGGGGTGCCATCGGTGCACTCACCCTGGTGAACGTGATCCTCGCTGTCTTCTGGCACTAGCCGACATCTGCCCCGTGCCGCCCTCCGGGGCTACGGCACATGTGTGACGAGGAAGCCCTCGGCGAGTTGCCCTTCCGGCAGACCGCCGCGCTCGGCCGCGGCACGCATCCACATCGTGATGCGATCTTCGAGGTCATCCATGTGCGACGTCTGACTCTCGTGCGCCCGCAGGGCCTCGAGCTTGCGCCCTAGGTGTTCGGTGACGTCGACGAAGTGATTCGGGGTGGGACCGCCCATGACCCAGACGTCGTGCACTGTCCAGGCGTCGAGACCTTCGTCGGCGAGCAGGGACGGATGCGCGAACGGATTGCGGGCATCGGGGTAGACAGCGAAGATCGCGGCCTCCCCGGCCGCGAGGTGATCGGGGTGGGAAGCGCCGAGACGCTCCCAGTTGCGGTCCGGGGACTGGATCAAGATGCGCTCGGGGCGGACCTGGCGGATCACCCGGCTGATGTCGCGACGCAGATCCTGGGAGACGGTGAGGTCGCCGTCGCGGTAGCCGAGGAATCGGACGTCGTGTACGCCGAGGACGGCGGCGGCCGCGCGCTGCTCGGCACGACGGATGCCCGGAATCTCCGACCTCGGCACGGTGGGATCGAAGCCGCCGGCATCCCCGTCGGTGGCGATGCAGTAGGTCACTTCCGTGCCCTCAGCCACCCAGGTGGCGATGGTTCCCGCGGCCCCGAAGTCCACGTCGTCGGGGTGTGCGGTGACTACGAGCGCGCGGGCCGCGTGGGCGGGGACGTCGTTGCTGGGGGACACACATTCTCCAAGAGGGGCAAATCGGACAGGTGGGATTTCCATGGGAAACGCCCGAGTCAGGAGTGGCTCATGGGGCTCAAGGGGCTACCTTGGACGATGTGCGTGCCCAGACAGCCCTGAGCCAGGGTGATCCTACGGGGTCGTGGTTGATGCGTGTTTCGGTGGTCGTGGTCGCGATGGTGGCCAGCGCCACCTTCCTGGCCGGAGCCAATCCGGCCTCGGCGGCCCCCCTCGGCGAGGCCGACCATGTGCCCGATGAATCGCTGCTCATCGAAGACGGCGTACCCGTGGCCGATGACACCACTGTCGATGACGGGCACAGCGATGACGGGCACGACCATGATCACGACCTGCCGCCGGCAGTGGACGAAGAAGCGCCGAGTGGCGACGCGTCCAAGGACAAGAACAAGGACAAGGACTCCGCCAAGAAGCCGGACAGCGCCAAGGACACGAACAAGAACAAGAAGGACGACGTCCCCCTCCCGCCGCCGCCCGCGGTCCCCGACGGACTGCCCGCCGAGGTTGACCCGCTCGCCGGCTACCAGGGGCAGTTCATCTGCTCGCCCGAGACCAAGGTGGGTGCCGCCAAACTCACCGCGTTGATCCGCTCCACCTACGAGACGACGTACGACATCTGGACGCCGCGCGACTGCAACCAGGGCGGCCGCAGTGAGCACAAGGAGGGCCGCGCCCTCGACTGGATGATCGACAGTTCGATCCCGAGCCAGAACGCGCAGGCTGAGTCCTTCCTCAACTGGCTGCTGGCGACGGACGAGAACGGCAATGAGTTCGCGATGGCCCGGCGCCTCGGCGTGATGTACATCGGCTGGGGCGATGAGATCTGGGAGTCGTACACGCGGCAGTGGACCGAACTCAAGGGTTGCTACAACCTGCAGGACGACGGCTACGACACCTACTGTCATCGCGATCACATCCATATCTCGCTCACCTGGGACGGCGCGGCAGCACAGACGAGTTTCTGGGGCGGCGACCCTTCACCGGCACCGTTCTGCTCCGCCGCGCGTACGCCGTCCAGCACGCCGGCGGATCCGGGTGAAGGCCTGGACTTCGTCGCGATCACGCCCAAGCGCGTCCTGGATACGCAGACGGGCAAGGGCCTGTCCCAGCGTCCCTGCCGACTGGCCGCGCGATCCAGTGGTGGAGCCGGCAGCCCTGTCGTGATCAACGTCGCGCGAGGCCCCGGAGAGACGGCCAAGGCGGTGGCCGTGCGCGTGACGACTCTGAAGTCCAACTCGCCGGCCACCCTCACGGCGATCGCCACGGGGTCCTTTGATGAGATCGTCATGAACGCCAAACGCGAATCGGTCAGCATCCTGCCGATTGCTACCGATGGCACCATCGCCTTCACCACGGACTCCGGTGCCACCCATGTGACCGTGGATGTTCTCGGCTACTTCGTCGATCCCTCCTCGGCAGGAGCCGACGGTGGTCGCCTCCTGCCCCAGGCGAACCAGGTGGTCTACGACTCTGTTGCACTGGCTGCCCCGCTCGCGCCTGGAGAGAAGCGCATCGTCGATGTTGGTCTCGCGGCCACAGCCGACGGTCCACCGGCGGGGGTGCTGATGAATCTCACCGTGACCGGAACGCAGAAGGCTGGGTCGGTCATCGTGCGCAAGGTCGGCGAGAAGTCTTCACCGGCCGATGCGCGCATCCGCTATCGCGGGAAGGCGTCGGTGACCGAGCCGGTCATCGCCGCCCTCGACAACGAGGGTCGCGTCCTGGTGATCAACCGAGGTCGTGCGCCGATCGACGTCACCTTGACGCTTCAGGCCTCGGCCGTACGGACTCCCGAGCTCGGCGCTCTGCTGGTGCCGGTCGAACCGGTCCAGGTGCGCAAAGGCCGCAGTCTGCTCACCGAACTCATCCAGACGCCGCACGATTCCGGTGAAGCGGTCTCGGCCGACACGATGACCCAGCGCGCACGGATCAGCGCTTCCGGGGCGTCCGCTGCCGTGCTGCGGGTGAGTGCTGCTGCGGTCAAGAAGGGTGGCGAGGTCACGTTCTACTCGCTCGGCAAGCCCGAGCATAACTCGCTGATCATCCCCCGCAAGTCACGCATCACCGGACTCATCATCGTCCCACTCGACAGCCGGGGCACCATCCGGCGCGATGTCGTCGGCGACGTCGATGTCAACGCCGAGGTCGTGGCGTACCTGCTCTAGCCGCTCGACGCCAAAGCTCCGACAGCGCCTCGCCGCACCGTCAGCGCGACGCCGTACGATCGCCGGGTGTCTGATCTGAACCCGGCCCAGGATGAGGCGGTCCACCATCGTGGGGGGCCCCTGCTCATCGTGGCGGGTGCCGGGTCGGGCAAGACGCGGGTTCTCACCCGCCGTATCGCCCACCTCATTCGCGAGGAGCATGTGCGGCCCTCGGAGATCCTCGCGATCACGTTCACCAACAAGGCGGCTCGCGAGATGGCCGAGCGAGTCGCCGATCTCGTCGGACCGGCATCACGCGCCATGTGGGTGATGACCTTCCACTCCGCGTGTGTCCGCATCCTGCGCCGTGAGGCTGGTCGACTCGGCATGTCGACGAACTTCTCCATCTACGACGCAGCCGACTCCCAGCGGCTGATGTCGATGGTGATGCGAGACCTTGATCTGGACCCCAAGCGCAATCCGCCGAGGTCCTTCACCGCGCGCGTGTCACAGTTGAAGAACGAACTCATCGACGAGGAGTCGTTCGCCCAGCGCGCGCAGACCCCGCAGGAGAAGGCACTGGCGCAGGCCTACGCCGAGTACCAGCGTCGCCTTCGTCTTGCCAACGCATTCGACTTCGATGATCTGATCGGTGCGACGGTGGCCCTGCTCCAACTCTTCCCGGACGTGGCGCAGCACTATCGCCGCCGATTCCGCCACATCCTGGTTGACGAGTACCAGGACACCAATCACGCGCAGTACGTCCTGATCCGGGAACTAGTGGGTGACGGGTCGGACGGAGTGTCACCCGCCGAGTTGTGTGTGGTGGGCGATGCGGACCAGTCGATCTATGCCTTCCGCGGTGCGACGATCCGCAATATCGAGGAGTTCGAGAGGGATTTCCCCGACGCACGGACAGTCCTCCTTGAGCAGAACTACCGCTCGACACAGACGATCCTCGACGCGGCCAACAAGGTCATCGCCCGCAACACCGGTCGTCGCCCCAAGCGGCTGTGGACCGACTCCGGTCCGGGTGAGCAGATCGCGCTCTACGTTGCCGACGATGAGCATGACGAGGCGCGCTTCGTGGCCGACGAGATCGACCAACTCGTCGACACTGAGGGCCTCCGCCCCGCGGACGTGGCGGTCTTCTATCGAACAAATGCACAGTCCCGTGCGGTGGAAGAGATCTTCATCAGGGTCGGTATGCCGTACACCGTGGTGGGCGGAACCCGCTTCTATGAGCGCCGCGAGATCCGCGATGCCATCGCCTACCTCCGCGCCATCGCCAACCGGGACGACGACGTCTCCCTGCGCCGCATCCTCAATGTGCCCAAGCGCGGCATCGGCGACCGCGCCGAAGAGGTCATCGACACCTTTGCCCAACGTGAGCGCATCTCCTTCGGCGCAGCCCTCGATCGCCTCGACGAGATTGGCGGGCTCGCGACTCGCTCGCATACTCAGGCCAAGGCGTTTGCTCAACTCATGTCCGACCTGCGCACCCTGGACGAGGCCGGTGAGGGGCCAGCGGTGATCTTGCAGGCGGTGCTGGAGCAGAGCGGCTATCTCGCCGAACTTCAGGCATCGACCGATCCCCAGGATGAATCCCGCGTGGAGAATCTCGCCGAACTCGAATCGGTGGCCGCCGAATACGAGCGGGACAACGACGAGCCGACGCTCGCCGGGTTCCTCGAGCGCGTCTCACTCGTCGCCGATGCCGATGAGATCCCCGATGACGATGAAGGCGTCGTCACGCTCATGACCTTGCATACAGCAAAAGGCCTGGAGTTCCCGGTGGTCTTCCTCACCGGCATGGAAGACGGCGTCTTTCCGCACATCCGGTCCCTGGGGTCGGAGTCCGAACTCGAGGAGGAGCGCCGCTTGGCGTATGTCGGCATCACGCGGGCACGGCAACGCCTCTACCTCACCCGTGCCGTCACCCGATCGGCCTGGGGCACGCCCTCGCACAATCCCGCGTCGCGTTTCCTGGACGAGATTCCGCCCGAACTCGTGGATTCCCGACGCGACGAGCCCGAGCCCACCTGGACGCCGACGCCGCCGTCCCATCGCCCCACCGGATTCGGTCGCCCGCAGCCCACGTCGGGCACGGCACCGGTCGTCTCGTTGGCGGTAGGGGAGCGGGTGACGCACAAGACGTTCGGGCTCGGGACCGTGGTCGAGACCAGCGGTGTGGGCGATCGAGCCGAGGCGACGATCGATTTCGGCAGTGCCGGCACGAAGCGGCTGCTGTTGCGTTATGCGCCGGTGGAGAAGCTCTAGCAGCCGAAGTTCTTGCAGGCCCAGCGCGGTGGCTTGGCTGGGACGCCGGGCTTGGCGCCGGTCCACAGACCCGCGGGATTCGATGGCGTTAGCGCGGGCCCCACACGCACCTCGAAGTGCAGGTGGGGACCCGAAGAAGCACCCGTGTTGCCGATCTTGCCGATGAGATCACCGGCCTGGACACGCTGCCCCTGCTTGACCTTGATCTTCGACAGGTGCGCGTAGCGGGTCTGCGTACCGTCCTTGCGCATGATCATGACGAGATTGCCGTAGCCGGCATCGTTGTACGTCGCGTACGTGACCTTGCCATCGGTCGCGGCGTAGACGGGGTCGCCGAGATCGCCGTTGAAATCGATCCCGGCGTGACCACGGGGCCAGTCCGAACTCACCGCGCCGAACTCGCCACTGATGGGCGTGCCCCAGGTGACGGGGTAGCTGTACGCCGGTCCGGAGTAGGTGGGCTCATCCCCTGGCTGACCCGCGGCCGCCCGGCCCGCGAGGGCGTTGACCGCCGTGACCGAGGCGATGTGGGCGACGCCTGCGGAGCCATCGAGGCGTAGGTCGCTGCTGTCGCTGCGTCCCTGCCCGGTGGGCACCCCGGAGCCGCCGGCGCCGTCCACCGGGCCCGCGGCCTGCGCAGAGATACCGAAGGCCCAGGGAACGGCGGTGAGCACGATGGCCGCCTGGCCCAATATGAGGACTCCCACGCAGGCGATGGGGAGGAGGAGGCGGCGCACCCCCCGGGTCTATCAGGTTCGAGCGGAAATCGGCAAACCAGTGAGGCGGATGGGGTAGATGTGACAGATGTGACAGATATGGCTTTGTGGATCGCGCCTACGCGGGCGTGACGTGGGCGCCCACCCAGGAGGAGATCTCCTCCATGGACGTGCCGGGGCCGAAGATCTCGGCCACCCCGAGTTCCTTTAAGCCCGGGACGTCGGCGTCGGGGATGATCCCGCCACCGAAGACGACGATGTCGGTGGCGTCCCGGCGCTGAAGCTCGGCCATCAGTTCAGTGAAGAGCACCTGGTGGGCACCGGACAGGATCGAGACGCCAATGGCATCGACGTCCTCCTGGATCGCCGCGTCAACAATGTGCTCGGGCGTCTGGTGCAGGCCGGTGTAGATCACCTCGAAGCCCGCGTCGCGTAGAGCTCGGGCCACGACCTTGGCGCCGCGATCGTGGCCGTCGAGTCCGGGCTTGGCCACCAGGATGCGTGCTGTGGCAGACATCGCGCCCCTTCCCTCGTGCGGCGACGGTTCGCCCACGGATTTCGCCCCTAACGATAGGGGCAGAAGGCTCCCGACCGGCATGACCCCTACCCGCGGTCGCAGGACATACCGCCCACGAGCGCGCTACGGTCGGTAGGTGGTCGCCGAACCTGTCCCGGTGCCGCCGTACGAGATGACCGATGGGCTCGGTCGCCGTGCGGTCATGGGACTGCGCGACGGCGCTTCCTGGGTCGGCCGTTCTTTGCTCACGCCGAGCGCCGTCAAAGGTGTCGCGGTCGAGACCGCCTGGGTGGCCGCCCACCTCGCGATGTACCCGATGGGCCTGGTCGAAGAGCAGTTCCGATTGCAGCAGGAGCGGCACTCCCTCGAGGGCCTGCCGCCCGCCCAGCGCGGCCTGCTCGTCGGCGACGTCGTGGCCGCGGGCACGCCGATCGTCCTGGTCCACGGCGTCATGGACAACCGCTCGATCTTCACGGTCCTGCGCCGCGGGCTGCACCGTCGAGGATTTGGCTCGACGTACGCCCTCAACTATTCGCCGTTGACCGACGACATCCGCTCGGTCGCCGTGCGCCTCGGCGATCTCGTCGAGGAGGTGTGCGAGGAGACCGGGCACGATCAGGTGCACGTCATCGGTCACTCCATGGGCGGCCTCATCGGTCGCTACCTCGTGCAACGTCTCGGCGGTGACCAGCGTGTGCACACTCTCGTCACCCTCGGTACGCCGCATCAGGGCACGCTGCCCGCGCACCTGGTGCCGTTGACGGTCGCCCGCCAGATGCGTATCGGGGGTGATCTGATCACCGAACTCGACGAACCAGCCCCCGGCTGCCGCACGCGAATCCTCGCCGTGTGGTCCGACATCGACCAGCTGGTCATCCCGCAGCCCAACGCGCAGGTGCTGCACCCGGACCTCAACGCCCGCAACATGCTGGTCCGCGGAGTGGGACACCTGTCGTTACCGGTTGACGGCCGCGTCGTACGCGAGATCGGGTCGATGCTGTCGCTGCTCGACAACTGATCAGGGGGCGCGTCGGGCGGCAGGGCTTTCCTCAGTAGGCTGACGGGACCGTCCCGTCGAAGGGCTTTTCTGTGGATCTCTACGAATACCAGGCCAAGACACTGTTCGACGCACACGAGGTGCCGGTCACCGCCGGCGAAGTTTGCGTGACCCCCGACGCCGCTCACGAGGTTGCCCGCAAGATCGGCGGCCCGGTCGTGGTCAAGGCGCAGGTGAAGACCGGTGGTCGCGGCAAGGCCGGCGGCGTCAAACTCGCCGATACCCCCGAGGATGCCCAGGCACGTGCGTCGGACATTCTCGGCATGGATATCAAGGGCCACACGGTGCACCGCGTGCTGGTGACCGAAGCCACGGACATCGCGGAGGAGTATTACGTCTCCTTCCTGCTCGACCGCGCCAACCGCGCGTTCCTTGCCATGGCCAGCGTCGAGGGCGGTGTCGAGATCGAAGAGGTGGCGGCGACGCGCCCCGAGGCGCTGGCGCTGGTTCGGGTCGATGCGATTGACGGCGTCGATGCGGCCAAGGCCCGCGCGATCGTCGACCAGGCCGGGTTCCCCGCGAATATCCGCGACGAGGTCACCAACGTGCTCGTGCGCCTGTGGGATGTCCTGGTCAAGGAGGACGCGACGCTGGTGGAGGTCAACCCGCTGGTCCTCACCACCGACGGTCGTGTGCTCGCCCTCGACGGCAAGGTGACGCTGGACGACAACGCTCACTACCGCCACGCATCGCACGCCGATCTGGTCGATCGTGAAGGCACCGATCCGATCGAGCTGCGAGCCAAGGAACTCGACCTCAACTACGTCAAGCTCGATGGCGAGGTCGGGGTCGTCGGCAATGGCGCGGGGCTCGTTATGAGCACCCTGGACGTCGTTGCGTACGCCGGCGAGGAGTTCGGCGGAATCCGTCCGGCGAACTTCCTCGACATCGGTGGCGGCGCGAGCGCGGAGATCATGGCCAACGGTCTCGACATCGTGCTCAACGACCCGGACGTCTACGCGGTCTTCGTGAACGTCTTCGGTGGCATCACCGCGTGCGACGCGGTGGCGGACGGCATCGTCCAGGCCGTCGAGATGCTCGCGGCCAAGGGCGAGCCGATCACCAAGCCGATCGTGTGCCGCATCGACGGCAACAACGCCGAAGAGGGGCGTCGCATCCTCACCGACTTCAACCATCCGCTCGTGGAGATGGTCGAGACCATGGACGATGCCGCGCGGCGCGTGGCCGAACTAGCGGCAGCGGGCCGCGACGGGAGCGCATCATGACGATCTGGCTTGACGCGGACAGCCGCATCCTTGTGCAGGGCATGACCGGCTCGGAGGGCACCAAGCACACGCGCCGCATGGTTGCCAGCGGCGCCGAGGTGGTGGCGGGCGTGACGCCGGGCAAGGGCGGCCAGGAGGTCGATGGCATCCCGGTCTTCGGCGACGTGCGAGAGGCCGTCGTGGCCACGGGTGCCAATGTGTCGGTGGTGTTCGTGCCGCCGCGCTTCGCGCAGGCCGCGGTCGAGGAGGCCGTTGATGCGGAGATCCCGCTGTGCGTCGTGATCACCGAGGGCATCCCGGTGCACGACACCGCGAAGTTCTTCCAGTACGCGCAGAACGCTGGTACGACGCGGATCATCGGACCGAACTGCCCCGGCATCATCTCCCCCGGGCAGTCCAATGCGGGCATCATCCCGGCCGACATCACCGGTTCGGGGCCGATTGGACTGGTGTCCAAGTCCGGCACGCTGACCTACCAGATGATGTACGAGTTGAACGACATCGGCTTCTCCACCGCTGTCGGCATCGGCGGTGACCCGATCATCGGCACCACGCACATCGACTGTCTCGCAGCGTTCGAGGCAGACCCCGCCACCGAGGCGATCGTGATGATCGGTGAGATCGGCGGCGACGCCGAGGAGCGAGCCGCGGCGTTCATCGCCGAGAACGTCACCAAGCCGGTCGTCGGCTACGTCGCGGGCTTTACCGCGCCCGAGGGCAAGACGATGGGGCACGCGGGCGCGATCGTGTCCGGCTCGGCCGGCACCGCCGCGGCGAAGAAGGACGCCCTCGAGGCGGTCGGGGTCAAGGTCGGTCAGACACCGAGCGAGACCGCTCGTCTCATGCGTTCGATCCTCCGCGGCTGATTGGACCAAACCCTTACCAACCTCCGCACCCTTGTGGGAAATGGTCGCTAACTCGGCGAAATAGCAACCACAGACCACAAGGGTGCGGCTTGAGGAATTGGGCGTGCCGTTACGCGTGTGACGCCTGTCATCCTGCGAGGCTTGACCGGTGAGCCTGACCGAACGCCGTCCCGACGCCGGGCGTCGTTCGCGTGACCGGGCCGACACTCCTGCCAGCCCGCCGCTGCCCCTGGTCGTGGCCGGTGCACTCGCGGGGGCTGCTGCTGCGCTGCTGAGCTACGCCGTCCTCGCCATCGTGGCCCTCGGCGCCTGGATGCTGGACCCGGCTGCGTCGTGGGAGTGGTCTCACATGCTCGAGGCCGCATCGGCCGGGTGGCTGGCGGGGCAGGGCGTGCCCCTCGTCGTCCTCGATACCCCGGTGAGCGTGCCGCCACTCGGCTTCGGTCTTCTGTGCGTGGTCGCCATCGTGGCCGCGATCCGATGGGCCGCCGGTGCAGCGGCCGTTGCGCGCCGCGGCGAGGCCGTGGCCGTGGCGTTGAGTGCCGCGCTGCTCTACGGGCTGGGCGCGGCTGTGCTGGCCGGTCTTGGCCAGCATCTGGGTGCGGTGCCGTGGCAGGCCGGCGTCATCGCCGGATCGGTTGCCCTCGTCGTCGCCCTGGCCACGCTCATCGTTCGGGCTCGGTTGATTGAGCCCGCTGACCTGCCGCGGGGGTTCATCGACGCGCCAGCGGCCGCGCTGACCGGACTCCTCGTCCTAGTGATTGCCTCCGCGCTGGCCCTGGGCACCATGATCGTGATCCACGCGGACGAGGTCGCCCGGGTGCTCGGCGGTCTTGGGCTCGGCGCCGCTGGTGCCCTCCTCGTGCTGGCCCTCTCCGTCGGCTACCTGCCGGTGGCCCTCATGTGGACCGCGGCCTATCTCCTCGGCCCCGGTTTCGCGGTCAGTTCCACCGCGACCGTGTCAGCCTTCGGCGAGGCCGGTTCGGCGGCACTGCCTGGGCTGCCCCTCCTCGCGGCCATCCCACCCGAGCCGCCGGCGCTGGCCGTTCTGCTCCCTCTCACCGGCGTGCTGGCCGGCGCGGTGATGGGATGGCTGCTGCGTCGGCGCGATTGGACCGGCCTGCCGGGCCTGGCGGTCGGTTCGGCGGCAGCCGTCCTCATGGGCCTAGCGCTGGCCGCCGCCGCGTACGTCTGCTCCGGATCGCTCGGTACGGCGAGCCTGTCCGCACTGGGCCCCGCACCCATCTACGTTGGCGTGGCCGCACTCGGCACCAGTCTGCTGGGCAGCGCGGTCGTGGTCATCTGGCCACCGAGGCAGAGCGGGGAGGACTTCGATGGCTAGCACGACGCGGCCCGCCCCTGCGCGCCGTCCGCGAACCACCCCGGCAGGTGCAGGGCGCTCGGCCTCGACACCGCACACGCTTGCTCCGATGTCGCTGCGTATCGCGGGGGCCGTCATCGACATGGCCCTGCTCGTCGTGGTGGCCGGGCTCGCGACCGCCTGGCTCGCGCAGCGCGCCACCGGCGTCGTGCAGGTGCGCGTTGATGATGCCGGGGTGACGTCCGTAAGCGCACCGCCGAGCCTGCCCATCTGGACCGGCATCGCGGTGTGGATCGTGCTCTCGGCGCTCTACACGGTGCCGCTCATGGCTCTGTGGGGCCGCACGATCGGCGGCTGGTGCGTCGGGATCCGAGCCGTCCGCGTCGAGACCGGCGGTCCGCTGGGGTGGAGTGCCTCGGCCCGACGCTGGTTCCTCCTGTACGGCGTGGCCGGTGCGGTCAGTTTCCTGCCCGTCGTCGGCGGCGTCGCGTGGCTCCTCGTGCTCATCATCGGCCTTTCACCACTCTGGGACTCCGCGCGCCGGCTGCGCGGCTATGCCGATCACTGGTGTGGTGACGTCGTGGTGCGCGCGCCCTGGCACCGCTGAGGCTGGCTCCGGCGCACGTCACTAGGCTCGCAATGTGACTGCTCGCATCGTCGTCCTCGTCTCCGGAAGTGGCACGACCCTGCAAGCCCTTCTCGACGCTCCCTCGTCGCACTTCGGTGTCGTCGGCGTCATCAGCGACGACGCTTCGGCCGTCGCACTGCAGCGGGCCGCTCGCCACGGGGTCTCGACCCAGGTCCTGCCCACCTCGGCGTATGACGATCGTGGCTCGTGGGATGCCGCACTGGCCGATCTGATCGCGGCCTTCGAACCGGACTGGGTTGTCTGCGCGGGGTTCATGCGCATCCTGGGCCCCGCTGTCCTCGACCGCTTCCCCGATTGCATCATCAACACCCATCCGGCGCTCCTGCCGTCCTTCCCGGGCGCTCACGCTGTTCAGGACGCGCTCGCCTACGGCGCCAAGGTCACCGGCTGCACTGTCCACATCGTCGACACCGGCGTCGACACGGGCCCGGTCATCGCACAGGCGGCCGTCCCGGTGCAGGAGGGTGATGACATCGATCTCCTACACGAGCGCATCAAGCAGGTCGAACGAGGACTGCTCGTGTCGACGGTGAACTCATTGGCACAGCACGGCTGCACGATCCACGGCAGGAGGGTGACCATTCCATGACCACCGACGAGACCGCAACGGGCGCAGATCGTCGACCGATCCGGCGAGCGCTGATCTCGGTCTATGACAAGTCCGGCCTGACCGAGCTGGCCCAGGCCCTGTCGGCGGCCGGTGTCGAGATTGTCTCGACCGGGTCGACCGCCGCGCGCATCGTGGACGCGGGGGTCGACGTGACACCGGTGTCCGACCTCACCGGCTTCCCCGAATGCCTCGATGGCCGGGTCAAGACACTGCACCCGCGCGTGCACGCCGGCCTGCTCGCCGATCTGCGCTCGGCGGATCATCGTCGGCAACTCGATGATCTCGATATCGCGCCCTTCGAGTTGGTGGTGGTCAACCTCTATCCCTTCATCGACACCGTGGCCTCGGGTGCATCGCCCGAGGAGTGCGTCGAGCAGATCGACATCGGCGGGCCGGCCATGGTTCGAGCCTCGGCCAAGAACCATGCGAATGTCGCGACGGTCGTTTCACCGGGCCACTACGACGACGTGATTGCGGCGCTGGGCGCCGGAGGTTTCACTCTCGCCGAGCGCCAACGTCTCGCAGCCGAGGCCTTCGCCCACACCGCGTCGTATGACGTCGCCGTCGCGACCTGGCTGGGCAATGTCGTGGCACCCGATCCGGATGGTGAAGGCTTCCCCTCCTGGTTGGGCCAGGCGTGGAACCGACGTGACGTGCTGCGCTACGGCGAGAACCCGCACCAGCGAGCCGCCCTCTACGCGGCGGACTTCTCCCGTCCGGGTCTCGCACGTGCCGAGCAACTCCACGGCAAGGAGATGTCCTACAACAACTACGTCGACGCCGATGCCGCTCGCCGTGCCGCCTACGACCACGTCGATCCTGCGGTCGCGATCATCAAGCACGCGAACCCATGCGGTATCGCGATCGGACGTGACATCGCCGAGGCCTACGAGAAGGCGTTCGCGACCGATCCGGTCTCGGCGTTCGGCGGTGTCGTGGCGGCCAACGGCCCGGTGACGGAGGCCATGGCACGTGAGATGGTCGACGTCTTCACCGAGGTCGTCGTCGCGCCGGACTTCGAGCCTGGTGCACTTGAACTCCTCACCGAGCGCAAGGGTCTGCGCATCCTGCGCGCTGAGCCGCGCGCGGCATCGGACTGGGTGGAGGTGCGAGCCATCGCCGGTGGTGTCCTGTTGCAGGCCGCTGATGACATCGGCGCCGACGGCGATGATCCGGGCACGTGGCGTCTGGCCTGCGGGTCGCCGGTGGATGCCGAGACGATGCGTGATCTGGCGTTCGCCTGGCGTGCCGTGCGTGCACCCAAGTCCAACGCCATCCTGCTCGCGCGCGACGGCGGCGCGGTGGGCATCGGCATGGGTCAGGTCAACCGCGTTGATGCGGCCCGACTGGCGGTGGCGCGAGCGGGTGAGGATCGCGCTCGCGGCGCGGTCGCCGCCTCTGACGCGTTCTTCCCGTTCCCCGATGGACTCGAGGTGCTGCTCGAGGCGGGGGTTCGAGCGATTGTGCAGCCGGGCGGGTCGGTGCGCGACGACGAGGTCATCGCGGCGGCCGAGGCGGCGGGGGCGACGATGTACCTCACCGGCACCCGGCACTTCTTCCACTGATGACCGGCGGCCTAGTTCGCGTGGGCCTGCCCGCCCTTGCTGCGATTGCGGCCGGTGCTGGGGTCGCGGTCCAGGCTCGAGTCAACGGCGAGTTGGCCGCCCGAGTTGGCAACCCGCTAGAAGCCGCAGCCGTGAGTTTCGCCGTGGGACTGGGCATCCTCAGCGTTGCGCTTACGGTGTCGCCGCGGACCCGTGGCGGGCTTCGCCGGGTAGGCACAGACCTGCGTCAACGCCGGCTCAAGTGGTGGCAGGTGGCCGGTGGTGTCCTCGGCGGGGCCTTTGTTGCCGTTCAAAGCGCCACGGTCCCCATCGTGGGCGTTGCCATTTTTGCCGTGGGCGTTGTTGCCGGCCAAGTCGTGAACAGTCTTCTAGTGGATCGGCTGGGGGTGGGGCCGGCCGGACGTCAGCCCTTCACGGTGTATCGCCTGGGGGCCGCGGTTTTGGCACTGGTCGCGGTCGTGGTCTCAGTGTGGCAATCCATCCCAAGCGGGGTCGTGCCGCCCGTCGCGCTGATCGCGACTCTTGCGGCAGGAGCGTTTATTGCGTTCCAGCAGGCGATCAACGGCCGAGTGGGCGCCGCGGCAGGCAACGTGTGGTCCGCTACCTGGCTCAACTTCGCCCTGGGATCGGTCGTTCTGGGAGCAGGCCTTGGCCTCGCTTGGGCCCTCTCCGACCTTGATCCCGTTGGACTGCCGCCGGGTCCGCTCTGGCTCTATCTGGGCGGGCTCCTCGGGGTGCTCTTCATCGCCGCCGCAGCCTGGGTCGTGCAGCGGCTGGGCGTTCTACTGTTTGCTCTGCTGTCCATAAGTGGCCAATTGGCGGCGAGCGTGCTTCTGGATCTCTTGGCCCCGGCCGCTGACGGCATCCTGACGGCGAATCTCGTTCTGGGGGTGGTGATCGCGGGCACTGCTGTGACGGTGGCGACGCTTCCACCCTGGTTCAGGTCGCGCCGCGCGTCAATACCGGCGCGCGCGTAACTCCCTCCCGACCCCTCACTAGGGTGTGCCCATGACCGCCACCATTCTCGACGGCAAGGCGACCGCCACGGCCGTGAAGCAGGTACTCGCCGACCGAGTGTCCGGGCTCGTTGCCCGCGGCATCACCCCCGGGCTCGCCACCGTTCTCGTTGGTGATGATCCGGGCAGCCATGCCTACGTCGGAGGCAAGCATCGCGACTGCGCCGAGGTGGGCATCGCCTCAATCCGGGTCGACATGCCCGCGGACTCCACGCAGGCCGACGTCGAGTCGGCGGTGCGTGAGCTCAACGCTGATCCGGCAGTCACCGGCTTCATCGTTCAGTTGCCGCTGCCCAAGGGGCTGGACAGCAACCGGGTGCTCGAGCTCATGGATCCGCTGAAGGATGCCGACGGGCTGCACCCCATGAATCTCGGGCGGCTGGTCCTCGGGATCGAAGCACCGCTGCCGTGCACTCCGCGCGGGATCGTCGAACTTCTCCGCGCGTACGACGTCCCGATCAACGGTGCCGAGGTGTGCGTCATCGGTCGCGGGGTCACCGTGGGCCGACCGCTCGGGCTGCTCCTCACCCGCCGGCAGGAGAACGCCACCGTCACCCTGTGCCACACCGGCACGCGCGACATGTCCGAGCACATCGCCCGCGCGGACATCGTCGTCGCGGCGGCCGGCGTCCCCCACTTCATCACCCCGGACATGATCAAGCCCGGTGCTGCGCTGGTCGACGTCGGCATCACGCGGACCGACGCCGGCTTGCTCGGTGATATCGACCCCGCCTGCTCGGAGGTGGCCGGCTGGATCGCCCCGATGCCGGGCGGTACCGGACCGATGACCCGCGCCATGCTCCTCGCCAATGTCGTCGAGGCGGCCGAGCGATCGTAGGCTGGGCAATCTCGTAGGCTGGCCAATATGAGCGGTATGGCCTCCGTACACCCGCTGCGTCCGCGGCCGCGGCGTTGGTGGCGTCAATGGCCGATTGCGCTGGTGCTCGTGGGTGTGGCGGCCTCGCTCATCGTCGTGGCCCTTGACCACTTCCGCATCGGATCGCTCATGCTGGCCGGAAGCCTGGTGCTCGCCTTCGTACTGCGATTGGTGCTGCCGTCGTCGCAGGCCGGCATGCTCGCCGTTCGCTCGCGATCTGTTGATCTTGTGGTGCTCGGGGTGCTCGCGGTCGTGCTTGCGGCCTTTGCCCTGTGGGTGCCCCCACCGCCGACGTAGTCGTCGCTGGGCTCAGCCGCCGCGTCAGAAGTCGCCGCCGCCGAAGTCGCCGCCGCCGAAGCCCCCACCACCGCCGAAATCGCCACCTCCGCCGAATCCACCGCGGTGGAAATCCCCGCCACCGAAGTCGCCACCTCCGCCCGGCTGGTCGGTGAGGGGAGCGGCGTGGGCTGCAGGCGTCATGAAGGTGCTCGCAAGCAGGGTGCCGACGAAGAGCGCCGGCATCATGTCGCTCCAATTCCGGTAGTAGCCACGGGCATAGGGCGCGTAGGCCGCGCCACCCTGCCAGTACGGGACGCGCTGTCCACCAGCCTCAACCTCGCGGGCCTCGGGACGTCCGCCGGAGGCGATCGTGGCCTCGCAACCGGCGCAGACCGGGACCGGATGCTCCGCCCCGCCCTGCGGTGCCCAGTCGATATCGGCGACGCTCGGCCCGTGCCGCGGATCCACGAAGCAGGGCGCACGATGGGCGGGCTCGGGCCGACCGTCCATGCGGGCCTCGACACAGGCCAGGGCGTAGCGGCCCTCCTCCAGCTCGCCCGTCGCCGCGGTGATGTCGGCGTCGCTGGAAGCCGTCGCCGTCGCGTCACTCGCCGCCGCGTAGGAGTCGAGCGCCTTCTGCAGGTCAGCGCGACCGGCATCGTCGAGGCGTGGGTCGGTCAGATCAAAGGAGCCGAGCCGCTCGCCAAGGTCGGTCACGTCCTCGTTCAGGACCGCGCGTACGGCATCCAAGCGCTCAGCCTGCTGCTTCTTGCCTCGACGGCGGAGGAAGTAAAAGCCCACGCCACCGAGGACGACGATCACCGCGAGCGGGATGAGGATGGGGATCCCGGAGCCGGACGACGTCGGCTCAGCGGTGGTCGAGGCACCATTGCCGGTGTTGGTGGCCGCGCTGTCGTTGTACTGCGCGTCCACGCCCTCGACGAAGGCGCGCAGGACGGCGTAGACGCCGTTGCCACTGTTCTCGGCGAAGGCCGTGTCGGCGATCTGGCGAACCGACCCGGAGGTCGATCCTGCGCGGAAGGAGTTGCCGGCGACGATGGCGTAAACGCCGTCACGTCCCACCGACTGCTGCACGCCTTCGAGAAGCGCATCTGCTGAGCCGTACGCCGTGACGTCCTCCTCGGGGAGGATGGCGATGTAGATGGGCAGGCCGGTTGCCGTGATCTGGCTGCGCAGGGAATCGACCTGGCCGGTGGTCAGGCTGAGTTCGGCGACCGGATCGTTGTAGACCGACTCGACGCGCAGGATGTCGGCCACGGCGTCGATGGTCGCGTCAGCGCGAGCAACGGTCGAGGGCAGCGCTGCTACGAGAGCCGTAACGAACGTGACGGCGGCGGTGAGGGCGAGAACGGCGGATCGGCGCAGCATGATCCGACATTACCGTGATGTTGGCGGGGTGCTCAGTCCTTGATCTCACAGAGCACGGTGCCGGTGGGCACCGTGGCGCCTACCGTCGCGTCCAAGCCCGTCACGGTGCCAGCCTTGTGCGCGTTGAGGGGTTGCTCCATCTTCATCGCCTCAAGCACCACGATGAGGTCTCCGGCCTCGACCTGCTGACCCTCCTCGACCGCGACCTTCACGACGGTCCCCTGCATGGGGGCGGCCACGGCATCGCCGGAAGCACCGCCGCCTGCGCCGCGCTCGCGCTTGCGACCGGACTTGGCCGGTCCCGCGGCGGGCTTGGTCGATGCGCCGAGGCCCGCCGGCAAGGTGACGGCGAGGCGGCGACCATCGACCTCCACGGTGACCGTCTCGCGCTCAGCGGCCTGCTCGGGCGCGTCAGCGGTGCCGGCGTACGGCGGGATCGTGTTGTCGAAGCCGCTCTCGATCCAACGCGTGTGCACGGTGAACGGTGCATCACCCTCCGGCGCGAACGCCGGATCATCGACCACCGCGCGATGGAAGGGGATCGCCGTCGCGATGCCTTCCACGACGAACTCGCGCAGGGCACGCCGGGAGCGCTCGAGAGCCTCCTTGCGATCCCTACCGGTCACGATGAGCTTGGCGAGGAGCGAGTCGAAGTTGCCTCCGATGATGTCGCCCTGCCCGAAGCCGGCGTCGACTCGTACGCCGGGGCCCGCGGGTTCGACCCACTCGGTGAGCACGCCGGGAGCCGGCAGGAAGCCACGCCCCGGGTCCTCACCGTTGATGCGGAACTCGATGCTGTGACCGCGCAGCGCGGGATCGTCGTAGTCAATGACGCCGCCGTCGGCGATGCGGAACTGCTCGCGAACGAGGTCGATGCCAGCGACCTCCTCGGAGACCGGATGCTCAACCTGCAGGCGGGTGTTGACCTCGAGGAAGGAGATGGTCCCGTCCTCGCCCACGAGGAACTCGCAGGTGCCAGCGTTGTAGTAGCCGGCCTCCTTGATGATCGCCTTGGACGCGCGGTAGAGGGCGTCGACCTGCTCATCGGAGAGGTAGGGTGCGGGCGCCTCCTCTACCAGCTTTTGGTGTCGGCGCTGCAGCGAGCAATCGCGCGTGGAGACGACGACGACGTTGCCGTGCTTGTCCGCGAGGACCTGCGTCTCAACGTGACGGGGATTGTCGAGGTAGCGCTCGACGAAGCACTCACCACGGCCGAATGCGGCGACGGCCTCACGGACGGCGGAGTCGTACAGTTCGGGAATCTCTTCGAGGGTGCGGGCGACCTTCAGCCCGCGGCCGCCACCGCCGAACGCCGCCTTGATGGCAACCGGCAGGCCGTGCTCCTTTGCGAACGCAACAACCTCATCGGCCCCGGACACCGGATCCGGCGTACCTGGCACCTGGGGTGCACCGGCGCGCGCGGCAATGTGGCGGGCGGAGACCTTGTCGCCGAGCGAGCGGATGGCGTCGGGCGGAGGGCCGATCCAGGTCAGTCCAGCGTCGATGACGGCCTGGGCGAAGTCGGCGTTCTCGGAGAGGAAGCCGTAGCCGGGGTGCACCGCGTCGGCGCCGGAGCGCTGAGCGACGTCGAGGAGCTTCGCGATATCGAGGTAGGTCTCGGCCGCGGTCGCGCCGTCGAGGGCGTAGGCCTCGTCGGCCGTGCGGACGTGGAGGGCCTCACGATCCGGGTCGGCGTAAACCGCGACGGAGGTCAGACCCGCATCGCGGCAGGCACGGGCAACACGGACGGCGATCTCGCCCCGATTGGCGATGAGGACCTTCTCCACGCGCTGCAGTCTAGGGACCGCGACCTGGCAGGGTGTGGGCATGCCCCAACTGAGCTTCGTGCTGGCCTCCGCGTCGCCCTCGCGCCGTCGACTCCTCGAGCAGGCCGGTGTGCGTCCGGTGATCCTCGTGAGCGGCGTTGATGAGGAAGCGATCGAGGACGCCATGGTGCATCGGCCGGTTCCCGAGGTGGCACTCGCTCTGGCCCGGGCCAAGGCCGAGGCCGTGGCGGCCGGTCCCGATGTCTCGCCCGGTGCCCTGGTGCTCGGCTGCGACTCGATCTTCGAGGTGGACGGCGTTCGACTGGGCAAGCCCCCGACGGCGGAGGAGGCCCTGCGCCGGTGGCAGATGATGCGTGGGCGTGCCGGACACCTGCATAGCGGTCACTGGCTGATCGACACCGCGTCGGGTGGTGCGGCGGGTGAGGCGGTGACCACCACGGTGCACATGGTCGATGCGCCGGATGAGGAGATCGCGGCCTACATCGCAACCGGTGAGCCACTCAAGGTCGCCGGTGGTTTCACCCTGGATGATCTCGGGGCGCCGTTCGTTGCCGGCATTGAGGGTGACCCTGGCAACGTCATCGGTGTTTCGCTTCCCGCGGTTCGACGCCTGGCCGGTGAACTCGGCCACTCCTGGCCGGAGGTCGTCGGCTGGTAGGGAGTCGACGTTGGGAGAAACGGTCGATAATCGCCCACGGATGACCCCCCTCGTCCGTTTGTCCCGCTTAGCGGGAGAAACGGCTAGCGGGGTAGGGAGGAGGCGCGCCAGGCGCCGGGACCGAACCCGAGCCGTGGCCGCGTCTGTCGCGCGGGCAGCGCCCACAGGCTGCGCGGCTTGCGTGCCGGCGGATCGATACTGGCCCGCAGGCTCGCCACCGCCGCGACGACCGCCGCAACCTCGGCCGGTGTCGCTGGGCCGTGGATGACGATGGGGTCGGTTGGCTCCTCGTTGCCGCTCACAGCGGGATGTTCCCGTGCTTCTTGGGCGGCCGGCTCGCCCGCTTGGTGCGTAGGGCACGCAGCGCGCGCACGATCATCGGCCGGGTCTCCTCAGGCAGGATGACGCGGTCGACGTAGCCGCGCTCGGCTGCGACGTACGGGTTGGCCAGTGTGGCCTCGTACTCCTCGATTAGGCGCGCCCGCTCAGCCTCGGGATCCTCAGCATTCGCGAGTTCCTGGCGGTACAGGATGTTGACCGCGCCTTGCGCGCCCATGACGGCGATCTGCGCGGTCGGCCAGGCGAGGTTGATGTCAGCGCCCAGGTGCTTGGACCCCATCACGTCGTAGGCGCCGCCGTAGGCCTTGCGGGTAATGACGGTGACGAGCGGCACGGTGGCCTCGGCGTAGGCGTAGATGAGCTTGGCACCGCGGCGGATGATGCCGTCCCACTCCTGATCGGTTCCTGGGAGGAAGCCCGGTACGTCGACGAAGGTGAGGACGGGGACGTTGAAGGCATCGCACGTGCGCACGAAGCGAGCGGCCTTCTCCGAGGCCTCGATGTCGAGCGTGCCGGCGAACTGCATCGGCTGGTTGGCCACCACGCCGACCGGTCGACCCTCCACCCGGCCGAAGCCGCAGATGATGTTGGGCGCGAAGAGCGGCTGCACCTCGAGGAACTCATCGTCGTCGAGGACGTGCTCGATGACGCGGTGCATGTCGTAGGGCTGGTTGGGTGAGTCCGGGATCAGGGTGTTCAACTCGCGGTCATGCTCGGTCACCGCGAGGTCGGCCACGACGTCGTACGCCGGAGGCTCATCGAGGTTGTTGCTGGGCAGGTAGGACAACAGTGCGCGGACGTAGTCGAACGCGTCAGACTCGTCCTCGGCCATGTAGTGCGCGACTCCGGACTTGGTGTTGTGGGTGCGTGCGCCGCCGAGTTCCTCGAACGGGACATCCTCACCGGTGACGGTCTTGATGACGTCGGGCCCGGTGATGAACATGTGCGATGTCTTGTCGACCATGACAATGAAGTCGGTGATCGCGGGGGAGTAGACGGCCCCACCGGCGCATGGGCCCATGATCAGCGAGATCTGCGGGATGACGCCGGAGGCCTGGACATTGCGGTTAAAGATCTCGCCGTAGAGGCCGAGCGAGACGACGCCCTCCTGGATACGCGCGCCGCCGGAGTCATTCAGGCCGATGATGGGGCACCCGGTCTTCAGCGCGAGGTCCATGACCTTGACGATCTTTTCGCCGAAGACCTCGCCGAGCGAACCGCCAAAGACCGTGAAGTCCTGCGCGAAGACGCACACCGGACGGCCGTCCACCGTGCCGTATCCGGTGATGACGCCGTCGCCGTAGGGGCGGCTCTTGTCGAGGCCGAAGTTGTGGGACCGGTGGCGGGTGAGCCCGTCGATCTGCTGGAAGGAGCCGGGATCGAGGAACGCCTCGATGCGCTCCATGGCCGTAAGTTTGCCCTTGGCGTGCTGCTTGTCGATGGCGGCCTGGCGTCGACCTGCCGCTTCGGTACGCCGGCGGATGAGCTCGTCAGCCTTCTCGGCGGTCGTATGCGGCGCCTTCGCCGCGGGAGTCGAGGTCACCGTCGTACCTTAGCCGGGTGAGCAGCGACCCCGGAGCAGTCTCTGATCGCCGACCCCTCGGGCAGTTGGGCGCTATCCCGGGATGGGCGCCCTGGCCCGATACGCGGGTCCTCGCGACGACCGGCTCGACGATGGTCGATGTCGAGCAGTTGGCGGCGCAGGGAGCGCCGGAGGGCACCGTCGTCGTCGCGGAGGAGCAGACGGCCGGACGTGGTCGCCGCGGTCGACACTGGGAGTCCGCGCAGTACGCCGGCCTGTGGCTGAGCCTGCTCCTGCGCCCGGAGCGTTCCGCCGACCGAATCGGCTGGCTGCCGCTGGTCGTGGGCGTGGGGGTTGCGCGCGCCCTGCGCGCGGTGGCCGGCGTCGAGGCGCGCCTGAAGTGGCCCAATGATGTCGTCGTGGTGTCGGACAGTGGGGTGCGCAAAATGGCGGGCCTGCTCGCCGAACGACTTGCCGACGGCGCGGTCATCGTCGGTCTGGGGATCAACGTGTCCCAAACCGCCGACGAACTCCCCGCGGGCGGAACCTCGCTGATCATGGAGGGGGCACGCGTGCAACGTGAGGACGTGCTTGCCGCAGTGCTCGGTGAGATCGCACGGACCTACCGCTCGTGGGATGACGGAGCGAGCCTCACCCCCGCGTACGCCGACCTATCCGCGACGATCGGCGAACGCGTTCGGGTGCAGCGACCGGGCGGCGATGTCGTCGGAATCGCCGGGGAACTCGGCGCAGGCGGGGAACTGATCGTGACCGACGACAGCGGATGTGAGCATCTGATCACCGCGGGTGATGTGATGCACCTGCGGCCAGTCGACGGGTGAGACCGGTCCGATCGCGGAGCCATGCGGTGGGTGGTTCGGCTGACCTCCTCGAAGCGGTGTGCCACGATGCCAGCATGGGGTATCCAACACGGTTGCTGGGCGATGGCGAGATCATCGAATTCGAGATGAAGCCGCACTGGCGTGGGCTCATTCTCCCCGTCGTCGAACTCATCCTCACGATCTTCATCGGCACGTGGCTCTACGTCTCGCTGGGCAACTGGTCGTGGACCGCGGACGGATTCCTCGAGACGGTGGGCCGGCCGGTCATCATCGGGGTCGGCGCGATCATTTTGATCGTGTGGGTGATCCGACCCTTCATGATCTGGGCGACGACGCAGTACGTCTTCACCAACCGGCGGATCATCACGCGGGCGGGGGTGATCTCCAAGAAGGGGCGCGACATGCCGCTCGCCAAGGTCAACAACGTGTCCTTCGAGGTCGGGGTCCTTGGCCGCATCTTGAACTACGGACGCCTGGAGGTCACGTCTGCCAGTGACGAGAATCTCGTCATCGACGACGTCCCGAACGTCGAAGTGATTCAGCGCGACGTCTACCGACTCCACGAGGAGGACGACGAGCGGCGACGTCGCCGCAGCATTGACGAAGGTGGCGACCCGGTTCCACCCAACGATGGCACCTGATCCCACCGCGGCCCTCGATCGGATCATCCTCGGCGGCGATCCGATCTACACGCGTGCAGACCTGCTGGAACGTTCGGGTGTTCCGGACCACCTCGCCCGGACGCTGTGGCGCGCCCTCGGCTTTCCCGACACGGGCGGGGCCCGGGCCTTCACCGAGATGGACCTCCTCGCCCTGCGCACCGTCGGGCGGCTCGTTGACGAGGGGCTCCTCGACGAGGAGACCGCCGTCGTCATTGCCCGGAGCCTCGGTCAGTCGACGGCACGTCTGGCCGACTGGCAGACCGAGGCCGTGGGCCGGCTCCTCGCCGACCACGGCGAACTACCCGATGTGGACGCGGGTGTCGACCCGCCCTCCATGGACCTCATCGCGGCTCGAGCCGGCGAATTGATCGGGCCGCTGGGCGAACTTCTCGACTACGCCTGGCGACGGCAATTGGTCGCCGTACTCGATCGCCGGTTGGCGCGAGCAGAAGTGGCTGCCGAGGAGGCCGTTGCCACTGTGGGTTTTGCCGATCTCGTGGGCTTCACCCGGCTGAGTCGCCAACTCGTGGACGCCGACCTCGCGATCCTCGTGGAGTCCTTCGAGGCCGCGAGTGCGGACGTCGTGGCCGCAACGGGCGCCCAGCTGGTTAAGACCGTCGGAGACGAGATCCTCTTCGTTGCTCCGAACGCGGCTATCGCGGTCGACACTGCTCGTCAGCTGCACGACGTGCATCAGCGGCTGCCCGAGGTGCCGCAGGTCCGCATTGGACTGGCCACCGGACACGTGCTGCGTCGCATGGGTGATGTCTTCGGCGCCACGGTCAATCTCGCCAGCCGATTGACAGCGTTCGCCCGTCCCGGGATGACGCTGGTAGACGCGGCGACAGCCGCGGAGGTCGACAATCTGCCGGGCGTTCGACTTCGCCAGCAGGCACCCCGACGGGTGCGCGGCGTCGGCATCGTCCGCGCGTTCGAGTTGATCAAAGCGCAGGGTTGATCGAAGCGGTGTCTTAGATCGGCGTGACGGCGTCGCGCTCGGCGAGCTCGCGGTCGGCCTCGTCATCGGGGATCGCCGGGAAGACCCACTTGCGGTAGGACCAGAAGCGGAACAGGGTCCCGAGCGCGAGGCCGACGACGTTGGCGCTGATGTTGTCGGCGAGGACGCTGTCGAGCCCCAGCGCGTAGTGGCTGAACCACAGGCAGGACAGCGCGATCATCATCGCGATGCCGTTCAGCGCGAAGAACAGGAGATACTCGCGACCCATATGCGTGCGTCCGCGGTGGCGGAAGGTCCAGAAGCGATTGCCGAAGTAGGCGAAGGTGGTCGCCACGATGACGCTGATCGCCTTGGCCGTGAGCGGCTTGTCATTGAGCGGGCCCTCACCGCCGGCGAACATCAAGATGTTGAACAGGCCGACGTCGATGACGAAGGCCGAGAGCCCCACGACACCGAACTTCGCGATCTCGCGCATGAGGACGCTCAGCGAGGAGCGCACCCGGTCGAGCCACGATGCGCGTGCCCCAGAGTCTGTGGGCACCATGGAGCCGCTAAGACGTTCCTGGGACATAGCCGGAATGGTAGCCCGATCCGGTGGGAGGTCGCGCCCTCCCGAGCGGCCCACGAGTAGGGTCGCGCTGTGAATCCGGTCACGGGTGCCCCGCGCGTGGGTCTTGTCGGAGGCGGACAACTCGCCCGAATGACCGCGGCTCCGGCGGCTGCCCTCGGGGTGGAACTCCGTCTGCTCGCCACGGATCGGGGCGAATCGGCCGCCCAGGTCATTCCCGATGTGGTCCTCGGCAGCCACACCGACCTTGCGGCACTCACTGAACTGGCGGATGGCTGCTCGGTCATCACCTTCGATCACGAGCATGTGCCTCCCGTGCACCTGCAGGCCCTCGAGGCGGCTGGGATCGGAGTACAGCCGAGCAGTGCGGCCCTGGTGCACGCGCAGGACAAGATCACGATGCGCGAGGCGGTGGAAGCGGCGGGACTGCCGACGCCGGCGTGGCGCCATGATTTCGACGTTGCCGATCTGGCTGAGGTGGGCACGGCGCTCGGCTGGCCCCTGGTGCTGAAGGTGTCGCGTGGCGGCTACGACGGCCGCGGGGTGTGGGTTGTCGACGATGAGACACAGGCGCGCACGGTCATGGAGTCGACCGAACTCGTTCCGGGTGCGGCCTGGCTGGCCGAGGAACTCGTGCCCTTCACCCGCGAACTCGCCGCGCAGGTCGCGCGTTCACCGTCCGGCCAGGCCGTCGCCTATCCGGTGGTGCGCACCGTGCAGGTGGACGGTATGTGCTCGGAGGTCGTTGCCCCCTGCCCGGATCTGCCCGAGGACAAGGCGCTGGAGGCGCAGGAGATCGGCCTGCGTGTGGCCGAGGCACTGGGTGTCACCGGAATGCTGGCGGTCGAGCTCTTCGATGCGCCGCAGGGTCTGCTCATCAATGAACTTGCGATGCGCCCGCATAACTCCGGGCACTGGACGATCGACGGAGCCGTGACCAGTCAGTTTGAGAACCACTTGCGCGCGGTCCTTGATCTCCCGCTCGGCGACCCCCGCTCGACCGCGCCCTGGTCGGTCATGGTCAATGTGGTCGGGCCCCGCGAGATCGAAGGATTGCCGCCGCTGACCGATGCCTTCCGTCACGTGATGGCACGCGACCCGGGGGTACATGTGCATCTATACGGCAAATCTCTGCGCCCCGGCCGCAAACTAGGTCACGTGACCGTTGTTTCCCACGATCTCGACGACGCCCTCTCCCGGGCACATCACGCCGCGGACTACCTCATGGGAGTGATCGATGAGTGAAGCACCGAAGGTCGGAATCATCATGGGCAGTGACTCGGACTGGCCGACGATGGAGGCTGCTGCTGCGGCGCTGCAGGAGTTCGGTGTGCCCTACGAGGCTGACGTTGTCTCCGCGCACCGCATGCCCCGGGAGATGCTCGCGTACGCCGAGTCCGCTGCCGACCGCGGACTCCAGGTCATCATCGCCGGCGCGGGGGGCGCGGCCCATCTGCCGGGGATGGTCGCGTCGCTGACGCCGCTGCCGGTGATCGGCGTACCGATTCCACTCACCTATCTCGACGGCATGGACTCGCTGCTGTCCATCGTGCAGATGCCCGCCGGCGTGCCGGTGGCCACGGTGGCGGTGGGCAATGCGCGCAACGCGGGGCTGCTCGCCGTGCGGATCCTGGCCGCTTCGGATGCTGAACTGCGCGAGGCCATGGTCGAGTTCCAGGAGGGGCTCAAGCGCGCCGCGAAGGAGAAGGGTGCCAAGGTCCGCGCGCATGAGTAGTCGTGATGCGCGCCGGTACGGCGACTCCGCCACGGTGCAGCGAGTTCTCAACGATTCACACCTGTGGTTTGTCGTCGGGCTCGGCAATAACCCCGATCGTGATGCCTATGGCATTGCGCGACTGCTGCAGTCACGCGGCAAACGCATTGTGCCGATCTATCCCCGCGCCGAGGTCGTGCACGGCGAGCAGGGCTACGCGACCATCGCGGAGGCAGCTGCTGCGGTGGGGGTGCCGGACGTCGTTGACATGTTCGTGCGCGCCGATCGGGTGGGGTCGTTCGTCGACGAGGCCATCGCGGTGGGTGCCAAGGCGGTGTGGCTGCAACTCGGCGTGATTGATGAAGCGGCCGCGCAACGGGCTCTTGACGCCGGCCTCGATGTGGTGATGGACAACTGCCCGGCGATTGCCTGGCGCTAGTCGACGGCAGTGCGAGGTGTCGCTCGGCACGGACAAGCCAGCCGGACCACTATCCCGCCACAAAACCACGGAATCGAGGTCGAAAAGCGGGGTTTTCCGGCGGGGTAGCGGTTACCTGGTGGTCGATCCAGTCTTGGTAGCGCTGTGCGAGTTCGACCTCGTGGTTGAGGTCCGCGGGGTTGTGCGCTGAGAGTGCGGAATATCGGCCTTCTGAGCGCACAATGTCGAGCGGTAGCGGGGTTGCCCACCAACGACACCCGTCCCAGGCTTTCGCCCTAGGCAGATGCCTTCCGCCACGCAACGGGCTCTTGACGCCGGCCTCGATGTGGTGATGGACAACTGCCCGGCGATTGCCTGGCGCTAGTCGACGGCAGTGCGAGGTGTCGCTCGGCACGGACAAGCCAGCCGGACCACTATCCCGCCACAAAACCACGGAATCGAGGTCGAAAAGCGGGGTTTTCCGGCGGGGTAGTGCTGTGTGACTGCTCGCGCTAGGCCGAGGGCCGGCCAAGGCCGCGGTAGGTCCAGCCGGCGGCGCGCCAGCGGGCCGGGTCCAGTGCGTTGCGGGCGTCGATGACGTGCCGATCGGTCACGACCTCGCCGACGGCTCCCGGGTCGATGTCGACGTAGTCGCGCCATTCGGTGAGCAGGAGCAGCACGTCGGCGCCGCGGGCGGCATCGAGTGCGGTGTCGGCGTAGGCGAGATGGGGGAAGAGCTCGCGGGCGTTGTCCATCGCGCGCGGGTCGTGCACGGTGACGTCGGCACCCTCGGTGTGCAGCGCGGCCGCGACGTGCAGGGCGGGGGAGTCGCGAACGTCGTCGCTGTCGGGTTTGAACGCCGCGCCCCACACGGCGACCCGCTTGTCGCGGAACCGGCCACCGACGGCCTCGCGGGCCATGTCGACGGTGCGCCGCCGGCGCCGCTGGTTGATCTCATCGACCTCGCGCAGGAAGGTCAGCGCCTGGTCGACACCGAGTTCACCGGCACGCGCCATGAACGCGCGAATGTCCTTGGGCAGGCAGCCACCGCCAAAGCCCAGTCCGGCACGCAGGAACGACGACCCGATACGCGGGTCCATCCCGATCGCCTCGGCCAGCATGGTGACGTCAGCACCGGTTGCCTCGCACACCTCCGACATCGCATTGATGAAGGAGATCTTGGTGGCCAGGAACGCATTGGCCGACACCTTCACCAACTCCGCGGTAGCGAAATCGGTGACCAGCATAGGCACGCCCTCATCGAGCATGGATTGATAGACCGTGCGCAGCGTCTGCTCGTCCTCGACTGACTCCACACCGATCACGAGCCGGTCCGGATGCAACGTGTCCTGGACCGCATGGCCCTCGCGCAAGAACTCCGGATTCCACGCCACATGCGCACCGGACTCGGCGAAGCGGTCACGCATCTGCGCGGCCGTGCCCACCGGCACGGTGGACTTGCCCACGACCAGCGAGCCCGCTGCGGCGTACGGGGCCAGAGCAGTCACGGCACCCCAGACCTGACCCATGTCCGCGGCGTAGGAACTCGCTCGCTGGGGGGTGCCCACGCAGATGAAGTGCACGTCGGCGTCGGCCGCCGCCGACATGTCCGTGGTGAAGGTCAATCGACCCGATGCGAGGGCCTCCTGCAGCACCTCGGGCAGTCCGGGCTCAAAGAACGGCACCTCGCCCGACGCTAGAGCGGCGATCTTGGCCGGGTCCGCGTCAATACCGACCACCTCATGGCCCAGATGCGCCATGCACGCCGCATGGGTCGCCCCCAGATAGCCGGTGCCGATCACGCTCATCCGCATGCATCGAGCCTAGGGGAGCAGGGGCGTAGGCTCGGGGGCACTCCCACTTCGGTGGGTCGTATACCCGCTTCGGCGGGACGGTGGCGAGGGAGGAACTGTGGCACTGGCGGCCAACCCGGATTTCGAGGTCTACGAACTGCCGGAGGAGCATCGCGAACTCAGGGCCGCGGTGCGTGCCCTGTCCGAAGACAAGATTGCCCCTCGCGCGGCGGAGATCGACGAGACCGGCGAGTTCCCCCGCGATGTCTACGACGCACTCGTCGCTTCGGACTTCCACGCCATCCACATTCCCGAGGAGTACGGCGGTCAGGGTGGTGACGCCCTCGCTGCCTGCCTGGTGATCGAAGAAGTCGCGCGGGTGTGCGCGTCGAGTTCACTGATCCCTGCCGTCAACAAACTCGGCACGATGCCCCTGATGGTGGCCGGTGATGACGACCTGTTGCGGCGTTACCTGCCGAAGGTCGCGACCGGTGAGGCGATGTTCTCCTACTGCCTGTCCGAGCGTGAGTCCGGCAGTGACTCCGCGGCTATGCGCACCAGCGCGAAGGCCGACGGCGACGACTGGATCATCAACGGTCAAAAGAGTTGGATCACCAATGCGGGGATCTCGGACTACTACACCGTTCTTGCGGTCACTGACCCTGAGGCCGGAGCCAAGGGCATCTCCGCGTTCGTCGTTCACGCTGACGATGAGGGCGTGTCCTTCGGCGCCCCGGAGCGCAAGCTCGGCATTCACGGATCACCGACCCGGGAGGTCCTTTTCGACCACGTGCGCATCCCCGGTGATCGCATCGTGGGTGCACCGGGCACGGGCTTCCGCACGGCGATGACGACGCTGGACCACACCCGCATCACCATCGGCGCTCAGGCACTGGGCATCGCTCAGGGCGCGCTCGACGCGGCCGTCGCCTACGCCAAGGAGCGCGAGCAGTTCGGCAAACCCATCGCGTCCTTCCAGGGCATCCAGTTCATGGTGGCGGACATGGCGATGAAGCTCGAGGCAGCACGCGCGCTCGTCTACAAGGCCGCGGCCAAGAGTGAGCGGCACGACGACGATCTGTCCTTCTACGGCGCCGCCGCGAAGTGCTATGCCTCCGACGTTGCGATGCAGATCACTACCGATGCCGTGCAGATCTTCGGCGGCAATGGCTACACCCGTGACTTCCCGGTCGAGCGCTACATGCGCGACGCCAAGATCACGCAGATCTACGAGGGCACCAACGAGATCCAGCGCCTGGTCATGGCCCGAGCCCTCCTGCGCGGCTGACGTGGCGCTTGACCCTGTGCCCGACCACCCCTCCCTCGAGCCGGTCCCGGCCAGTCGCTCCCGGGCGACCCTCGCCCGCGTCATGGGTGTGGTGGACGCCAACAACTACGGCAATGTGCACGGTGGAGTCATCCTGCGTGCGGTAGATGAGGCCGGTGCGGTTGCGGCTGTGAAGCATTCGGACGGGCCCGCCGTCACGGCGCTGATCGATCAGATGGCCTTTCGTGAGCCGGTCAAACTGGGCGACTTGCTGACCACGCGCGCTCAGGTCAACTGGACCGGGACGACGAGCATGGAGGTCGGCGTCCGGATCACCGTCGAACGCAGCGGTGTCGAGGGTGAGATCCATGTGGGGACTGCGTACCTCGTCTATGTCGCGATCGATGCCGACGGTGAGCCCCGCAAGGTGCCTCCGGTGCGGGCCGAGGACGATGAGGATCGCCGCCGAATCGCCGAAGCGGAGATCCGCCGAGCCTCCCGGCTCGGTCGTCGGCAAGCCATCGAAGAACTTCGCCGCCACGGCGCCGAATAATCGACCGTTTCTCCCGCTTAGCGGGACAGATGGTCGACGGCGTGGCGTTTTGGGCGGTTATCGACCATTTCTCCCGCTGTCGCCCCGCTCGCTAGTCAGAATGTCGCGAGTCAGAATTCCGAGGCGCCCCGAGCAGGAAGCCGGCACCCCAGGCAAAGTGCATGGTGGGGAAGACGATGGGCAGCCAGCGCGCGGCTGATCCGCTGAGACCTCGCGCCGAAGAGGCTGATGCGATTCCATCGGCGAGTAGGTAGATCGCCGGTTGGCTCGCTCCCAGCGCCGCGATGCGTGGACGACGTGCGAGTACGCCGCCCGCCGCAAGCAGCACGCCCGCACTCACCGCGAGCAGCGTGACCGGCGGGGCCAGATAGCGCAGCGACACCGTCTCGGGATGACGGCGCGCAACCTCACGACGCCACCGGCCGTACTCGAAGTACTGTCGGGCCAGCGTCTTGACCGAGTCCCGCGGCCGATAGGTGACCCGCATGCGCGGCGTGAACCACACCTGCCCGCCGGTCTGGCGAATGCGGTGGTTGAGCTCCCAGTCCTGCGCCCGCACCATGGACTCATCGAAGCCACCGACGCGCTCGAGGGCCGATCGACGGAAGCAGCCGAGGTAGACGGTGAGGGCCGGCCCCTCTTCACCGCCGATGTGGAACGCCGCACCGCCGACACCGAACCACGAGGTCATCGCCGCAGCGACGGCCTGCTCAAACGGTGTGACGCCCTCGGCGCCCATGATGCCGCCGACGTTGTCGGCGCCGGTTGCCTCCAGGGTCTCCACAGCGGCGGCGATGTAATCGGGGGGGATCACCGCATGACCGTCGACACGAACGATGATGTCGTGGCGCGCCGCCGCGATCGCGGCATTGAGAGCCGCCGCTGTGCGGCCGCTCGGATTGCTGGTCAGCGTCACTCGCGCGTCACGCGACGCCAAGTCCGCCGCGACCTCGTCCGTCTGGTCATGCGACGGACCGAGTGCGAGCACGACCTCAATGGGCCCGGCGTACTCCGAACTCAAGATCGCGGTCACTGCTTCGGCGAGGTGTCGCTCCTCGTTGAGGACGGGCATGATCACAGACACGCCCGGTAGCGATGCGGGGGTGGGAGCCGACACAGCGGTCAAGGGTAGCCTCAAGCATCCGCAAGACGGGATCTGTGGAGGTGCGGTGCGTAGTCGAGCAATGATCGCGGTCGCGGCAATCGTGGCCGCCGGTCTGCTGGCGGCCCTGGGCTGGGTGCTCGCGTGGCCCACCGCGGCGATCGTCATCCTGGCCGTCCTGGGCCTCGGCGCCGGGGCTGCGTCGATGCAGGCACTGCTGTGGCTGCGCATCACCGCGAGTCGCATGTCGCGCATCGACAACCGCCTCGAAGCGATGCGGGCGACCGGTGATCGCCGTCACGAGATCATGCTTCGCTCGTTCCGTGAGCACCGCAAGTACGTGGGAGAGGCCGCGGCCGCGGCGCGCCGCGCAGACAATCGCGACGACATTGCCAAGCTCGAGCCGCTCATCAAGGACGTGACCAAGAAGAACGCTCAGGAGTTGCGCGAACTACGGCACAACCTGACGCAAAAGCTCGACGACCAGGTGGTGTTGCTCGAGGACTACCAGCAACTCATGCGCCTGGTCCCGATGCCGCTGCCCATGCCGCGACCGGGCACCTGGGCCGCCTCGGAGGACTACCTGCTGTGGCTCGCCGGTTTTGTCCTGGAACATCGCCCTGCCCTCGTGGTCGACGTCGGCAGCGGTCAGTCGAGCGTGTGGATGGCCGGTGCCATGAAGGCGGCGGGGTACGCCGGCAAGGTCGTCGCGATCGATCACGAGCCGGACTTCGCCGAGCAGACGCGGGCTCTGGCGCGACGACAGGGTGTGAGTGAGTGGATTGAGGTGCGCTGCGTGGATCTGATGGATCAGACCATTGATGGCCGCGCGTGCACCTGGTACGACCCCGCGGTCCTCGACGGACTCGACGGCATCAACCTGCTGTCGATCGACGGCCCTCCCGGCAAGGGCAATCCGGAGGCGCGCTGGCCCGCGCTGCCCCTGCTCCGTGACAGTCTCGCACCCGGCGGCGTCGTCGTACTCGACGACATGATCCGCGTCGACGAGCAGGTCATTGCCGAGGACTGGCATGGCCGCTACCCCGAGTTGAGTCGGGTGGATCTGGATTTCGAGAAGGGCGCGGCCGTCTTCACCGCACCGTAGCGGGTCTCAGGCGCAGCGGACCTTGTCCGCGGTCGTCGGATCGGTGATGAAGTCGTTCTCCCGATCGGAGTTCGTCTGCTCGCCTCCGCCGCTCTGCTGCTTGTCCTTGACCTGGGCGCCGATGACGACGCTCTCCACGCCGGCGTACGTCGACCCCACGACGATGGTGATCGTGGTGGCCGTCTCGTCGGCGACGGTGGTCGATCCGGGGAAAGCGGCGAGCACGGTACGCGCGGCTTCGGCGGACGGCGCGTCGTGGTGGATCTCGGTCTGCACATAGTCCGAACTCGGAGCGTCGCCGATCTCGACGACGGTGAAGCCCTCGGCCTCGAGGGCCGCGGCGACCTCCGCCGCGCGACCAGCCACGCCACTGCCGTTGAGGACGCGCACCGTGATCTCCTCGGGGACGATCGTCAGACCGTTGTCGACCTTCTCCTTGGACTTGCTCGCCGAAACGGTCTTCTTGGGCTTGATCCAGGGCTCGTCGTCGGCCATGGACTGCCACACCAGCGCCGCCTGCTCGGCATCGACGAGCACGTTCTCGCCGTCGCCGCGTTCGACCCACGGCATGGTGAGGAACGCGATGTCACCCGGCGCCATGCCCTTGACGCTCAGCGCGAGATCGCGCAGGACGTCAATGTCGGCCAGGCCCGGGTCGGTGGTGAGGCCACGCGTGGCGGCGTCAAGCGTCGAGTAGAGCTTGACCGGATTGAGCAGCAGTCCGGTCGAGGAGGCCTCGCGAATCATGGAGGACAGGAAGGCCTGCTGACGCTTGATGCGGCTGAGGTCGCTGCCGTCGCTGAGAGTCTTGCGGGCACGTACGAAACTCAGTGCCTGCTCGCCGTCGACGATGCTCGTGCCAGCGGGGAGATCGAGGTCGCTTGCCGGGTCGAGGGCCGGCTCGGTAAGGCAGACCTCGACGCCACCCATTGCGTCGACGACCTCCTTGAATCCGGTGAAGTCGATGACCGCGAAGTTGTCGATCGTCAGTCCGGTCATCTGCTCGACCAACTTCACGGTGCAGCCGGGGCCGCCGATCTCGAAGGCGGTGTTGAACTTCGCCTCGAAGGCGCCGACGGTCTCACCGTCGACGGTGCACTCCGGGAGCATCACCCAGGTGTCGCGCGGGATGCTCACCGCGGTGGCGAAGGAACGATCTTCGGACAGGTGCAGCAAGATCGTGGTGTCGGAGCGTTCGCCGGTGTAGATGTCCGGGTCGCCGTACTTCTTGGACGTCTCGCCCGCGCGACTGTCGCTACCCATCAGCAGGACGTTGACTGCGGAGTAGTTGCCCTGCTCGTCGACGACGGGAGTGGGCACGAACTCACGGCCGGTCGTCTCGCTGATGTCGACCGCGGTGATGTTGCCCTGCAGTTTGGAGGACGCGACGTCGATGCCGACGCCGGCCAGGGTGAGGACGAGGACCGCGCTCGCGGCGACGGCCGCGATGACCCGCGGCCAGCGCCGTGACCGTCGCGGGGCAGGGGAGGGTGCAGCGGGCGAACTGGACACGCTGCTCCCTTCGATGGTGGTGGTCCCAGAGTAGGGCCGACCAGGGCTCGGACGCCGGTTGACCCGGCCGGGTTCCCCGTGGACCGCAGCATGAGCCTGTGAATGTGATCAGAGTGACCTCTGAGAAGGGTGAGTCGCCTTGACACCCAAGGCCCCCGATGGGGCACTCTCCTATGGTGAGGAGAGTCCATGCGGTGACGGCTGCCCTGGGAGCCTTCACCCTAGCAACCGGAGCGCTGACGGCCGTGCCGGCTGTGGCCGCACCGGGAGACGAGACCTCCACACCTGACCCCGCCTCCGAACCCATTCGAGCCACGGTCCGATCGGTCCCCCTCGACGGGGTGGATCAGGGCGGCCTGGTGACTTCCCCCGCCGCGTCGACACCGGTCGCCGTGGCCGGTGAGGACCACGTTGATGCTGAGCACGCTGGCGAGGCACGCGCTGCCGCGGCGGCACTGCGTCCGGCGGCGGCCATCCCGGCAACTTCGACGAAGCCCTTCGGGCTGGTCGGCCTCACCGCGGACGAGCCTTTCGCCGAGGGCACCCGGGTCGTCATGCGTGTTCGACAGGATGGCGAATGGCAGCCGTGGATGGAGGTCCCGACGTCGGATCACCTACCTGATCCGGACACTGATGAGGGCGAGCGGGCGCGCTACGCGACGGAGCCGGTCGTGACCAATGAGGCGGACGGCGTTCAGGTACGCGTTGATACGCCGACCGGCCAGATGCCCGCCGATACGCAATTGGTGATGATTGACAACCCCGAGCGCGCCTCGGACGCCGACCTTGTCGGGCAGCCGGTGGCCAGCGCCGCGGCGCGCAGCGGCGTCCGCAAACCCACCATCATCACGCGTGAGCAGTGGGGTGCGGACGAGTCGTTACGCCGTGGCACGACGCAGTACTCCGACACGATCAAGGTCGCGTGGGTCCACCACGTCGTTTCATCCAACGACTACACCGCGGCCCAGGCGGCACAGCAGATGCGCAACGTCTACAGCTGGTTCACCGAGGGCATCCAGGTCAACGACTTCGGCTACAACTTCATGGTGGACCGGTTCGGCCGTCTCTACGAGGGCCGCGCGGGCGGTGTCGACAAGGCCGTCATCGGTGCGCACACCTCGGGCTTCAACTCCGAGACCTTCGCGGTGTCCTTCCTTGGCAACGCCGACACCCTGAATCCGAGGCAGGCGACGAAGGAGAAGATCCTCGACTCCATCAGCGACCTCATCGCGTGGAAGTTCGAACTCTTCGACGTCAACCCGCTGGGCAAGGCGACGCTGACGTCAGCAGGGCCGGGCCCGGGCCAGGGCACCACGTCGATGTACTGGCCGGGGGAGAAGGTCTCCATCGAGACGATCTCCGGCCACGGCGACATCGGGAGCACCTCATGCCCCGGCGAGTTCCTGCGACCGACGATGCCCCATCTGCGTCTCGCGGTTTCCGCCCGTCAGGGCCGCAACTTTTATCCCCCGTCGATCAAGGGCGACAAGACCCCCTGGGGCGGCGGGGGATCGATCATCCTCAACCCCAAGTCCAACGGGCCCATGGACGCCACCCTCACGGTGTCCAATGCCTGTGGCGATCCGGTCCGCACCATGCGGGCATCCACCGCTGAGGCGGCCACGGTGAACTTCACGTGGGACCAACTCGACGACAAGGGCAAGCAGGTCCCGCCGGGCTTGTACACCTTCCGCATCGACGCGACGAGCAATGGCAAGAACCTCTTCCCGTGGGAGGGCACGGCGCGCATCTCCGCGACGGCCGATTCCCCACCCGACCCGTGTACGCCGCCCGAGCAGTTCACCATCGCCGGAACCGGCTACGGCCACGGTGTCGGCCTATCCCAGTGGGGCGCCTACGCCATGGCGGAAGAGGGCTGGAACGCCGATCGGATCGTGCAGTACTACTACCCCGGCACCAAGGTGAAATCCCTCGACGATCAGTCCGACGTTCGGATCAGCCTGCTCTATCAAAAGCCGGTGGCGCACGCGCGCGTCGAGAACCTGAGCGGTTCTGGCGCGCAGATCGAGATCTCGCTCGGCCCGCGCAAGAAGGTCGTCGTCGATGCCGGTGTGAGCCTGACCTTCAAGAACGAGAAGAAATACGTCAGCGTGCGCCAGACCGTGAACGGCAAGACCAGCAAGATCGGTCGTGCACGCGTCATCACCCTTCGCTGGTCCGGCACCCGCGACCCCGGCGCCACCGGCTCGACTCCGGCTGTCCTCAATGTGGCCGGGCCCGACGAGAACTACGTTGATGAGGGCCATCGCTACCGCTACGGCAAGGTCGAGATCGCTCCGGTCAAGGCCGATGGCGGCCGACGCCTCGCGGTGGTCAACGTCCTACGCCTCGGCGACGAGTACCTCAAGGGCATTGCCGAGGTCGTGCCGACGTGGCCCCAGGCGGCACTCCAATCGCAGGTGATCGCTTCCCGGGCGTACGCGCTCTCCAAACTCGAGGCGGGGACCCGCAAGGACTGCCTGTGCCACATGGATGACGGGGACGGCCCGTACTACGACCAGACCTTCAAGGGCTACGTGGTCGAATCCGGCTACGGCGGTGACAACTGGGTCAAGGCCGTCGAGGCGACCCGCTCGGGCAGCCAGGGGCGGACGGTCACCTATGAGGGTGCTCCAATCCCCGCCTTCTACACCGCCGCCACCGGTGGCATGACCAACTCAGCGCAGGAGGTCTGGGGTGGCTCGGGGTACGCCTGGGCGACACCGGTCGATGATCACTGGAGCCTGGAGGCACCGGGCAACCCCTACCGGCGCTGGAACGTCGTCATCAGTCAGTCGCAGGCCGGGGACCTGTTCGGTCTCTCGGACATCATGACCATTGAGGTCAGCAAGACGATGGCCTCCGGCGGCGCCAAGGAGGTCACGGCGCGCAGCCTGGACGGTCGGCGTAGTTCGATGTCCGCCTCCAGCCTGAGATCTGCGCTGTCCATGCGGTCGACGTACATCACCGACATCACCGAGCAGGAGGTCGCCGGTGATGTCCCCGTCCCCAAGGGGGGCGTGACCCTGCGTGCCAATCCGAAGGGTGACGTCAAGGACGGCACCGTGGTGACCTTGTCCGGCGTCATCAAGAACCCGACTCCCGGCCTCGTCGTCCAGCGGCAGGTCCAGGTCAATGGCGGCGAGTGGCAGGACCGCAACTCCGTCGTGGCCACGGCGGACGGCCGGTTCGCGCTGTCGGTGAACGTCACCGGTGTGGGCAACACCTACGTGTGGCGGGTCCTGGTGTTGGACGGCGGTACGCCGATCGCCCGCAGCGGCACCCGCAAATCAACCGTGCTGTAGTGAACTGACCTCAGCGAGATCGGACCGGCGCGAATGCGCGCACGGCGTTCGATGCCATCACTGACAGCAGGGACCTGCTCGACATGATCGAGGCGGCACTGGCGAACGATCCGATGGACAGCGCACTGGCTGCTGAGCCAATGGAGCCGATCGACAGTACGGAGCCGACCGAACCGATGGACAACACCGAGTTGCGACTGCCGATTGAGAGCAGCGAATTCGTCGAACCGATGCTCCAGCGCGATGACGTGCTCATGATCCTCCCTCGATCAATCTCCTAGCCCTCCCTCTATCAGGAGTGCGTTCTCTGCCTGCAGTGTTGCGTCCACGTCGTCAGCCGCTCCCTCGATGATGACGACCGATCCGCCCGTCGCCAGCGCCATCGGCAGCGCGAGCCAGGTCGCCTCGGGATCACCGCACAGCACCGCGAACCGCGCACCGGGCGCGACACCGCGTGCGCCAGCAACGTCCGCCGCCCGCGCCATGATCTCACCGGCCGTCTGCCCGGGGACGATCATCCAGTCGTCCTGAGGAACCTCGTATGGCGTGAACTCGTCGGGGTGGATTCGGGCGGCGACGGCGGCCTCGGTGACGCCGGGCGGGACCGGTTCGCCGTCGGGGAGTCCAAAGGGAGCGAGTGAAACGAGCACGACCTCGTCGGCGCCGTTGCACTCGCCGAGGTGGTCCCGAGAGGTGACCGTCACCGGCTCGGTGGCGTCGGGCACACACACCGCCCCAACGAGGGCGCAGGCCATCCACCAGACGGGACGCTGCCAGTGACAGGGCAGGCGCAGGCCGACCAGATCCCCCGGATCGACACCGAGGTCATCGCGCAGCAGTCCCGCCGCTTTGGCGGCTGCGTTCGCAAAGCTGGCCCCGGACAATTCCATGCGCTCACCTCGGGTTGGCGCGACGTAGGTCAGCAGCGGCTGTGCGGCGTTCGTGCGCACCCGGTCGACCAAGGCGGCGTACGGCGTCATGGATGGCACGGTAGCCCGTAGGCTCGGGTCGTGTTGTCGATCACCGCACCCGAGCAGGTCTCCGGGCTCGCCTGGTGGCCCATTGCACTGGTGATCGTCGCGCTCATCGCCTTCAACATCGTGAACAACCGGGTGGCTCCACAGGACCACTATCTGCTCTGGGCCTTCGGCGGTTCCTTTGGTCTGCTGGCCATCGGCGTCCTCGACGGCAACAGCTGGACCGACATGGGCCTGGGCTGGGGCTACATCATCCCCGGACTCATCTGGGGTGTCGGCAGCGTCGCGGTAGTGACGATCGGGTATCTCCTCGCGGCCACGTTCCGCAAGGGCCGTGACGCCATGCACGACGAGCGGGTGGCCTCCCTGAGCGGGCCGCGGCTGATGTTCCAGGCATTGGTGGAGGTGCCCTTCGGCACCGTTCTGTTTGAGGAGATCGCCTTCCGTGCGGTGCTCTTCTCCATGCTGGCGCGCCGATTCGGTGTTGTGCCGGCCATCATCATTTCGTCCGTCCTTTTCGGACTGTGGCACATCCTGCCGTCCATCGGCACGCATGAGCAGAGCGCAGCACTGGGTTCGGTCGTGGGCGAGGGCAGGCGCGGCAACATCCTCGCGGTGGCGCTGTCGGTGCTGACGACATCCATCGCCGGGGTTGTCTTCGCGGGTCTGCGCCTGGTGTCCGGTAGCGTGCTGGCGCCGATGGGATTGCACTGGGCCACGAACGGCATGGGCTACTTCTTCTCGTGGACCATTATCCGGTTCCGTCGTCGACGCCGGTAGACAAGCAGCGAGGGAGCAAGGGTGGCAGCTCAGGAACCGCACGCGACGGCCGCGGCGGAGAAGACCGCGAAGAAGGTCACAAAGAAACTCGGCTTCTGGGCGCGCTTCATTGAGTCGCCGCTGGTGCCAAGTGAGATGACGCCGGCTCAGCGGTGGTACGACTCCTTCTCGTCACTGCCGATGTTCTTCGTGGCCATGGTGTGGCTGGTATCGAGCTTCTTCACGTGGGCTCCTGCGCTACAGCCCATCTACGGCTGGGAGGGTGTCAAACTCAGTCTTCTCTCCTACGTCATCTTCGCGATCGACTTCGTCATTCGCTTCGTGCTTGACCCGCAGAAGCGGAACTTCCTCAAGCGCAACTGGCCGTTCCTCATCGCGCTGCTCTTCCCGCCTCTGCGTATCCTGCTCGTGATTGCCGCAGTGCTGCGTGTCGCGCGGGACCGCAACAGCCTGACGAAGATTGTCGGCCTCTACGCCGTCTATGCCGTTCTCTTCGTGGTGATCTTTGGTGCGCTCTTCACCCTCATCTTCGAGATCAACGCGCCCGGCGCCAACATCACGTCGTTCGGCGATGCGGTCTGGTGGGGTTTTGTCACGGTCACCACGGTCGGCTATGGGGACTTCACGCCGGTCACCATTCCCGGTCGGGTCATCGCGGTGGGCATCATGTTCACCGGTGCGGCCGCGGTCGGCGCCGTGACGGCGGCGGTGGCCTCTCGGTTCATCAACAGCGGCTCCCGGTCGTCCAAGGACGATGGGGATGACGAATCAACATCACAGCAATCCCACGCATCACAAGATCCCCAATCAACACATGAATCACAGCAGACTCATCAAGAAGGCGCCGTGCCTTCGGAGCATGAACTGCTCACACGCATTGCCGCATTGCAGAGCAGCGTCGAGGAACTCGGTCGGCAGTTAGCCGGTCGCGACGCGCAGGCCCCGGGTAAATGACACTGCCTGATTGGTCTCCTACGATGACGACACCATCCGCAACCGCTGAAGGAGCCATCTCCATGGATTCGCATGCCGCCCATCTCGATCCGAGTGATGCGGCTGCTGCGCTCACCGAGCGCGATCGACGCATCCTGGAGTTCGAGCGTCAGTGGTGGAAGTACGCCGGCGCCAAGGAGCAGGCGATCCGCGATCTGTTCGACATGAGCTCGACGCGGTACTACCAGATCCTCAACTCCCTGATCGATACGCCGGAGGCCCTCGCGGCCGACCCCATGCTGGTCAAGCGGCTTCGTCGAATGCGGGCTGCCCGGCAGCGTGTGCGGTCGGCCCGTCGACTCGGCATCGATCTCGAATCCCGCTAGGCCCATGGTCTGGCGCGTCCCTGCGGTCACGCCGACCGAACCCGCGGGACTGCTGGACGAACGACAAGCCCTTCAAGCGCAACTTCGCTGTCAGCGTGAATCCCTGCAGGAGAACTGCGCCGATCTGGATCACGAGCAACTGTCCATTCGGCCGGTGGCCACCTCACTGATCTCCCTGCTCGGCATCGTCCGGCACATCACCGACGTCGAGCGCTGGTGGTTCCGCATGAACGCGGCGGGGGAGCAGTTGGATTTCCGCTATGACCCGAACCTCGACGACAGCGACTTCCGTGACCTGGACTCGGTGACGGCCGAGCAGGTCTTCGCGACCTACTGGGCCGAGTGCGCGGCGGCGGATGCCGCAGTGGCCGAACTGTCCCTCGATGACACCTTCATCAACGACAAGCGGCAGGCACGGCTGGATCTGCGCTGGGTCTACCTACACATGATCGAGGAGTACGCGCGGCACAACGGCCAGGCCGACATCCTGCGCGAACTCATCGACGGCCGCACGCATCGTTAGGACCGGGTGCTGGACCGTTCGGCGTATGCCGGCACCGATGCCAGCGGCGGTCGCTCAAGCGCCTCGACGTCGTGCTCGACGGGCACCAGGGCTGACCCCTGCCGGATGAACTGCACGATGCTGCCGTCCTGATCGCCCCGCTCCGCCCGCAGTGGGGTGTCGAGCCGGGCCAGGGCGGTCTGCCAGATCTCGGCGGCCATGCGTCCGAGGTAGTCCTCGCCGTGGTGCCGATGCCGGCGTTCGCCGAGATCCACCTGGGCGATGGCGTTCACGCCGCGCAGGCGCAGCGTGTCCAGGAGCAGTCCGATCTCTACGCCGTAGCCACAGGGGATCGGGAGGGATTCGAAGAGGCAGCGCCGCACGGCGTACTCGCCCGCGAGCGGTTGCACGACCCCGGCGAGTTCGGGCCAGTGCAGGTTGATCAGCGGCCGCGCGACGAGTTCGGTGACACGACCCCCGGCCTGCGGCACACCGGCCAGATCACGGGCGTAGGCCGCTTTGACGAGGTCAACCTCCGGGTTGGCGAAGAGTGGGCCGAGCAGCGCCGCGATGTGCGCTGGCTCGAAGGACTCCAGATCGGCGTCGAGGAAGACGATCACGTCGGCATCCGTGGCCGCCACGCCGCGCCACATGGCCTCCCCCTTGCCGGGCACGCTGGGCAGGTGGGGCCAGATCTCGCTCGTGGCGAGGACCCTGGCGCCGGCCGACCGTGCGATGCGGGCGGTGCCGTCTGTGCTGTCGGAGTCGACCACGAGGAGGTCGTCGACGAGCGGGTGTGCCCCCGTCATCACCTGGTCGCGGATCTGGCGCACCAGGCGACCCACGGTCGCCTCCTCGTCCCGGGCCGGGATGACCACCGCGACGCGCGCCGGTCCCTTGGTGGCCGCGACCGAGGCGGCAGGCCATTCGCGGGCCGCGCTCGTACGCTGGGCGAGCCAGGAGCGGGCGACGGGGTGCACGCAGACAGTGTGCCGTCCTTGCCGATCTGCCGGGGAACGAGTCCGATCGGTTTGCACTCTCAGGGGGAGAGTGCTAAAACTGTGTTAGCACTCGACGACCTCGAGTGACAGACCTGACCGATGAGGGACCGTTCGGATGCGGCCCCGTCCGTCGCGGGCATCGGTCGCCCCCGCAGGAGGCTCACCCCTCCTCACGTTGTTCCTGGGAGGAACTCCACCCCATGGCAAAGATCATTGCATTCGATGAAGAGGCCCGTCGGTCGCTCGAGCGGGGCATGAATGTCCTCGCCGACGCCGTCAAGGTGACCCTCGGCCCCAAGGGCCGCAACGTCGTGCTCGAGAAGAAGTTTGGCGGCCCCACCGTGACCAAGGACGGCGTCACCGTCGCCAAGGAGATCGAGCTCGCTGACAAGCTCGAGAACCTCGGCGCCCTG
>CAYGMM010000003.1:0-10199 GCA_964351035.1 uncultured Actinomyces sp.
TCAGGTACAGCACGAGCAGGGCCCGCATGCCGTAGTAGGAGAACCGCTCCCACATCTCGGTGAAGAACAGCGTGGCAAGGGCGCGCGGCTGGCCGAAGAAGGTGCGCTCCCCGACCGGCAGACTCATCGCTATCCCTTCAGGGGCCTCCACCAGGACTCGTTGTCCCGATACCAGCGGATGGTCTCATCAATCGCCTCGCCAAAGTGACGACTTGGTGAATACCCGAGAGCCCGGATGCGGGCATCATCGACGCTGTAGCGACGGTCGTGACCGAGCCGATCGGCGACCGGCTCGACCCAGTCATCCCACGAGCGCCCCATGTGCTCGAGGATGACCGCTGTCAGTTCGCGGTTGGTGAGTTCGACCCCGCCACCGATGTTGTACGACGCCCCCGGCTCGCCCTGCTCGATGACGATCTGGATGCCGCGGCAGTGGTCGTCGACATGCAGCCAATCACGCACGTTGAGACCGTCGCCGTACAACGGAACCTTGCGCTCGTCGATGAGGTTCGTGACGAAGAGCGGGATCACCTTCTCCGGGAACTGGTACGGCCCGTAGTTGTTGGAGCACCGCGTCGTCGACACGGGCATGCCGTAAGTGCGGTGGTACGCGCGGGCCAGCAACTCACCGGACGCCTTCGACGCGGCGTACGGGGAGTTGGGCAGCAGCGGTGAGTCCTCGGTCCATGAACCCTCGTCGATGGAGCCGTAGACCTCGTCGGTGCCGATGTGCACGATCCGCGGGATCTCATGGCGTCGACAGGCGTCGAGCACCGCCTGGGTGCCGACGACGTTGGTGAGGATGAAGTCCTGGGGGCCGGAGATGGATCGGTCGACGTGGGTCTCGGCGGCGAAGTTGACGACGACGTCATGCCCCGGGACGACCTCATCGAGCAACTCACCATCGGCGATATCGCCCTGGACGAAGGAGTAGCGCGGGTCGTCGACAATGGGTGCGAGATTGGCGAGATTGCCGGCGTAGGTCAGCTTGTCCAGCACGTGCACGCGAGAGGCCTCCACGCCGAGGGAGCCGTCGAGCAGGCTGCGGACGAAATGCGAGCCGATGAACCCCGCACCCCCCGTCACGAGATAACGCATCTGGCCATCCTAGGGAATGTGACAAGAGCCATTCGCCTCGTCGATCTATCTGACGCCTATTTCAATAAGCGCGACATGCGCCGGTCGGCGAGCGTCTTGCCGCCTGTCTGACAGGTGGGGCAGTACTCCAGCGAACGACCGGAGAACGACACCGTGCCGATCGTGTCACCACACACCGGACAGGACTGACCCGCGCGACCGTGCACGCGTAGGCCCTCGCGCTTCTCGGACTTCAGCCGAGAGACATCGGCGGTAATCGCGCGGTCGCGCGCCTCGGTAAGCACCGACACCATCGCGTCATGCAGCGTCGCGGCATCCACACTCCCGGCCGGCGCGAACGGCGACATCCGCGCGACGTGCAGGATCTCATCGCTGTAGGCGTTACCGATGCCCGCGAGCACCGACTGCTCCCGCAGCAGGTTCTTGATCTGGTTGCGTTCGTGCGCGTGCAAGATCGCGGTCAGTTGGTGAACGTCGATCTCCAACGCATCGGGACCGAGTCGCTCAATGCCGGGCACGTCGGCGATCTCGGCGACGACGTACAGGGCAAGGCCTTTGGTCGTGCCCGCCTCGGTGATGTCGAAGCCACCGGCCGGCTCGCCGTCGGGAGTCACGACGCCCACGCGCAGCGCCAGCGGACCCTTGCCCGGCTTGGCGGGCGTGTCGGGCAACTCGTCGCGCCACTGCAACCAGCCGGCGCGGGCGAAGTGCACGACGAGCGCAGTGTCGTCGCACTCGATGAGCAGGAACTTGCCGCGACGGCCGACCCCGGATATCAGTCGGCCCTCCAGCGCATGCAGCGGTGGATCGAAGGTCTTCAGCGCCGATAGCGACGCCAGGTCGACGCGGGCGATGCGGTTGCCGACCAGTCGTGCGCGCAGATGATGCGCGAGAGCCTCGACCTCCGGCAGTTCCGGCACCGCCTAGACCAGACCCATCTGGGCCGCGGCCTCCCGCAGCATGTCGCGGGCATCCGGATGCGCGGCGCCGTCGATGATGGAGCGCGCCTGCTCGGACTGGCTGAGCCCCACGACCGGAGCGATGCCCTGCTCGGTTGCCACGTAGCTGTGCTGCACCGTCGTCACCGGCTCCTCCAGACGCGGAACGATCGTCGAGACGTCGGCCTTGGGATGCCAGGACGGCAGTGCCATGAAGCTTGCGCCGCCGCGCGAGTGCAGGGCGCCGACGACGAAGTCCGCGGACCCACCGATGCCGCTGAAGATGCAGCCCTTGATGCGACTCGCGTTGGCCTGGTCGAAGAGGTCGACCTGCAACGCGCCATTGATGCTCGTGAGTTGCCGCTGTCGTGCGATGCGACCGGGGTCATTGGTCGTCTCGGTGCGCAACATGCGCACGCGACGGTTGCGGTTGACGAAGTCGTAGAGGTCCTGACTACCGAAGAGGAACGATGCCGTCAGCGGTACGTCGGGATCAAGGTTGCCGGCGCGATCGAGGGCGAGGACCCCGTCGGAGAACATCTCGGTCCAGATGCGCAGGCCCTTGCGATCACCGAGACGCTGGAGCACCGCGTCGGGCACCCCGCCGATGCCGAGTTGCAGAGTGGATCCGTCGGCGATGAGCTTGGCGATGCGCTCACCGATCTCGCGATGCACCGGGGAAGGGTCGGTGATGGTGTGCGTGGCCACCGGCTCGTCGACCTCGACGAGGTAATCGATCTCGTGGTCGTAGATCTGCGCATCGCCGTAGGTGTAGGGCATGTTCGGGTTGGCCTGCACGATCACCGGGGCGCCGTACTCACGCGCTACTTCGATCGCGGCGGGGAGGACGTTAACCTCGATGCCCAGACTCACGGTGTCGAAGCGCGGGGCCGAGGTGTGCAGCAGGACGGCGTCGGGGCGTAGGACGTCCCGGTAGAGCGCAGGGACCAGGCTCAGTCGGCTCGGGACGTAGTTCAGTCGCGGCGAGCGCCGCATGCCCGGGCCGACGAAGCACGTCTCGTAGGTGATGCCCTCGCGGTCGGGAATCCCCTTCTGCGCATTGAGCATGTGCAGGCGGTACTCGGGGACCTGCTCATCGAGCACCCGCAGCAGGGTGTGCGGCGTCGCGAAGTTGCCCGAGGCGACCACGCGTGGATTTGACGGGAGATCAGCGAGGATGTGGCCGAGCTGCTCGGTGCTGATGCGCTTCATGCCACAAGTCTCCCGCTAGAGGATGAGGTCGTCACGCAGCACCTGCTCCTGCAGTGACATGCGCAACGGAGCTAGGCGCAGGACGGCGGGCGGTCCACCGAGCAGATCGGGAATCTCAGCCATCAGTGCGGCGAAGCCGTCGGCTCCCTGGTGGGCGCGCTGGGCCTCGTCGTCTGTGAAGATCTCGTAGAGCCACACGATGTTCTCGTCGTCCGGATCGGTGTGGACGACGTACATCTCGGTGCCGGGCTCCTCACCGAGGCCGTCGGCGTAGCGGTTGAGGGCATCGAGGAGGGCCGGGCGCATGCCCGGATTGGCGGTGAGTCGGACGAGCAGACCGACCCGGTCCGGCAGGAGTGCGTGCGTCGGCTCGCTCATCTACCCACCCTACGACCGCCCCTATTCGTCGTCCTTGCACTTGCCGCGGTTTTGTGGGCGATTTGCCCGCGGTAACTGCAAAGAAGGTGGATCAACTAAATGGGGGGCGGTCGTCGAGTTGGATCGATGCGCGGCCCGCGGCACGCCAGACGCGGGCCGTGGCGTCGCGGTCCTCGGGGGTGACCAGGTTGCCCATCACGCGCAGGGCGATGGTCATCAGCCAGGTCGACCGCATGCCGATGGGTCCGAGTTTGGGCAGCAGACCCGGCACGGTGAAGATTCCGGCGAGACGGCGGGCAATGGAGAACGCCTCGCCATAGCGCTCGGCAAGCAGCCCCGGCCAGATCGTCGTCAGGTCGTAGTCGGCTGCTCGGCTGGCGAGCACCTGAGCCGCCAGATGACCGGTCTCCAAGCCGTAGTCGATGCCCTCGCCATTGAGCGGATTCACACAGCCGGCCGCATCTCCCACGAGCATCCAGTTCGGTCCAGCCACACCACTCACCGCGCCACCCATCGGCAGCAGCGCTGACCACGGGGCCCGGACATCACCCTTGAGCTGCCATTCATCGCGCTGGGAGTTGGCGTAGTGATCGAGTAGGGCGCGCAGGTTGATATCCGCTGGGCGCTTGGCCATGGCCAGCGTGCCGACGCCGATATTCACCTCGCCGTCACCGAGCGGGAAGATCCAGCCGTAGCCGCTGAGGATTCGATCGTCGGTGCCACGCAGTTCGAGGTGCGAGGAGATCCACTCGTCGTCGCTGCGCTCGGAGGCGATGTAGCCACGTGCGGCAACGCCGTACGCCGTATCCCGATGCCACTCACGCCCCAGAATGCGGCCGAGTTGTGACCGCGCACCATCGGCAACGACAAGTCGACGGCAGGTGATCGTGAGCGGACCGTCGGGAGTCGTGGCGCTCACCGCGGTGACCCGGCCGGCCGCATCCCGCTCAACTCCACGGGCACGCGCGGACTCCAGCGTGCGCGCACCGGCATCGACCGCCACTTGGCGAATGGCGGCGTCGAGAGCCAGGCGGGGTGCGGCGCTGCCGTGGTCGGGCAGGGTGCCCCCCGGCCACGGCAGGTAGAGCAACTGACCGAAGCCAGCCGCCCGCAGGCCGCGGTTGCGGGGACGGTCGGCAAGCCAGGGGGACAGTCCGAGGGCGTCGAGTTCGGCGACCGCCCGGGGGGTCAGCCCGTCGCCGCACGGCTTGTCCCGCGGGAAGGTTTCGGCGTCCATCAGGAGCGTGTCGATCCCAGCGCGCGCGGACCAGGCCGCGGCGGCCGAGCCGGCGGGCCCAGCCCCCACGACGAGGACGTCGGTCTCAATGGCGGCAGGCACCGCCCTATCGTGCCGGGCTCTGGTCCGTCGTGCGAATCGAGGGCCCCGACATGCGTACGCCGACCCGCTAGCGCTCTGCCCGGGGGGAGGGCGGCGCCAGCGGGTCGGCGTATGCGATCAGGTGCCGGTCAGCCGGCAGCGTGGATCAGTTCGTGCTGAAGTCGTAGTAGAAGTTGCCCGTCGCCAACAGGATGATGTTGAGGACGATGCCCAGCGCGATCACCGCGAAGCTGATGATCATCAGGATCTTCGCCGTGCTCAAGGCGCTCTGGTAGCCGTTCACATCCCCCGCGGCCCACGCCTGGCGTGCCTTGTTCGAGAACACGATGGCGATAATGCCGGTGATCAGCGGGATGCATGTGCACGTGATGACGCCAAGCACCGTCGCAACGATGGACAGCGTCATGTAGTCCTGGGGCGGCTTGCTGCTAGCGGGCTGCCCGGCCGGCATCGAGGGCGGTGGCGGGGGCGGCGGCATCTCGGACACGTGAACTCCTTCATCATGTGGCCGCAGGCGCGACCCACTACGCCGACCCTAGGACCGTCGCCGTACCCCGGGGAAGGGATATGCGCGAAACCTAATATGTCCGCTAGGTCCCAAGATCGTCGCGCAACCGCCGCATGCCCTCGCTGAAGGCGAGCGTGGACACCGAGAGGTGCCCGTGGCCCTGCCGCAGGGCGGGCAAGGCATCGGGGATCGCCTCCACCAGCCACTCACCGTGGGCAAACGGCACCATGAGGTCCTCGCTGCCCTGCCACACCTGGGTCGGCACGCGAATCTGGTCCAGTTCGAACCCCCACGGCTGGCAGAACGCCATGTCATCGTCGAACCAGCCCCAGATCCCCTGGGCGACCGACCAGCGCAACTCAGCCGCCATCTCCTCGCCCTGCTCCCCGGTGAGGTACTCCTGATCGACCGGTGGCAGCAGGCTCCGCATCGCATCGACGACCTGCTCGCCGGTGACCTGGTGCAGATCGGCCGCCGCGGCCGCGAGGAAGGCTTCGAGATCAGCGGCACCGCGCAGCGCCGCTCCGAACTCCGCAATGTTGTCCTCGCCCATGCCGGCGAGGAAGTCCAACTCCGGTACGCCGTACGGGGCGACACCGGCCAGGCACAGTGCGCCGGCACATCGATCGGGCATCAGTGCAGCGGTCGCGAGTGCGTGGGGGCCACCACCGGACCAGCCGAGGGTGACAAAACGCTCGGCTCCGAGGTGATCGGCCAACTGTGCGGCAAGTGGCACGACATCAGCCACCGTGCGTCCCGGCTGTCGGGTCGATTCGCCATATCCGGGCCGCACAAGCTCAGCGATGGTGAAGCCGTGATGAGCCGCCGCCGCGAGGAGGTCGGACCCGATAGGCCCGGCCGCGGGGGTGCCGTGGTGGTAGATCAGCAGGTCGTCGCCGAGATCGGCGAGGAAGTAGTCGAGGCGTGTGCCATCGGCCAGCGTGAGGAATGACGGGGCACTCATGTCGCCACGATAGGGTCTGCCACCTAGGCTGAATAGATGAAGTGGTGGGTGGCCGGGCTTGCGGCTGCGGCACTCGGTCTCACCGGGTGCGGCAGTCAGAGTTCGACGCTGTCACCGGCGGACAACATCACCATCGATTGCCCTGCCGCCGCGCAGGCCATCGCCGACTACTCGGAATCCTTCAGTGCGCTGCTGACCGCACTCGAGGCCGACGATGCGCAGACTGCCGGCGCCGTCGCCCCAACGTTCGGCCTGTCCGCGCGCACCATCATCGATCAGTTGCCCGGTGTTCCCCCGGAGGCGCAGTCCTTCGTCACGACCTCACAGTCCTTCGCCGAACGCGTCCGAGACGTCGTCAGTGGTAACGGTGATCTGCTGCCGGTCGCGGAGGAAGCTCGTCAGGAGTTCGGTACCGCCGACTTCACCGGGAGTGTGGCCGCGGTGGAAGCGTTCTTCCGCCAGTCGTGCCCGACGACCTTGATCCCGACCCCGAGTCCTTCACCGGCCTGACGCTTCCCCGTCGCCTTGCAGAGCTCGTGCGAGCGCCGTGACCTGACGATCGATGGCCCGCGTCGCCACATCCGACTCCGCGAGCAGTCCGTCGAACCCGTGCACCGTGCCTGGGACCAGATCGACATCGACCGGTACGCCGGCGACGCTCATGCGCTCGGCGTAGGCGAGTGCCTCATCACGAAGCACGTCGTACTCCGCGACGGTGATGTGGGCCGGGGCCAGTCCCGTCAGGTCGACGGCGAGCGCGGGTACGGCGTACGGCGTGGGTGGTGATGCTCCCAGGTAGTGCTGCCACATGGCGGCTACCTCCGTGCGGCTCAGCGTCGGCGAGTACCCCGCCATGGAGTGCTGCGGATCGACATCCATAGGCGCGCGGTGATCGAGGGCCGGGCAGGTGAGCGACTGCAGCAACAAGGGGGTGTCGTGATCGCGAGCCCAGAGCGCCGCGGCGGCCGCAAGCGCGCCGCCCGCACTGCTCCCGTGGACAGCAACGCGAGTGGGATCAGCTTGAGCTATCTCATCAAGGTGGGTCAGCACCGCGATGACGTCGTCGAGTGCGGCGGGGAATCGATGCTCGGGTGCGAGGCGGTACTCGACACTCACCGTGACGATGCCATGGTCCGCGGCCAGTGGCATCGCAATGCGCTCCGCCCCGAGGGCACTGCCGACGACGAAGGCTCCACCGTGCAGGGCGACAACTACGGGTGAGGTCGTCACTTCGACCGGGGACCAGACCAGGACGTCCACACCGCCCACCTGCGCCGATGTCAACGTCACGTCCGCGCGGGGCCAGCGGGGTGCCGGACCACCGCGGTCGGCCATGTATTGAGCGGCCAGTGCGCGCACGGCCGGTACGTCGTAGGGATCAACGTGTGGCGCCGGATAGGCGCGCAACCAGGCGGCGATCTGCGGGTCGAGATCGGTGGCCATGTCGGCACTGTGCCATGGCTGACCGCTTCTTCACGCCGTGACTAGGGTGACGGAGTGACCGGCCAGCGCAGGATCCACCCCGCGTGGCTCGTTGCCATCGTCACCTTCTGGGTCCTTCTCGCGTCCGCCGCCTTCCGTTCCTCCATGGGCCTCATGGTGGTGCCGTTTGAGGACGAGTTCGGCTGGAGTCGCTCCGCCATCTCGCTCGCTGTCTCGGTCAATCTGGTGCTGTACGGGGTTACCGCGCCGTTCGCGGCCGCCTTCATGGAGCGATTCGGCGTACGCCAGGTGGTTGTCGGAGCACTCGCACTCATCTCCCTGGGTACCGGACTCACCCTCGTCATGTCACAGTCCTGGCAACTGGTGCTGCTGTGGGGCCTCTTCGTTGGTCTCGGTGTCGGCGCGACGGCGTTGGTGTTCGGCGCGCTGGTCGCCAATCGCTGGTTCGTCAAGCGCCGCGGCCTCGTCATCGGCATCTTCGGCGCTGCTTGGGCCACCGGCCAACTCGTCTTCCTGCCGATCATCTCCCGCACGATCGAGGTATTCGGCTGGCGCTACGCGTCCATCACGATCGCCGTTCTCGCGGCGATGCTCATCCCTTTCGTCTGGTTGATCCTGGCCGATCGCCCGGCGGATGTCGGCGTTCGTCCGTACGGCGCCGATCCGGATGCGACCCCGCAGGAGACCGAGCGAAACGCCACACACAGCGGTTGGGCCGCGGCGCGTACCGCGATCGATGGGCTGCTGGTGGGGGTGCGCACGCGCGCCTTCTGGTTGCTCGCGGGCACCTTCTTCGTCTGCGGATGGACGACCAACGGCATTGTCAGCACGCACTTCATCCCCTCAGCGCACGACCATGGCATGGGCGCCACCATGGCCGCCGGACTGCTTGCCATCGTCGGCATCTTTGATCTCATCGGCACCATCGGTTCGGGTTGGCTGACCGATCGGTTCGATCCGCGCGTACTCCTGGGGATCTACTACGGCCTTCGCGCCGTGGCGCTCATCGGATTGCCGCTGCTGCTCGGGCCCAACATCGATCCCCCGATCGTTGTCATCATGATCCTGTTCGGACTCGACTGGGTGGCGACCGTGCCGCCGACGGCGATCCTGTGTGGTCGGATCTATGGACCCGAGCGGGGCCCGATCGTCTTCGGCTGGGTCTTTGCCGCGCACATGATCGGCGCCGCTGTGGCCGCGGCGGTCAGTGGTGCCATCCGGGATACGGCCGGGGACTATGCCACCGCCTGGTACCTCGCCGGCGTACTCGCGGTGCTCGCGGCCATCGCCGCGTTCTTCATCCCGAAAACAACCACCCCGTCGGTCCCGGCTAGAACTACGGCCTAGCCAGGCTTGGCTCCGCTACTCCTCGTCGGAGTCATCGCCGAACGAGCGAAAGCCGAAGTAGTACACGTAGATCACGGAGAGCACCGGTCCCACGGTGATCATGAGGAAGGGCACGACGCCGCCCTCACCTGCGCGGATGTAGGCCAGGGCCGCAAGAACGACCGCGATACCGAGAACAACCGCGATGACGGCAAAGACGTACCGCTGCGGCGAGCGTGCTGACCATGGCACGGGGTACCGGTCCGTGATGGCCGGAGTTTCCGCAGATTCGGGGCTTGCCATGAGAGCACAGTCCCATAGGGAGCTCCGGCGCGCGATTCCACTAGGTCCTCTCGCGTGGGAGAGTAGGGGCATGACCGCCCTGGATGAGTCCGTCGATCGCCGCGTCATCGCCGAGTTGGAGCCGGTGGTAGCCGCGGAGACCGAGCGCCACATCAGCATCGCGAAGCCGTGGTACCCACACGACTACATCCCGTGGGATGAGGGCCGCAATTTCGCGCTCCTCGGCGGCGAGGACTGGTCACCGGAGCAGCAGCGCCTCAGTGAGGCCGCGCGTACCAGCCTGATTGTCAATCTACTGACCGAGGACAACCTGCCGAGTTATCACACCGCGATCGCAACGGTGTCGACCGGACACGGTGCCTGGGGGACGTGGCTGGACCGGTGGACCGCGGAAGAGGCCCGGCACGCCATCGCCATCCGTGACTACCTCGTCGTCACCCGCACGGTAGATCCGGTCGCGGTGGAGAACATGCGCATGACCCACATGGAGGAGGGCTTCCAGCCCATTCACCCAGGAATTCTCTCCGGCATTGCCTATGTGTCATTCCAGGAACTCGCGACACGTCTGTCACATCGCAACACCGGTATCGCGTCGAACGATCCGATCTGCGATCAAATGATGCAGCGCATATCGCTTGACGAGAACCTGCACATGATCTTCTACCGCAACGTCATCAATGCGGCGTACGA
>CAYGMM010000003.1:10209-34602 GCA_964351035.1 uncultured Actinomyces sp.
GAGACCATGCGCGCCGTCACCGACATCGTGCGCGACTTCGCGATGCCCGGTCACAGCATCGAAGGCTTCGGTCGCAAGGCGATGGAGATCGCCGTCGCGGGCATCTACGACCTGCGCCAGCACATTGATGACGTCGTTATGCCGGTACTTCGGTACTGGAAGGTCTTCGATCGCACGGACTTCGGACCAGCCGGCGAGGAGGCTCGCGAGGAGCTGGCGGCGTTCCTGACCGGTCTTGAGGTCCAGGCCAACCGGTTCGAGGACCGTCGCGAGGCACTCGCCAAGCGCCTCGGCTGGGTCGACTAATCACCTTCTTTGCAGTTACCGCGGGCAAATCGCCCACAAAATCACGGTAACTGCAAAGAAGACGAATAAATAACTACCGGGGTTCGACCTCGTCGGTGAAGAACTCGTTGGCGGCGCTGTTGAACAGCAGCAGCAGGATGATGATGTCCAGCGCCATCGACAAGAACACACCGAACATGAACGACGCGGTGCCCCAACTGGTGATGATGAAGACCAGGCCGCCGATCAAGCGGAGCGCGACGATGATCGTGATGAGTACGCGGGCTACGTTGCTTCCGCGCGAGATGGCCACGGCAAAGATCGCGTAGATCACCGCGATGATCATGATCGCGACACCGGCCACGATGGTGATCGGCCCCGCCGTGGTGTTCCACGCCTCGGGGAGGTCGAGTTCCTTCAGTCGCTCCGCGACGGCATCGGGATCGCTCGCCGCGATCGCGGTGCCCGCGATGATGGTGGCGATACTGCCGATGAGGGTCAGCGCGAAGCCGATCCACAGCAGTACGACGACGATGGTGACTTGGCTGGGGCGAACGCGGGGGGTGGCCATGGCAAAACCGTAGCGGCCCGAGCGGCTAATTCCACGTAACTGCGCGTCAGTTCATTCGCCGAGTGTGCGCTAGAGGGCACGGGCGACAAACATGCCGGGCTCGGAGTCGCCGACGATGCGGGCGATCTGCGGGACCACCAGGATCCACGTGATCAGGTGCGGGACGAGCATCCAGATCCGAGAGGACCAGATGACCTCGTCCGGCTGGATGAGCGGACTCGCGCACGACAGCAGGGCAATGAGGGTGCCGGCCCAGAACACCAGGCGTCGGGCGTGCCGATGACCGAGGGCTAGGGAGGCCAGCAGCGCACCACCCACCGCGGCAACGATCGGGACGATGAGGACGAAGATCCACGGCACCACCTCGAGGGTGTCGCTTCCGGGCCGGAACATCTCGAAGGGAACGCCCAAGATGCGGCCCAGGACATAGACGACGAGCGACAGCAGGCCAGCCCAGGCGCCGGTCACGACCCCGGCGTACACGAGGTCGCGCACGTGGGGGACGGACTCCGGGGGTGGGGGAACCGGGGTCACCGAGTCGGTCCAGGGGGCACTCACGGGGCACACGCTAGTCGCCTTGGGTCTACCCCTCACCCGAGTGCGCACATACGGACGCCTAATTCGGACAAATCTCGTTCGCAACTGCGCACTCGCGAAAGGGATGGACTATCTCTTGCATAAGTTACCGATCGGTAGGAGTATGGAGTTACTGACCGGTAACACCGGCGAGTAACACGTGCACCCACCCACAGGAGACGCCATGTCGCACTACCGAGCCAATCTGCGAGACATCGAGTTCAACCTCTTCGAGGTCTTCGGGGCCGAGGACCGGCTCGGGACCGGGCCCTTCGCGGACATGGATCCGCAGACCGCGCGCGACGCCCTTGGCGAGATCGAGCGCCTGTCGGTCGGCCCGCTCGCCGAGTCCTACCTGTCCGCTGACCGCAATCCGCCGGTCTACGATCCCGCGACGTCCTCCGTCACGATGCCCGAGGACTTCGCCAAGTCCTTCCGTGCGCTCATGGATTCGGAGTGGTGGCGCTTGGACCTGCCCGAGCACCTCGGGGGCGCCGGATCCTCACCGTCGCTGCGCTGGGCTGCCGCCGAGATGTTCCTCGGCGCGAACCCCGCCGCTTTCATGTACATGTCCGGTCCCGGCTTTGCCTCGATCCTCGACCGCGTCGGCAACGCCGACCAGAAGCGCTGGGCCGAACTCATGATCGACAACCAGTGGGGCGCCACCATGGTGCTCACCGAGCCGGACGCCGGTAGCGATGTCGGCGCTGGCCGGACCAAGGCCTTTGCCAATGAAGACGGCACCTGGCGCATCGAAGGCGTGAAGCGCTTCATCACCTCCGCCGAGCACGACATGGCCGACAACATCGTCCATCTCGTCCTCGCCCGTCCCGTCGGCGTCGAGGGCGTTGGCGGTCCCGGCACCAAGGGCCTGTCCCTCTTCCTCGTCCCGAAGTTCCACGTCGACCTCGAGACCGGTGAGATCGGCGAGCGCAACGGCGTCTACGTCACGAACGTCGAGAAGAAGATGGGCCTCAAGGCGTCCACCACCTGCGAGCTCACCTTCGGCGAGAAGGAGCCGGCCATCGGTTGGCTCGTCGGCGACGTGCATGACGGCATCGCGCAGATGTTCATGGTGATCGAGTACGCGCGCATGATGGTGGGCACCAAGGCCATCGCGCAGTTGTCGGCCGGCTACCTCGCCGCCCTCGACTACGCCAAGACACGCGTTCAGGGCGCGGACCTCACGCAGATGCTCGACAAGTCCGCTCCGCGCGTGACGATCATGCATCACCCCGACGTACGTCGTTCGCTCATGCTGCAGAAGGCGTATGCCGAGGGCATGCGCGCGCTGGTGCACTACACCGCGCAGTGGCAGGACCAGATCATGATGGCGCAGGCCGGCGTAGAAGGCATCGATCTCGACATGGCCGAGCGGATGAACGATCTGCTGCTCCCGATCGTCAAGGGCGTTGGCTCAGAGCGTTCCTACGAACTTCTCGCGACGAGCCTGCAGACCCTCGGTGGTTCGGGCTACCTGCAGGACTACCCGATCGAGCAGTACATCCGCGACGCCAAGATCGACACCCTGTACGAGGGCACCACGGCGATCCAGGGTCTGGATTTCTTCTTCCGCAAGATGGTTCGCGATCAGTTCAAGGCGATCTTCTACCTTGCCGCGCAGATCACCGAGACCGTCAAGGGCGACACCGGCAACGGCCAGCTCGCCGCCGAGCGAGAGATCCTCGGCAAGGCCCTCGAAGACGTCCAGGGCATGGTCGGCGCACTCGGCCAGTGGGCGATGGCGTCCCAGCAGAACCCGGCGGAGATCTACAAGGTCGGCCTGAACACCACGCGCCTGCTCATGGCGACCGGTGATCTGGTGATCGGCTGGCTGCTGCTGCGTCAGGCCGAGGTGGCGCAGGCTGCCCTCGAGGCGGGCGCCGCCGATCGCGACCGCGCGTTCTACGAGGGCAAGATTGCGACCGCCCAGTGGTTCGCGCAGAACCGGCTGCCGCTGCTCGCCGCCGAGCGCGTGGTCATGGAGACCACTGACGACGCGATCATGTCGCTGCCGGAGGACGTGTTCTAGACAACCGCTCAATCTGACGAGGGCCCGTGAACTGACCTGGTTCACGGGCCCTCGTTTTTGTGGACATGTCAGGATCGACCTATGCCGATGGCGGGTGCGACCGAGGGGATCACCACCCTGTTCTTGGAGTTCGGCCTCCTCCTGGTCGGACTGGGCCTGCTCGCGCGCATCGCGCACAAACTGTCGATCTCCCCAGTCCCGCTCTACCTCATCGCCGGCCTGTTTTTCGGCGACGGCGGCATCGTCGGCATCCCGGCCAGCGACACCTTCGTTCAGACCATCGCCGAACTCGGCGTCGTCCTCCTACTCCTCCTGCTCGGACTGGAGTACTCCGGCTCCGAGCTCGTCCGTACGGCGCGCCAGCAGTCCAAGACCGGAGCACTGGACCTGCTGCTGAACGCCATCCCCGGAGCCCTCCTGGCACTCGTTCTCGGCTGGGGCTGGGTCGGTGCGCTCGCCCTCGGCGGTGTCACCTACATCTCCTCCTCGGGCATCGTCAGCCAGGTCCTGCGCGATCTGCGCTGGCGACGCAATCCCGAGACGGCACCGGTCGTGAGCGTCCTCGTCATCGAGGACCTCGTCATGGCGCCCTATCTGCCGATCCTCACCGTCGTCCTGACCGGCACCGGGCTGGTGACCGGGTTGATCAGCGTCGGAGTTGCCCTGGCCGTCGTGGCCGCCGTACTCGTCATTGCCGTCAAGGGATCGGTGCGCTTCCACCATCTGCTGAGTCCCCGCGATCCGGTCGGGCTGCTGCTGCTCGTCTTCGGGGCCGCGATTGCCGCCGCAGGATTCGCCGGCCTCGTCGACTTCTCACCCGCTGTCGCGGCCTTCCTTGTCGGCCTGCTGCTCACCGGTGAGGTGGCCGAACTCGCACGTCGTCGCCTCGACCCGCTGCGTGACGTCCTCGCCGCGGTCTTCTTCGCCTACTTCGGCATCTCGGTCGATCCCGGCGAACTCCCCGCGATGATCCTGCCGGCGATCCTGCTCGCCGCCGTCACCATCGGCACCAAGTTCCTCACCGGCTGGTTCGCTGCGCGCACGGTCTCGGGTACGCCGATGGGCGCGATGCGTGCCGGAGCCCTCCTTGCCGCACGAGGCGAGTTCAGTGTCGTGATCACCGGTCTGGTCGCCGTCAGCCTCGCCCTGCCGAGCAACTTCCTCGCCCTGGTCGCCGCCTACGTGCTCATCACGGCAACGGCCGGCCCCGTGCTCGCCCGCTTCGCCGAGCCCATCGGCTGGTGGTGGACTCAGCGTCCCTCTCGCAGACGGCGTACCCTCGAATCGTGAAGCGTTTGGCCGCCGTTCTCGTACTCGCACTCGCGGCATTAGTCGGGTCTCCGGGTCTGGCATCGGCCCACTCGGACCTGGTTTCCACGATCCCCGAGGACGGGGCGGTCCTGGCCGAGGCCCCGACCGAGCTGGTCTTCACCTTCAGCGAGCCACTGATGCCGGACTTCGTCCGCTTCATCGCCCTGTCCCCCGACGGGACATCGGAGGACCTCATCGTCACCGGTGTTGAAGGGCCTGTTGCCACCGTGTCGTGGCCGGGTGGTGCCGGCCCCGGCACCTGGGACGTGCAGTACCGCGTCGTCTCGCAGGATGGCCATCCGGTCAACGGCGGGATTCTCTTCACGTACGACGCCGACCCCGCTCCCGTACCGTCACCAACGCCGGAACCGACCTCCAGTGAGCCCACGGCCGCACCCACACCCGAGCCGATCGCCGAGTCCTCGGTTGAGGCGTCGCCGTCCGTGTCCGCGTCCGCGTCCGACACAGCAACGACGCCGGCCGCATCAACGTCGAGCAACGGCGGCTGGGTCGTCGCCGGCATCGCCGTCGCCGTACTCGCACTCATTGCCGTCGTCGGCGTCGTCCTGCGCAGCCGCTCGTCGTGAGCACATCGACCGCCGCGCGCACAACCGGCACCACCACGAGCCCCCGCTTCGCGCTGCTCGCGGCCACGGCTGCCGTCGTTGCACTGCTCGCCGCAGCGGTCGGACTCGTGGTCGCCGGCGGCGCCTACGAGCCAGCCGTCCCGGGTCTGCCCGACCCCGGTCCCATCGTTGGGTGGGGCCTGCCCGTGCTGCGAGTGCTCACCGATCTCGCCGGTGCCCTCACCGCTGGTTGGCTTCTCGCCGCAGCCTTCCTCAATCCGCATGGCCGCGACGGTGTCGTGTCCCCCTCCGGTCGCGCTGACCTCGTCCGGGCCATGGCCACCGCAGGCGTCTGGGCATTGCTCGCCCTCGCGCAGATGTTCTTCCAACTCGCCGAGATCCTCGGTGTCCCCATCACGCGCGCCCTGAGTCCCGAGGTCGCCGCGACCTACGCGTGGGAGATCCCTAATACTCGAGCGCTCGCGGTCATGGCCCTCATCGCCGCGATCATCAGCGTCGGCGCGCTGTTCACGTCATCACTCGCCGTGTCCGCGCTGTGGCTCGTCCTCGCCGTCGGCGCGATGTCTCTGCCCGCCATCGCCGGTCACGGATCCGGTCTGGGTGATCACGCGCTCGCCATCAGCGCCGGCATCGTCCACGCGATCGCTGCCACCGTATGGATCGGCGGACTCATTGCGCTGGCCTATCACGGCCTACGTCGTGACCGTGGCTACGACAAGCCCGGTGAGCTTGCGACAGCGGCCAAGCGGTTCGGTGTTACCGCACTCATCGCCGTGATCCTGCTCGCAGCGACCGGCGCGGCCAACGCGTACACCCGTCTGGACACACCCGATCAACTTCTCACGACCGACTACGGCATCGTCACCAGCGCGAAGATCGCCGTGCTCGTCGTCCTCGTGATCATCGCTGCCGTGATTCGCCGTCGCCTGCTCCCGCAGCTCACGACCGATCCCCGTCGAATGACGTTCCTCAAGGTATTGGCGGTCGAGATCATCCTCATCGCCTCGGCGTTCGGCATGGGCGTGGCTCTTGCGCTCAGTCCCTACCCGCGCATCGAGTCACTCCTGCCGACGTACGGGGAGTCCCTCCTCGGCTACCCCTACCCTCCACCACCGGAGATCGGCCTGGTCGTCGGTGGATTCCTCCTCGAACCCATCTTCCTCGTCGGCTCGCTCACCCTCGCCGGCCTGTACATCGCCGGGGTCGTGACGCTACGGCGCCGCGGCGATCACTGGCCGTGGCTGCGGCTGTTCTGGTGGCTGGCCGGCCTCGCCGTCCTCATTTGGACTACGAACGCCGGTATCGCGCTTTACGCCCAGGTGTCCGTCGGACTGCACATGGTGCAGCACATGACCATGGCCATGCTCGCGCCGATGCTGCTCGTCCTCGGTGCGCCGTTCACTCTCGCACTGCGTGCGCTCAAGCCATCGACAACCGGCCGCTGGGGTGCGCGAGAGTGGATCGTCTGGGGCCTGCACTCCCCGGTGGCCAAGATCGTCACCAACCCGTTCTTTGTCTTCATCGTCTTCAGCCTGAGCATGTTCGCGCTCTACTTCACGCCACTCATGGCGTGGCTCATGGGCAGCCACATCGGGCACCTCGCGATGCTCTTCCACTTCATCGCCTCCGGCTATCTCTTCGCATGGATCGTCATGGGCATCGACCCGGTTCCCAAGCCCCTGCCCTACTGGGCGAAGTTCGGCATGATCTTGCTGATGGTCGGCGTGCACGCGTTCTTTGCCGTGATCGTCATGATGGGCAGCACGCCGCTGGCGCAGGAGTGGTACGGCGTCGTACGTCCCGACTGGGTCACCGATCCTTTGAGCGACACCCAGAACGGCGGGCAGGTCGCGTGGGGCATCAGTGAAATCCCGATGCTGTTCATGGTGCTCGCCGTGGCATTCGAATGGTCGCGCAGCGAGGACCGTGAGGCTCGGCGTCGCGACCGTCAGGCGGACCGAGACGGCGACGCCGAACTGACGGCGTACAACGACTACCTCGAGCGCCTGCAGGAGCGGGCCCAGCGCGAGGAACAGCCCCCTCGAGTGGACTGAACCGCGTGGCCTTGTATACCCTGGGGGGTATGCATATTCGTCGACTTGCCCCGGTCGCCCTGGCCGGCGCTCTCGTGCTCAGCCCCGTCCTCACCGCCTGCGGTGGTGACACCGCGGCCCCGGTCGCACCGACCACCCCCGCCTCGCAGCCGGCCGCCCCGGTCAAGGTTGATGTCCCGACCTGGATGTCCGCCGCGCAGAGCCCGGGGACCACGATCATCGACGTGCGCACCCCCGACGAATACAACGCCGGACACGTCGACGGCGCACTCCTGATCAGCGTCGAGTCCCCCGATTTCCAGCAGCAGATCGCCGCACTCGACCCCAACGGCACCTACGCGCTGTACTGCCGATCCGGCAATCGCTCAGCCGCGGCCGCGTCGATCATGGCCCAAATGGGCTACCTGCACATCTATGACCTCCAGGGTGGCTTCGCCGACCTCGAGGGCGCGGGGATGCCGAGCGTCTGATCCACATCGCCCGAAAGATCGACGGTTTGGTGGACTAACTCACCACCCTTAGTCCACCAAACCGTCGATCTTGGTGCGCCCACGCCGGGATGGCCCAGCTGATCGGCGAGGCCGCCGCTGCCGCTCCGCACGCCGCGTAGTGTGGCTCCCGTGAGCCGAGTTGCCCTACTGCAGGTTGCCTCCGACGCCAACGAGTCGGTCGACGCACGCGTCGACCGCGTACTGGGCACGCTCACCGACACACTGCCCGATTGCGACATCGCTGTGCTTCCCGAACTGTGGATGGCCGGCGCCTTCGACCTCGCACTCATGCGGGAGATCGCTGCACCGCTGGACTCACCGGTCCTGGATCGCGTGCGCACGCTCGCCGCCGATGCCGCCACCTGGGTCCACGCCGGGTCCTACGTCGAACGCCTGCCGGATGGCACGACGTACAACACCGCGGTGCTCGTCGATCCGAACGGCGCGATCGTGTCGACCTACCGCAAGCGACACCTCTTCGGCTTCGCCGATGGTGAACGCACGGTCATGTCCGCCGGCGAAGGACTCGTCGTTGTCGATACGCCGCTCGGTCGCACCGGCCTCGCCACCTGCTACGACCTACGGTTTCCCGAGATGTTCCGCGATCTCACCGCGTTGGGCGCACAGACCTTCCTCATGTGCTCGGGCTGGCCAACCCCCCGCATCGAGCACTGGCGCGTGCTCGCGCGCGCGCGAGCCATTGAGGACTTGGCCTGGGTGGTGGCAGCCAACGGCGTCGGCAGCCACGCCGGCATCACCCTCGGTGGTCATTCGATCGTCGTTGATCCGAAGGGTGACATCGTCAGCGAGGCTGGCGAGGGCGAAAAGGTCATCTTCGCCGAGGTCGATCCGGCGGCCAGTGATTCATGGCGGGCGGCATTCCCCGCCCTCGCCGACCGCCGGTGACGAATTCTCCTACTTCGTCGTGAGTCGGAACTCGATCTCGTAGGTGTTGCCCCCGCTGACCGCCTGGATCGCGTATCCGAAGGTGCCCTGCCGATCGAGTTGGAAGTTCAGGTAGTACTGCCCACCGCGCACCGTGGTGTAGATGCCACTTCCGATGGGCTGGAAGGAGCCGTGGCAGCCCTTCTTGGCCGACGCAAAGCGCAGCAGCTGCAACTTGGTGCCGTCGGGAAGCGCTGAGGCGGCCTTGCCCTGGATGACGATGTTGCGACCAGCGGGGACCTTGCCGGTGGGCGCCATGTTGGCCGAACCGCCCTGCCAGGCGGAGATATTGGGCTTGATGGTGAAGCCGCACTTGTTGAGATCGTTGGCCGAAATGCGCGGGGACACCGCCTGGGCTGGCTGGACGGCGAAGACGACCGCAACCGCGGCAACCATGGCGGCAATAACCGAACGACGCACGCAAACTCCTCTGGTGAACGCCCAACACCGTGCTGGGCGAGTGCAGCCTAGGGTGACGTCGCTGATGAAGACCCCTGCGACGCGCTGACTAGATCATCACCGTGAAGGCTTGGAGAGTTCGCTGGCCGAGTGAGGGATCACCCTCGACGTTGACGCGCTCGCGCCACCGCTCCTGATCGCCGCGGCCGCACGCGAGTGCGAGGTACGTCGACCAGTCCATCGTGAGCGTCGTCGTCGGATCCGCACCGGACTCACTGGCCCGCCCGCGGCCATCCTCGCCGACGGCGACCCAGCGCTCGGCGGTGAGTTCCGGTCCGGTGAGCACCAGCCGCAGCACCTGTCCGGGCTGGGCTCCGGCGCCCTTGACCCACACTTTGGGCAGACCCGGCAACAGTTGAGCTGCGGTCGCCTGCGCCCCTGGCGTGTCCAGGTGACCGGGCCGGCCGAGGGCCGCCCGGATGTCCTGCTCGTGCACCCATGTGTCCATTGCTCGCATCTGCACAACACGACCGAGTGGGGCGAGTCCGAGCGGGCCGAATACCTCGAGGTTGACATCCTGCGGTCCCTCACGCAGGGCGGTGCCACGCCTGCTGATGACGTCGGCCAACTCAATGAGCACCTGCTCGCGTGGCCAAGCGCGGCGTAGGTCAACAGGGATCTCGGTGATCCGGCCGAAGTCATTGCGCACGTGGGGCAGAGCCGACCAGTCCGGCTCATGCGGCGGATCCACCTGGCCGAGCATGATGCCCTCGATCCAACTGACGTGCGCGACGATGTCGCCGACGCTCCAGCCCGGCAGCGCCGTGGGTGCGTCCCACTCCTCCTGCGACAGAGGTGTCACCAGAGCCAGGAAGTCATCGGCGGCGGACTGCCAGGCACCGAGGATCTCATCGAAGGACGCGGTCGGAGCCAGAGGTGACGTCATACTCCGACGCTAGCGCCGATCGTCGGCGGCCGACGCAGATACTCCGCAACATCGGCGAGGAAGGTGGCGCCCGCCGCGCCATCGACCACGCGGTGATCGAAGGACAGCGACAGTGTCATCACCGGGCGGACGGCAAGGCCACCATCGACCGCCCAAGGACGCTCCACCACCCGGCCGGTCGCCAGGATCGCCGCCTCACCGGGATTGGGAATCGGCGTGGCGCCATCGACTCCGAAGACACCGATCTTGGTTATCGTCAAGGTTCCCTCGAGGGAGTCCGCCGGATGCAGGCGCCCCTGCCGCGCGCGCTCGGTCAGGTCGGTAATGGCCTTGGCCAGTCCGGGCAGGGAGAGTGATCCCGCGTCGCGGATATTCGGCACCATGAGTCCGCGCTCGCCGGCGACCGCAAAGCCGAGATTGACGAAGGGGTAGGTCTCGATCGCGGACTCGCCATCGTCGAGGTCGATCCAGGACGCATTCACGATGGGTGTACGTCGAACCGCGTGCAAGACCGCGGCGGCGGCGATCGTCATGGGGGTCACGCGTGCGCCGGCGAACTCAGCCGAGGATCGGAGTTGCTCGACCAACCGCATGGTGGCGGACACATCGACATCCACCCACGTGGAGACGTGGGGTGCCGTGGCGACAGATCGCACCATTGCCTGCGCCATCGTGCGCTGGATGCTGCGCACCGGTGTGCGCAGCCCACCGGCAGGTCGTGGTACCCGAAGACTGGTCGGCGGAGTGGGCGTCGTCTCGGGGGCAGCGCCACGCACGGCGAATCGATGCACATCGGCCGCGGTGATGTCGTCGTGCGGGCCGGTCGCCGGGACCTTGGCCAGGTCGACCCCGAGTTCGCGAGCCAGCGCACGCACACCGGGCTTGGCCCTGGGGGTCAACTCACCAGGATCCGGTGACCGGGCGAGCGTCGCGTCCGGCTCCGGCTGATGCCGGCGGCGACGACGTGACGAGGGGGCCTCCTGCGCTACGCCGTACCCGATGAGCACCGGCTCACGATCACTGACCTCGACCGCCAGAATCGGCGTGCCCACCTCCGCGACACGACCCTCGGGCACCAGGAGTTCCACCACCTGACCGGCGAACGGTGAGGGCAACTCCACGACCGCCTTGGCCGTCTCGATGTCCACGATGGGCTGATTGACCTCGACCGTGTCACCGACGCCGACCCGCCAGGTGACGATCTCCGCCTCGGTCAGACCTTCGCCGACATCGGGCAGGGGGAACTCGCGGACGCTCATGTCGCCATCACCAGATCGACCGCATCCACGATCCGATCGACGTTCGGCAGGTAGTGCTTCTCATAGCGGTTGGGCGGGTAGGGGATGAAGGCACCACCCACTCGCTCGACCGGCGCCTCGAGGTGGAAGAAGCACTCGCGGGTGACGCGCGCGGCCACCTCGGCCCCGATCCCCAGGACGACCGGTGCCTCGTGGACCACCACACACCGACCGGTACGGCGTACGTCGTCGAAGACGGGGTCCAAATCGAGCGGAGACAACGTGCGCAGGTCGATGACCGAGCAGTCGATTCCCTCCTGCGCCGCCGCATCGGCAGCGTCCAGCATGGTGCGCACCATGGGGCCGTAGCCCACCAGCGTGACGTCGGTGCCTGTGCGCAGGACACGCGAAGACCACGGCCCGCCGGAGATCGGCGAGACGTCATCGACCTCGGCGCGGTCCCAATAGCGTCGCTTGGGTTCGAGGTAGATCACCGGGTCGTCCGACGCGATCGCCTGCTGGATCGTGACATAGGCCTCCGCCGCATCACCCGGGGTGAGCACGCGCAGGCCGGGGGTGTGCGCGAAGTAGGCCTCGGGGGACTCACTGTGGTGTTCGACCGCACCGATCCCACCGCCGTAGGGGATGCGGATGACGATCGGCATCGGCGTTACGCCACCGGACCGGTAGTGGTGCTTGGCCACCATGGTGACGATCTGATCGAACGCGGGGAAGACAAAACCATCGAACTGGATCTCCACGACCGGCCGGTACCCGCGCATCGCCAGTCCAACAGCCGTCCCCACGATGCCGCTCTCCGCGAGGGGCGTGTCCACCACGCGCTGCTCACCGAAGTCCTTCTGCAGTCCGTCGGTCACCCGGAAGACGCCCCCGAGCGGACCGATGTCCTCGCCCATGAGGAGTACGCGTGGGTCGCTCTCCATCGCGCGGCGCAGGCCGGCGTTAAGCGCCTGCACCATCGTCATGGACGTCATGCGGACCCCGCCTCGAGGTAGTCGGCGAACGCTCTGCGATCAGCCTCCACCTGCGGGTGCGGCTCGGCGTACACCTCATCGAACATGCCCATCGGCTCGGGGTCGGGCATGCCGCGTATCGCATCGCGAATGCGCTCACCCATCGCGTCCGCCTCGGCCTGCACGCTGGCGACGAATGCCTCATCAAGTGCACCGACCGACTCCATGTAGCGGACCAACCGATCGAGGGGATCGAGCGCCGCCCACTGCTCGACCTCAGCCTCGCTGCGGTAGCGGGTGGGGTCATCGGAGGTCGTGTGCGCGCCGCGTCGGTAGGTCATCGCCTCGATGAACGTCGGCCCGGCCCCCTCCCGCGCGTGATCCAGCGCAACGCGCGTCACCGCGAGCCCGGCGAGGACGTCGTTGCCGTCGATGCGCACGCTGGGCATCCCGTATCCCGCGGCCCGCCGGGACAGGGGCGCGTGTGCCTGCCGGCTGACCGGGACCGAGATCGCCCACTGATTGTTCTGCACCAGGAAGACCACCGGGGCGGCAAACGTCGCGGCAAACACCATCGCCTCATGGACGTCACCGGTACTCGTCGCACCGTCGCCGAAACAGGAGAGCACAGCTTGCGCGGCACCGTCTCGCTGGATGCCCATGGCGTAGCCGACCGAGTGCAGCGCATGGGAGCCGATCACGATGGTGAAGAGACCGAGACCCACGCGGGTGACATCCCAACTGGCGTGGGAATTGCCCCGGTACAGCTGCAGGAGTTCGACCGGATCGACACCGCGCACCTGGAAGAGGCCGACCTCGCGGTAGGTCGTGAAGCCATAGTCATCGGGTCGCATTGCGTGACCGGCACCGACCTGAACCCCCTCCTGCCCGAGCACGGGGCACCACAGGCCGAGTTCGCCGGTGCGCTGCAGGGCGGTGGATTCGATGTCATTGCGGCGCGTCAGCACGATGTCGCGATAGAGCGCGCGCAGCAGATCGGCGTCCGGCTCGAGCGGATAGTCCGGGTGCGGACGGAACTCCCCTTGGGGGGTGAGCAGTTGTACGACGTCCTCAGTCATGGTGTCGACCCTTTCGCCGCGGGCCTCGTGAGCCCACTCCCCATCCAACCACCGCCGACACCACGCAGGAAGGTCCGACCGCACAGTGCCGGGTGGAATGTCGTGCGGGATGCCACACTGACCCCATGACGATTCGCGTGTTCCTCCTCGACGACCACGAGATCGTGCGTCGAGGGCTCGCCGACCTCCTCAGCCTCGAGGACGACATCGAGGTGGTCGGTGAGGCCGGGCTCGCCGCCGAGGCGCTTGGCCGCATCACCGCTACACGCCCCGAGGTCGCCGTCCTGGACGTGCGACTGCCCGATGGCAGTGGTGTCGAGGTATGCCGCGAGGTGCGCGACTCTCTGCCCGATGTCCGCTGCCTGATGCTCACGTCGTACGCCGATGACGAGGCTCTCTTCAACGCCATCATGGCCGGAGCGTCCGGCTACGTCCTGAAGGACATCCGCGGCAACGACCTGGTCGATGCCGTACGTCAGGTTGCTGCGGGACGCTCGCTCCTCGACCCTGTGGCAACGCAGCGCGTCCTCGAGCGACTGCGCAAGGGCGAGGAACACGATGAGCGACTCGATGCGCTGACCGATCAGGAGCGCCGCATCCTCGAACTCATCGGTGAGGGCCTGACGAACCGTCAGATCGGCGAGCGGATGCATCTCGCGGAGAAAACCGTGAAGAACTACGTCTCCTCCCTCCTGGCCAAGATGGGGATGGAACGCCGGACCCAGATCGCGGCGTACGTCGCCCGTATGGATGCCGAGCAGAAGCACGACGACCGGGGCTAGAGCGGTACCGCCCACCGCAGTCGGGTGCCGCCCGACTCGCCAACCCGCTCGACCGCAAACGTTCCGCGCAACTGTGCGGCACGCGAGGCCAGATTCGCCAAGCCTGAGCGCCGCCCCCCGTCACTGAACCCGACGCCATCGTCGGTGACGGTCAGATGAAGCCGCCCATCACCCACCTCCACGAGAACCTCGACGCGCTCCGCCTGGGCATGTTTGGCGGCGTTGGTGAGTGCCTCCCGCAGGACCGCGATCAACTGATCGGTCTGAACGCTCGAGGTCGATGAATCCACCGCGCCCACGAAACGCACGGCCGGAGTGAAGCCCAGCAGCGCCCCCGACTGCGCGCATTCACGCATCACACGGGCCCGTAATTGGTCGGAGTCGGTCTCGACCGGCTCGTGCAGGGCAAAGATGGTCTGACGGATCTCCCGCACCGTCTCATCAAGGTCGTCGATCGCGCGCGTGATCCGCTCCTCCACCGCTGCGGGCAGACCCTCCGAGCGCAACGCGCCCTGCAGTTGCATGCCGGTGGCAAAGAGGCGCTGGATGACCAGATCATGCAGGTCGCGCGCGATGCGGTCCCGGTCCTCAAAGATGCTGAGCCGTTCCTGCTCGCGCCGCGCCGATGCGAGAACGACGTTGACGGCAGCCTGGGCGGCGAAGCTCTCCGCGACCGGGTGCAACTCCGGGTCCAACGCCTGCCAGGGTGACTCCCACAGCAAGTACAGCTGGCCGAGAATCTGCTCGGGCGTCCGCAGGCTGAGGGTAACGACCGAGCCCTCCCACGCAGGCTTCTCGGTCGCACCGAGGTGCGTTCCGACGACGTCCCCACCGGTGTAGTCCGAACCCCCGTCGACGATCTCGACGGTGAATCCATCGTCGTCCGGGAGCGCAATGGCCGCGAGTTGCGCGCCGGTGAGTTCGCGGGCCTCACGTGCCGTCATCGCGAGGACATCCTCGGTGCTGGCGCCCATGAGGACCGCGTTGTCGATCTCGGTCATCGCGCGTAGCCACCGGCCGCGCTGCCGGGTGAACTCGTAGAGCCGGGAGTTCTCGATGGCGACGGCCGCGGCGGCGGCGAGCGCGGAGACAACGTGCTCGTCATCCGCAGTGAAGTGATCGTCACCCTTCTTGTCCGTGAGGTAGAGGTTGCCGAAGACGCGACCACGGACGCGGACGGGCACGCCGAGGAACGAGGTCATCGGCGGGTGGCCCGCCGGGAATCCCGTCGAGGCCGGATGCTTGGTGAGGTCGTCGACGCGCAGGGGCACCGGATGATCGATGAGGAGTCCGAGCACGCCGCGCCCGGACGGCAGGTCGCCGATGTCCTGGGCCGTGGCCGGGTCCATGCCCACATGGATGAACTCCCCAACCCGACCATCGGGGCCAATGACACCGAGTGCGCCGTACCGAGCATCGGACAGATTGACCGCAGCCTGGACGATGCGACGCAGGGTCGACTTCAGTTCGAGACCGGCCGCGACGGCGACCACCGCCTCGAAGAGTCCCTGGTCGCGCTCGGTCGTCATGGCACCCATACTGACAGCGTGCGCGGCCTACCGTTGATCCCGACCGGCGCCCATGGGGCGCTGCGTGTCCTCGGGGCTGCTGCGCTCGCCTTCACTATGGCGCTCAGCGCAGCCCCGCCAGCGAGCGCCCATCAACCGGTTCGGCTGACCTCCTCGGATCGAACGCCGTCGCGCGGGCCCCTCCTGGTGGACGGCACCGTGTCCTTCGCCGTCTACGCATCAGTGCGCAAGGGCACGACCCGCGGCTTCCGGTTTGACCTGGAGTCAGGCGATCGACTAGCGGTGCAGTTGTTGATCCCCGATCAGGCACCGGCGAATCGACTCCGGCCGTCGCAGTTGCCGCGCGTCACCATCATTGATCCACAGGGGCGTCGCACCACGATGGATATCGATGAGCGCACGCCGTTCTATGAGCCCTATTCCGGTACGTCGTACCTCTACCTCTCGCGCGTCAACGAGCGCGCGAAGGACGGCCGCTATCGGGTCATCGTCACCGGTCGATCAACGACCAAGGTGCCGGTGGTCATCGGTGTGGGGTACCGCGAGGTCCCCGGACAGGTCCGGGGATAGGCACTAGATCCCGAGGATCTTGGCCTTGGCCGCGGTGAACTCCTCGTCGGTGAGCAGGCCCTTCTCCTTCAGCGCTCCCAGGCGCTCGATCTCGGAGATGGGGTCGGCCTCGGGCTCGGCGGCGGGAGCAGCGGCGGGCGTCGCTGCCGCGGCCTCCTTCGCGGCCTGCTTGTCGGCCTGGTTCTGCGCGACCTTGCCACTGACGGCGGTGGCGGTTCCAGCGACGACGGCGGTACGGGCGACGGCTCGGCCGATGCGCGGCATTGAAGCTCCCAACGGTTGACGGTGACGTCACGCTAACCCGATCGACCACTCCGGCACCCCCGTGCTACCACGGTCACCCGATTCCCGGTCAGAAACCGAGCGGTGGGGATCTAGCGGACCAGGGCTGTGCCGGGCGGGATCTGCGCGGTCAGTGCGGCGAGGTCACCACGCTCTACCTCCTGCGCCCACCGCTGGGCGTACCAGCCACCCTGCGCGACCAACTCATCATGGGTTCCCTCGGCGCGGATCTGGCCGTTGATCAGGACCAGGATTCGGTCCACCTGCTCTAGGCCGCGCAGGCGATGCGTGATGAGCAACGTCGATCGGCCCCGCGTCACCTCGAGCAGATCATCGGTCAGGGCGTCAGCCGTCCCCGGATCCAGATGCTCGGTGGGCTCGTCAAAAACCAGGACGCGGCGCTCGGCCAGCAGAAGGCGGGCCAGCGCCAACCGCTGCCGCTCACCACCGGACATCGTCGCTGCACTCACCCTGGTGCCCAGACCCTCGGGGAGGCTGCTGAGCCATCCGGCCAGGCCCACCCGCGCCAGCACCGCCCGCAACGCATCATCCTCCGCGTCGATGCGACCGATGCGCAGGTTGTCACGAAGCGTGGTGTCGAAGACGTGGGCATCTTGCTGCATCAGGCCGATCACCCCGCGCACGTCATCGCCATCCATGAGATCGATCGGGACGCCGTTCAGTGTGACGTCACCCTCGAAGCGCAGGAACCGCAGCAGCACATTGGCGAGCGTCGACTTGCCGGCACCACTCGGTCCGACGACGGCGATGCGTTCGCCGGGACGCAGGGTGAAGTTCAGGCCCCGCAGTGTTGGCTCAGCATCGGCCGACCAGCTCGCGCGAAGCGCACGACACTGCAGTGTGACGTCGTGTTCGGGAGCGGGATCGGCCTGATGCGGGTCGCGCACCGGCAACGGCTCGTCGAGCACTTCCTCGAGGCGGTCGGCAGCAGCGCGCACGCGCAGGCGCGCCAGCGCCGCCGTCGGCAGCGTTGCGACAACGTCGTACGCCGCGAGCGGTAGCAGGGCAGCAACGGCGAGCCACTGCGGCTCGATCCGCCCATCGACCACGGCCGGGATCGCGGCGATCACACAGAGCACGACGGCCGCTCCCTGCAGGGCGGTCGACAGCCCCACTCCGAGCCCGAGACCCGCACTCTCCCGACGAGCGATGGCCGTGAGATCCACGTCGCGTCGGCGTACCTCGGCGAGGGCGAGGTCGGTGGCCCCGAAGGCGAGCAGGTCAGCGCTGCCGTCCAGGCTCGACACGACCGCTGTCGACAACGCGCCCCGCGCCGCCGCGGACCGTCGCTCGGCGTGGAGCGCGATGCGTGCACTCAGCCAGGGGACAACGGTCAGGCCGATGAGCAGAATCACGCCGAGCGCCAAACCTGCCCCCGGCACCAGCCACGCGAGGAAGGCCACCGTCGCGACCGACACGAACAGCGCCTGCAGCCATGGCAGCACGACGCGTAGCGGCAGGTCGACGGCGGTGTCGACATCAGCGACGAGCCGCGCCAGCAGATCGCCACCGGTGTAGCGCCGCAGGCCGACCGGGGCCAACCGCTCGAGGCGCTCGTACACGCGCACGCGCAGACCGGTGAGCCCACGGAAGGCGGCGTCGTGTCCGACGATGCGTTCGAGGTAGCGGAAGACCGAACGGCTCAGCGCGAAAGACCGCACCAGTACGGCGGCCACCGATAGGGACAGCACCGGCGGCATCTGGGCGGCGTAGGAGATCAACCAGCCGGAGGTACCGAGAAGGGCGACGGTGCTCAGTGACGCGATGACGCCGAAGAGGGCCGCCGAACTCAGTCGCCACTTCTGCGTGCGCATCGCTTCGCCCATGACACCCATCAGAAGTCCCGCACCATCGTGTCGGTCTTGAGTGGCCGTACGTCTGGGCGGAACGGCGAGGTCCCGGCCGCTGACCCACCCACGTGAACGACGACGTCCGCGATATCCACCAGAGCGGGCCGGTGGGCGACGGCAATGACGGTGCAGCCATTCGACCGGGCACGGAGGATGGCGTCGACGACCGCCTGTTCGCTCGCACCATCGAGTGCGGCGGTGGGCTCATCAAGAAGCAGCAACTGCGGCTCACGCACGAGCGCCCGCGCCACCGCGACGCGGCGTCGCTGGCCCGAACTCAGTTCATGGACACCGGTGTTCAGCCCGTCGGGGAGCAGCTCGAACTCCGCGAGCGCTCCCGCGTCGCCGAGTGCGCGCTGGATCCGCGACGGGGGCGCATCGGGCGCGCCCATTCGCACGGCCTCGCTGATGGTGGGTCGGTCGACACCGGGGACGACGAGGTGCGGATCCTGCGGCACCCAGCCAATACGACGGCGCCACTCGGACATGTCGACATCGGTGAGATCCACCGCGCGTGCGTCATCCGATGTGAGCCGGATCCGGCCGGAGGTCGGCACGGCGAATCCGAGCAGCAGCGACAGCAGCGTCGACTTGCCACCGCCGCTCGGTCCGACGAGCGCGACGATCTGACCGGGTGATGCCGATGCGGTGGTGGGCGCGAGGGCTGGGCCATCGCGATCCGGGTACTCGACACTGACCTCGTCGAGCTCGATGGTCACCCGGGCCGGGATATCCGAGCGGTCGCCAGCACTCGGCAGTGGCTGCTCGAGCAAGGCGAAGACCTCTTCGGCCGCGCCGAGTCCCTCGGCCGCCGCATGGAAGTGCTGCCCGACCAGCCGGATCGGCAGGTAGGCCTCGGGAGCCAGGACGAGGATGAAGAGGGCGGCGCTGAAGGCGATGCCGCCCTCCGCCAGGCGCACACCGACGGTCACGGCGACAAGGGCCACCGAAAGGCTCGCCAGAAGTTCGAGGGCGAAGGAGGACAGGAAGGTGATGCGCAGCACGCCCATCGTCGTCGTCCGGTAGCGCTCGCCGATGGCCTCGATCGCCTGCGCCTGCATCCGCGCCCGACCGAAGACCTTCAACGCGGGCAGGCCGGCGACGAGGTCAAGGAAGTGGCCGGAGAGTCGGCTGAGCGTCTCCCACTGTCGCTCCACGCGGGATCGGGTGTAGAGACCGATGAGGATCATGAAGACCGGGATGAGTGGCAGCGTGATCGCGATGATGAGTGCGCTCACGAGGTCTTGGCCAAGGATGGTGACGAAGACCGCCGCGGGGACGATGACCGCGAGCACGAGTTGGGGTAGGTAGCGCGCGAAGTAGCTGTCCAGCGCATCAACACCGCGCGTCACCAGAGCGGCGACCGCCCCCGGATCGCGGCCGGCCGGGCCCTGCGGCCCCAGGGCCAGCACATGACTCAGCGCCGACTCGCGCAGCTGTTCCTTGGCCTTCGCTGATGTGCGGTAGGCGGCCGCCTCGGCCAACCAGCCGAGCAGCGCACGTGCGCCGAAGACCGCGGCGAGCAAGGCCAGAACCCCGGCAACGTCGTACAGATCAGCGCCACCCTGAGCGACGTCGACAATCACGGTCGACAACAGGCGGGCCTGAGCGATCACCAGGGCGGCAATCGCCGCACCGAGTACCACCGCGAGGATGAGGAAACCACGCGTACTGCGGGCGTAGCGCAGCAATCGCGGATCCAGCGGCCTCATAACGTCATCCTGTCGGACGAAGGCGGGGCGGCGCAGGTCCCCCCGGACGCGCCGCCCCGCTTCCCTCTCCCCGCTTTGGTCACGACCAGTCGGGAAGTTCCGAATCCGCTACTGCGCGGCTCCGGCGAATCGGTCATCCGCGCGGCCCGACTGCGGCGCCGGCGGGATCATCGAGGTGCTGATGCGCTTGCGGAAGACCCAGTAGGTCCAGCCCTGGTAGATGAGCACGATCGGGGTCATGATGACCGCGACCCACGTCATCACCGTGAGCGTGTACTCCTGAGACGAGGCGTTGTAGACCGTGAGGTTGTACGCCGAGTCGATCGAGCTGACCATGACGTTGGGCCACATGCCCACGAAGAGCGAGGCCACGGCCAGCGCGATGGTGCCGGAGGTCAGGATGAAGGCCCAGCCGTCGCGACCCCGCCACGTCGCGGCGAGTGCACCGAGGAACATCACGGCGGCGACGAGCACCATCGGCAGCGTGATCGCGACGCGACCGGAGTGAAGCTGTGCCCACAGCAGGGCCACGACCGCGACGACAGCCGCGACGACGCCCACGCGCAGAGCCGCGGAGCGGGCCGCATCGCGCACCTCACCCTTGGTCTTGAGTGCGAGGAAGATCGCACCGTGGGTGGTGAAGACCAGCAATGTCATGACACCGAGGGTGAGTGAGAACGGGTTGAGCAGATCGAAGAACGACCCGGTGTAGTTGAGTTCGTTGCCGCTGCCATTGGGAAGCGTCGTCTCGATCGGGGAGATCGGTGAGCCACCCACGACGTTGCCGAAGGCCACACCGAAGAGGGTGGCCGGGATCACCGAGCCGATGAAGATCGCCGCGTCCCACCGCTTGCGCCAAGAGTCGGAGTCACGCTTGCCGCGGTACTCGAACGCCACACCGCGCAGGATCAGTGCGAGCAGGATGAGGAATAGCGCGAGGTAGTAGCCGCTGAACATCGTGGCGTACCAGAGCGGGAACGCTGCGAAGGTTGCGCCGCCCGCGACGAGTAGCCAGACCTCATTGCCGTCCCAGACCGGCCCGATCGTGTTGATCATGACGCGGCGACGGAGTTCGTCCTTGCCGATGAAGGGCAGCAGGACGCCCACGCCCTGGTCGAATCCATCGAGGATGAAGTAACCCACCCACAAGATGGCGATCAGGCCGAACCAGATGAGTACGAGAGTGTCGGTATTCATGTCCTAATCCGTCCGGTCAGTAGGCGAAGTAGAGCTCGGGTTCATCGGACTTCTCCGAGGCCTTGACCGCATCGGAGTACGGATCCTCGATGACATCCTCGGGTGCACCCTTGCGGATGTAGGTCAACAGGAGCTTGACCTCGATGATGGCCAGTACCAGGTAGACCAGCGCGAAGCCGAGCATGCTGATCCACACTTCCAGGGGACTCACGAGGGGCGAGACCGCGTCGGCGGTCGTCTGTTCACCGAAGACGATCCAGGGTTGACGACCCATCTCGGTGAAGATCCAGCCGGCGGAGTTCGCGCCGAGCGGCAACAGCACCAGGACGACCGCGAACGCCGTGTAGAGCTTGGACAGGCGTGAGCCGGGATCCGGGGTACGCCGACGGCGGAAGACCCACAGCGACCACAGGGCGAAGAGCGCCGCGGCCATGCCCAGACCGATCATCAGGCGGAAGCCCCAGTAGGTGACCGGCACGTAGGGCACGTAGTTGCCCGGGCCGTAGGTCTGCTGGTACTCGGCCTGCAGGTTGTTAATCCCCTGCACCTCTTCGCCGAAGGAGCCGGTCGCGAGGTAGGACAGCAGCCCGGGGACCTCGATGATGTGTGTGGCTTCCTCGCCGGAGAGATCACCGATGCTCAGGACTGAGAAGGGAGCGTCGGTGGCAGTCTCGTAGAGACCCTCGGCGGCGGCCATCTTCATCGGCTGCTGCTGCACCATGATCTTGGCATCCATGTCGCCGGTCACCGCAACGCCGACCGCGGCAAGCAGGATGACGATGGAACTGGCCTTGACCGCCGGGCGGAAGACCTCGGGCTGCTTGCCCTTCATGAGCTTGTAGCCAGCGATCGCCGCAACAGCAGCGGCCGCGGTCAGGAATGCCGCAAAGATGGTGTGGAAGAACGCGATCACCGCGGTGTTCTGGAAGAGCACTTCGCCAATGCTGGTGAGCACAGCGCGGCCGGACTCGGGGTCGACCTCGTAGCCGACCGGGTGCTGCATCCATGCGTTGGCCGCGAGGATGAAGTACGCCGAGAGCACGGTGCCGAAGGCAGCAGCCCAAATGGTCGCCAAGTGCAGTTTCTTGGGCAGACGATCCCACCCGAAGATCCACAGGCCGAGGAACGTCGACTCAAGGAAGAAGGCCAGCAGGCCCTCCATGGCGAGCGGTGCGCCGAAGATGTCTCCGACGAAGCGGCTGTAGACGCTCCAGTTCATGCCGAACTGGAACTCCTGCACGATGCCGGTCACCACGCCCATCGCGAAGTTGATGAGGAACAACTTCCCGAAGAACTTCGTCAGTTGGAGGTACCGCGGATTGTTGGTGCGGACCCATGCCGTCTGGAACCCGGCAACGAAGAACGCGCCGCCAATGGTGAGCGGCACGAAGAGGAAGTGGTAGACGGTGGTGATGCCGAACTGCCAACGGGCGAGATCTAGTGCTTCCATGGGTACATCGTGTCGGCTGTTCGGCTGACCGACCCGCAACTTCAGTCCAATGGAGGCGGGACCTTAGTCCCGACTTTGCGGGGACGTGGGCACAACCGCGCCGTAGGTCGGTCAAAGCGGTGGCCCTAGAGTGCGCGCACCATGTCAGCGACCACTCCTACCCAGTCACCGAAGGTGAGTTCCGGGCCCCTGCTGTGGGTCAACCTGGTCATCGTCTGGATCGTCTGGGGATCGACGTACATCGGCATCCGCCTCACCGCCGAGACGATCCCGCCGCTCGTCGGGATGGGCACCCGGTTCCTCGCCGCGTTCACGCTGATGGCGATCATCACCGGTCTGGTGCGAGGGTGGTCGGCTCTGCGCGTCACCCGGCGCGAGCTCTCCGGGGCCCTCTTCATGGGTGTGGCCCTGCTCGGTGTGGGCCTCGGAACTGCGAGCCTCGCTCAGCGGTACGTCCCCACGGGCGTGATGGCGTTGATCATCGCCTCGACACCGCTCACGATCGTGATCTGGCGACTCATCACCGGTGACCGGCCCGTCCGCCTCACGCTCATCGGTGTCGCCATCGGCCTCGGCGGCATCGGGTTCATGCTGCTACCCGGCGGGACCGACCCCGTCGCAGGCGATGACTGGGATGTCGTCTTCTGGAGCGTCCTAGTCCTCGTCTCGGCCACGATCTGGGCGACGACGAGCTTCTTCTCCTCACGCCTGCCCAAGCCGCGCGACTCCTTCGCGCTGACGACGTACGAACTGCTCAGCGGGGGCATCGCATTGACGATCGTGGGCACGGTGAGCGGTGAGCGCATCGACTTCTCCGCGATCTCCGGCCGGTCCTGGGCGGGCTGGATCTATCTCGTCACCGCCGGCTCGGTCATCGCCTTCAGTGCTTTCACCTGGTTGATCAACCACGCGCCCATCTCGCTGGCGTCGACGTACGCCTATGTCAATCCAGCGGTCGCGGTGAGCCTCGGCATGCTCATCTACGCCGAGGCGTTGACCAGCGATGTCATCGTGGGTCTCACGGTGGTGCTCACCGGCGTCATCCTCGTCGTGTCCGGCGAGTCCGTCCGCTCTCGCAAACTCCCGCAGGTCCCGCAGGCCGAGGTGACCTAGTCCGGCCGCCATCGCCATTGGTGCCGCGAAACCGCGTATTGCCACGTGCGGAACCGCGGTTATCCGGCACCTTTGCCGTCACACCGACGGCCCGCGCTCCTCAGAAATGGAGTTGCCGCCGTCAACGACGATGACCTGACCGGTGATGTACGACGCACCCGGCGTGCACAACCAGGCGATCGCCGAAGCCACCTCGGCCGGTGACGCACTGCGGCCCATGGGCGTGCGCAGGCCCTGCTCGTGCTCGTGCTTCGTCTGGGATCCGGTAGTGATCCATCCCGGCGCCACGGAATTGACGGTGACTCCGGTAGCCGCGAAGTCCACCGCCATCGATCGGGTCAGCCCGACCATCCCGGCCTTGGCCGCCGCGTATCCGGCCTCACCGCGCATCGCCATCAC
>CAYGMM010000003.1:34612-41443 GCA_964351035.1 uncultured Actinomyces sp.
GGGCCCGTGACGCTCGAGACGTTGACGATGCGGCCCCACCCCTGCTCGCGCATGGTGCCGACGCTCACCCGCGACACGAAGTACGCGGTATCGAGATTGCGCCGCAGCGCAGCTGACCACGCGGACACCTCCAGGGCAACGGCATCGCCCGACTCCGCGTCCCCGGGCGCAGCCACGCTCGTCATGCCCGCGTTGTTGACCACGATGTCCAACCGCCCCCGCCGTGCGACAGCCTCACGCACGAGATCCGCGGCCACCGCAGGATCGGCGAGGTCTCCGACCATGGCATGGGCCCGGATCCCCTCACGTTGAAGTTCAGCGGCCCGTTCGCGCACCCGATCGGTCGTGCCACAGATCTCGACCGCCGCGCCCAACTCACCGAGCAGTCGGGCAGTGGCCAGGCCGATGCCGTCCGGGCTGCCCGCACCGGTGACCAGTGCGACGCGGCCGGTGAGATCGAAGGCGGTGGGCGTCACGACACCAGGCGCCCGACGGCTTCAGCGAAGAGGGTGGTGTGCAGGTCGACATCCGTGCGCAAGGTCACGGGACACATCAGCGCCATGTTGTGGAACGGTGTCATCAACACACCGCGGTTGGACATGAAGAGGTGGAGGTACTCGTCAAGTTCGTCATCCTCAGCATGCGCCGACTCGGTGCCGTTGCGCGGAGCCGGTGACGCGAAGCGGTACTCGGCGCGCGCACCGAGCTGACTGATCGACCACGGGACGTCGTACTTCTCCAGGGTCGCCTCGACCCCTTCACGGAATCGCGTCGCTAGGTCGATCATGTGGTCGAAGGCCGTGTCGGTGAGGACGTGCTCGAGCGTCGCATGCATGGCCGCGGTCGACAGGACGTTGCCGGCCAGGGTGCCGCCGACGCCACCCACATCGATGAGATCGGCGTCGGGGTGATCACGCACCATGTCGGCGACGCGCTCGGTGATGCCGTAGGCGCCCGAGGGGATGCCGCCACCGATGCTCTTGCCGATGACGAAGATGTCGGGTTGGAGGCCCCACGCGGCCGTGCAGCCACCGGGCCCGGCCGAGATGGTGTGTGTCTCGTCGATCAGCAGAAGCGTGCCGTAACGCTCGCAGAGTTCGGCGACGCCTTCGAGGAATCCGGGGTCGGGAAGCACGATCCCGATATTGGTGAGCGCGGGTTCGGTGATGAGGACGGCGACGTCACGGTGCGCGAGCGCCTGTTCGACCGAGTCCAGATCGTTGAACTCCATCACCCGTGTGGTCTCACCAATGGATCCGGGGGCGCCAACATTGCCGCGACGGAGTTGCGTCTCGCCGTTTGCACCCATTTGCACGAAGGTTTCGTCGACCGAGCCGTGGTAGCAGAAGGAGAACGCCGCCACCTTGGGTCGACCGGTGACCATGCGGGCCAGGCGCAGGGCCCAGCGGTTGGCATCGGTTGCGGTGAGGGAGAAGGACCACAGCGGCAGACCGAAGCGGCGCGTGAGATCGGCGGCCACCCACTCGGCATCCGCACTGGGCAGCATGGTGGTGATGCCACCCTCCACACCGATGCGCGCCTGGACGGCGGCGACCGTGGCCTCCGGCGAGTGGCCGGCCATGGCGCCGGTGTCGCCGAGCGCGAAGTCGATGTACTCGTTGCCGTCGACATCGGTGATCCGATTGCCGTGTGCGGTGGCGAGGTAGAGGGGGTGCCCACCGGACCACTTGTTCATCCAGGTCATGGGCACGCGACCAAACAGGTGATCGGCCTGCTCGTAGAGCTCGCGCGAGCGTGGTGAGCGCTCCACATGCAATGCGCGCTCCTCGGCCAACAGGGTGGCCAAGCGGTCACGATCAATGGCGGGCATATCGACTCCTTGCGGTCACGGTGCGAACACCCTAAGCGTCGCGTCCGGCAGCCCTTCGCGGCCATCCCCTGCTCGCGAGGACCAGGCCGAGCGCGACCGCGCCGATCTCGATCGCGGCACTGCTCAACAGGAGCGGTCGCCAGCCCCAGGTCACCAGGGCGGCGGCCAGCAACGAGCCGACGGCGAAGGCGCCGGTCTTGAGTGAAGCGGCGGCGACGAACACGAGACTGCGCAGGTGCGTCGGAGCTTCGCGATCACGCACCTGCATCACCGAGGTGAGCTGCGGGGCATTCGTGACGCCGAGCAGGAAGGCGATCGGCACCGCCACCCAGTACGTCGGGGAAAGGGCCAGGAGCACCATCATCAGGCCCAGCCCGGAGGTCGACAGGACGACGACGGTGCCAGGACCGAACCGTCGGATAGGTCTCCGCGCGTACGCGAGGGATCCCATGAGTGCGCCGACGGCGGCTACGGCGAGGAGCAGCGCACCGGTTCCCGCATCTCCCGCCAGGTCCTCACCAAGAAGCGGGGCGCTGATGACGAAACCGGCGAAGCCGACGAAGGCCACCGTGCTGATGATCGTCGTGCGTCGCAGCGGGACCGAGTGCCAGAAGATGCTCAGGCCACGAAGTGCATGGTGCAGCGGATCGGGGGGCAGGGTGCTGGTCCGATGCGGCACTGCGACGAAGAGCAGCGCCAACCCCGCACACAGATAGAGGATGGTGACGAGTTCGAGCGAGGCGGCTCCCGGCGTGGCCGCGTCGTACACATAGGCGATGCCGACAAGCGCGGGGCCGAGGATCTCGCCGACGTTGTACGTCGCGGCGTCGACGGCGTAGGCCCGCGGCGCCGCAATCTCCGGAGCAATGCGGCGCACCTGCGCGCTCCACGCACCGGTCAGCATGGGGTGGAAAAGACCCGCGAGGCCGGCGATCAGGACAAGGAGCGCGGGAGGCCACGAGCCGATCCCGATGGCGAGTGCCGCGGTCGCCGCAGCGAGGACGACGACCGCGAGTAGGTAGCCGCGGCGCGGCTGCTCAAGTCGGTCGACGACGGCACCGGCCAGCGGGCCCATGATCCCGGCGACGGCGGTGACCGAGGCGATCAGCAGGGAGCCGGCAGAGGCCGATCCACCAGCGGCCAGGACACCGCGGATGATCGCCCGCGGCACTCCCGCCGTGGCGGCGCGAGCGAAGGAGCCGACGGTCGCATAGAGCGCGAGCCGCTGCCCCGGGGAAGTCACGGGGGCACTCTAGAAGTGGCCTCCAGGCCACCGGTCCGTGCTACCGCGGTACACCTGGTGAAAGCGATGCAGCATGATGGGTCCACCTACGACTACGAATGAGGTTCCCATGGAGTTCGGCCAGTTCCTCTGGAGCTTGCTCATCATCTTCTTCATGATCATGTACTTCATGGTGCTGTTCAGCGTCATCCTGGACCTGTTCCGCAACCATGAGATGAACGGCTGGATCAAGGCGCTGTGGATCATCCTGCTCTTCTTGATCCCGTTCCTGTCCCTGCTGGTCTACATCATCGTCTACGGCCGCGGCATGGCTGAGCGCCAGCAGGCCGCGGTGGTCACCGCGCAGAAGGAGCAGGACGCGTACATCAAGCAGGTGGCCGGCACCAGCCCGGCCGAGCAGATCGCTCAGGCTCAGCAGCTGCTGACCTCCGGTGCGATCTCGCAGGAGGAGTTCGACAAGATCAAGGCCAAGGCCCTGAGCTAGTCGCACCCCACCCCTTCCCGCGAGTGTCGAGTCGCGGGGCGTTTTCGTGAAGACTTCGCCCCGCTACTCGACACTCGCTGCTATTGGGGAAGTGGTTTGGCGAGATCGGCGACGACCTCGACCCCGGGATAGGTCGCTAGCAGCGCCCCGGGCATGACGACCTTGGATCTGCGCAGGCCGCTGCCCACGACGATCAGTGGCTCCGCGACAACGCGTGCATCCACCAGGATCGGCCAATCGCTTGGCAGACCGATGGGTGTGATGCCGCCGTATTCCATGCCCGTGCGCTCCACGGCAGCATCCATCGACGCGAACGAGATCTTACGGACGTCGAGTCGCCGCCTCGCCACCCCGTTGACGTCGGCCCGGGTGGTCGCGAGCACCACGCAGGCAGCCATCCGCTCCACGCCCTCCCGCTTGCCCGCGAGGACGACGCAGTTGGCCGACGCCTCAAGGGGGACGTCGTACGCCGCACAGAAGGCGGCGGTATCGGCGAGGTCGGGATCGATCGGCGCCACGAACACCTCCGACCCGCCGGACCAGCCCTCCAGCGCGGTCGCGGTGGGGGCAGGAAACAGGTCAATTCGGTCGCGTGCGGGGTGGGCATCCAGGGTGCCGAGGGTCGTCATGCCTCCATTTGAGCAAATACATACCCCATGGGGTATCCTCAGCAGACCCTGGAACGTTGGAGGATCCCCCATGTGCAGCCCCGCCCACTGTCATTCCTGCGGCAAGATCACCTGGTCCGGCTGTGGCCAGCATGTCGATCAGGTCATGGCCCACGTCCCCGAGCCGCAGCGCTGCACCTGCCGCTAGCCCTCGGCGCCCACGATGCCACCGCGCGCGGCTGACGCTGCCCTGCGCGGCGAGCGCCTTGCGGCGATCCTCGTGCAGTTGCGCGAGCAGGGCAGCGTGCATGTGCCGGAGTTGGCCGAGGAGTTCGGCGTCTCGCAGGCCACGCTGCGCCGTGACCTGGCCATCCTTGAGGAGCAGGGCCTGTGCCTGCGCCGCTACGGCGGTGCTGTGCCCACCGACTCCAGCACCGAGTTGCCCGTCGCCTATCGGGACCGGCGCTCTAAGAAGGAGAAGGCCGCCGTCGCGCGTATTGCGGCGCTCCTGCTCCCACCCGGGCCGCAAACGGTCGGCCTCACCGGCGGATCCACGACCAGCGAGATCGCGCGTGAACTGTCCAAGCGCGTCGACCTCGTTATCGTCACGAACGCGTTGAACATCGCGAGTGAGATGGCGGCCAAGCCGCGCATGCGCGTGGTCGTCTCCGGTGGTGTTGCGCGCTCGCAGAGCACCGAGTTGGTCGGACCGTGGGCAGAGTCGGCGCTCGCGCAGGCATCCATCGGTACGGCGTACATCGGCGTCGACGGCATTGATCTCGAGGCGGGGCTCACGACGCACGATGACATTGAGGCCCGCACCAATGCCGTGATGCTGCAGCGCGCCGAGCGGGTCCTCGTCGTCGCGGATTCCAGCAAACTCGGCCGACGCCTGGGCGGCCACATTGCGCCACTCAGCGCGATGCATGTGCTGGTCACTGACCGTGGCGCCGACGAGGAGATGCTGGAGGTTCTGCGCGACCTCGGTGTCGACGTCGTCCTCGCCTAGTTTTCCTCGTTTAGACGGAGCAGGTCACCTGGTTCTTCAAGCGAATGCGCAGCGCTACCGCCATGAGGATCACCGAGGCGATCGCGAGGAACGGCTGCACCGGCGCAAACCACGTCATCGCACCGGAGGCGCCAAGTGCGAGCAGGACCAGTTTGTTGCAGACCGGACAACCCACAGCGAAGTAGGCGACGAAGGCCCCGGCGATGCCGAGTTTGGACGCCTTCTTATCCTCGGTCTGCTCGGCGGGCGTCTCGGTCTCCATCCAGGGTTCCTTGACGTACGTGGCCAGCAACAGACCCCCGAGGATGCCGGTGAGTACGACGACCGGGTAGGACCACCAGGTCACCTCGACCGCACGACCGAAGACCGGGTTGGGGATAACCGCGGTTGGCAGCGCCACCAGGACCGCGGTGGCAATGCCACCGAGGAGGGCCACCCGCCAGCGGCGAGCGGACCACATGCGAAGGGCGTCGATCATCACAGCACCATACCCCGGGGGGTACCCACCTCCGCAAGCCGACGATCTTTCGACGAAATTCCCCCACGTGTGGTCGAAACTTCGTCGGCTTGCGGAAGGATCCCGCTTATGGACCTGACCCAACTCACGGCTACCGAGTTGCTCGACCTCTACCGGACCGGGCAGGCCTCACCGGTGGAGGCGCTTGGGCAGGTCCTCGATCGCACCGAGCGACTCAACCCCGCACTCAACGCCTTCTGCCTCATCGATGCCGAGGCCGGGATGGCGGCCGCCCGCGCGAGCGAGCAACGGTGGATCGATCACCGCCGCGACGGCTCCGCCATCGGCGATCTCGACGGCGTACCGGCCACGATCAAGGACGTCCTCATCACCAAGGGCTGGCCAACCCTGCGGGGCAGTCGCGCGATCGACCCCGACCAACCGTGGGACGAGGACGCACCCTGCACCGCACGCATCCGCGAGGCGGGAGCCGTCATCTTCGGCAAGACGACCACACCGGAGTTCGGCTGCAAGGCCGAGACGAATTCCCCGCTGACCGGGATCACCCGCAATCCCTGGGATACGACCAAGACCCCGGGCGGTTCGTCCGGTGGCACGGCCGCCGCGGTGGCCGCGGGCCTCGGGCCACTCAGCATGGGCACCGATGGCGCGGGCAGCGTGCGCATCCCGGCCGCCTTCTGCGGCAACGTCGGCATGAAGGCGAGTTTTGGTCGCGTGCCGGCCTTCCCGCTCTCCCCGTTCGGCACCGTCGCCCACGTCGGTCCGCACACCATGAGCGTCACCGACTGCGCGCTCCTGATGAACGTCGTCACCCGCCCTGATCCGCGCGATTGGACGTCGCTGCCGTACGACGGCACGGACTATCTCGACGGACTCAACGACGGCATCGCCGGATTGCGCATCGCCTACTCACCCACGCTGGGGTACGCCGATGTCGATCCCGAGGTCGCCGCACTTGTCGACGCCGCTGTACGCGAACTCGAATCCCTCGGCGCCATCGTCGAGCAGATCGACCCCGGCTTCGAGGACCCACTCGACATCTCCACCGGCCTGTGGTTTGTCTCGTCCAAGACCGTCTACGACGCGCTCGGCCCAGAGGGTCAGGCGGTCACCGATCCGGACTTCGCGGCCCAAGCCGAGCAGGGTGCGGAGTTCAGCGCCCAGGACATCCAGCGACT
>CAYGMM010000004.1:0-12223 GCA_964351035.1 uncultured Actinomyces sp.
TGCTCTATGAACAGAACCGGACCACACTCACTGTTCGAACACATGTACGATTCTAGGTGAGGGGTCCGACATCGTCAACCCCAAAACCCCAGCAATACCAACAATTTTTCGCGAATTCGCGACCGACCGGACCGATCCCCTACCAACACACCGGAGCTCTCCCAACAGACCGAACCCTCCCGAAGGCCCCACCCCTCTGCCGGCACCGCGATCGCCGTGCCACCGGTCCAGCCGCCTGTGCCACGACAACGCCCATTGATGACGCTCGCCTACTGGTAGGCCGATGCCCCACCACGACACGTGCGCCGTCCGCGTCGCATGCCTGTCCTTACCCCGAACTGGCCGGGCAAATTGCGTGATACTGACATCATGCTGGCTTCCTCACCCACCCTTGTGCATCCCACGAGCGTTCACGAAGCCCTGGGTGAACTCGTCGAGCGTCCGGGCGCACGCATCATCGCTGGCGGCACCCAGGTCATGGCCGAACAGGGTCTTGGCCGGTGGCGGCCGAATGGCTATGTCTCCCTGCGCCGAGTCGAGGATCTCGCGGGCGCCTCCGCCAGCGGAGAGCAGATGCATATCGGACCGCGCACGACCCTGCGTGATCTGGTCGCCGTGGACGGACTCCCCACATTGCTACGCGATGCGATTCGGGCTCTCGCGGTGCCCCAGGTACGCAATCGTGGCACCGTCGGTGGCAATATCGGCTCCCCGCGTCCCGATCACACTCTCCCCCCGTGCCTGATCGCACTCAACGCCCGAATCAACGTGACCACGGCGACAGGCACCGCGGTGATGACTGTCCCCGAGTGGCTCGGCCGCGGTGACCCTGCGCCAGCGATCATCAGGTCCATTCACGTCCCGACTGCCCACGGTGGACACATCTTCGCCCGTGTCGGCCCCCGCAACGGTCCGAGTTATGCAACCGCATCCCTCGCCCTGGTCGTTGACCCCGTGCGCCGCACCGTGCGCACGGGGCTGGGCGGGGTCGGAGTCACCGCACTCACCGCGGAGGCGGCCGACGAGTACGCCGCTGCAGCTATTGACTGGGAGCACTTGACCATCGATGTGGCAGCCACTGAATATTTCGCGGAGCTGGTAGCACGTGCAACCGCTCCAATAACCGACCACATCGCGACGGCGGCGTACCGCACTCACGCGATTCGTGTGATGGCCCGCCGTTCCCTCCCCCGCGCCTGCGAAGGAGCACGCTCATGAGCGATGTCGACGAACACCTGACTTACACGCTGCACGTGAACGGGACTGAGCGACAGGTCCAAGGCGCCTGGTACACCGAGTCACTAGCGTTCGTTCTCCGCGAACGGCTCGGCCTCACCGGCACCAAGTACGCATGCGACGAGGGACAGTGCGGCGCCTGCACCGTCCTGGCAGATGGACGGCCCATCAACGCCTGCATCACATTGGCGGCCGACACCGTCGGCGAGGAGATCACAACAATTGAGGGCTACTCCCCCGCGGATGGCTCCCTCACTCCGCTGCAGCAGGCGCTCGTCGATTCCGGTGACGTCCAGTGCGGCTACTGCCTGCCTGGCATTGTCATGGCTGCGTCGGCCTTCATCGCCGACCACCCAAACGCCACTGAAGACGCTGTCCGCGAAGGAATGGTGGGCAATCTGTGTCGGTGCACGGCCTACCAAGGGTTCGTTGACGCCATCGTGGAAGCGAGCAAGCGATGAGCCGACGCACCGATGCGAGCGCCGTCGGGTTCGGCTCGTCGCGCCAGCGACCTGAGGCAACCGCCAAGGCCCGCGGCGAATACGACTTCGCACCGGACGTCCGCGCCGAAGGAATGCTGTGGGGGGCGACTCTACGGTCACCGCACCCGCGCGCCCGTATCACGCGCGTTGACCTCTCCGCGGCGCGCAGCATGCCCGGGGTGCACGCGGTCCTCGGCGGCTGGGATGTGCCCGACAATCGATACGGCACGATCGAGCGCGATGCTCCCGTCCTCGCCGACGAGGAGGTCACCTACGTCGGCGAGCCCGTGGCACTCGTTGCGGCCGACGATCCCGAGATCGCGCGTCGGGCATGCGCCGCCATCGTCGTGGAGTACGACGTACTCGATCCCATGGTCGATGCCGTGGCCGCACGCGATGCGGGGCATCTCTACCGCCATGTGTCCTACGCCGCCGGAGATCCTGCCGCTCTTGGCGATGTGAGCGTTGAAGGCGAGTACTCGACGGCACGCCAGGACCACTCCTATCTCGGCCTCGATGGCGGTGTCGCCCGCCCCGACGGCGAAGGCGGCGTCATCATCGAAGGTGCGACGCAGTGGGTTCACGCGGATAGCCGCCAGGTCTCCGCTGCGCTCGGGCTACCGCCAGAGCGGGTCACGGTGATCAATTCCGGTGTCGGCGGGGCCTTCGGCGGCCGTTTCGCGCTCTCCTGGCAGATCCACGGAGCGCTTCTCGCGATGCACACCGAACGCCCCGTCAAGATGGTCTACACCCGGTCCGAGGCTTTCCTGGCGCGCTTCCACCGCCAGCCCAGCCGCATCTGGGTTCGGCACACGGCCAAGCAGGACGGCACCTTGGTCAAGATCGAGGCTCGCGTGATCCTGGAGAACGGACCGCACAGCAACACCGGCGCAGTCACCGTGGGCAACGCCTGCTCTCTCATCCAGGGTCCCTACAAGATCCCTAACGCTCGGATCGAAGGTTGGGCTGTTGCCACCAACAACGGTATGACCGGATCGCTGCGCGGCTTCAGCGTTGTCGAACCGATATTCGCCTCCGAGTCCAATCTCGATCGCCTGGCAGCGGCCCTGAAGATGGACCCCACCGAACTCCGGAGACGCAATGCCCTGCACGAGGGTGACCGATGGATCTTCGCGCAAGATCAGGATCGCCCGGCACCGGTCACCGACGTCCTGGACGCTTGCGATGCCATGCCACTCCCGGACGCGCCCACAGATTCCGCGGTGTGGCTACCCGGCGGACTTGGCACCCCGACCCGACCCTCAGACGTGACCCGCGGTGTCGCAGCCGTCGCCGCGGCCAAGAACGTCTGCCTTTCCGAAGGTGCACCGGTGAAGAGCACCGCGATGGTGACCTTGCGTGATGGCCAGGCCACCATCGAATGCGCGGCAGCCGAAGTCGGCCAGGGCTTCCAGAGCATTGCCATCCAGATCGTCCAGTCCGTGCTCGGCCTGACCCCGGTCACCATCGGCGGCAGTTCCTCGCGCATGGCTGAGGCAGCCACCACTGATGGCCAGCAACAGACGATGACTTCCGGGTCCGCCGTCGCCGTTGCCGCGCAGAAGGTCAAGGAAAGATTCCTGGCCTTCTACGCACGTGAGTATGGCGTCGACGCATCAGGGCTGGATCTACGGGAAGGGATGGTGGTCGACGCCGACGGGCACGAGCTACTCAGTATCGCCGAGGCCGGTATGGGCCTCTCCTTTCGCGCCACGGAGGAGTTCGCCCAGCGCGCCACACTGCCGTTGGAGGACCGCGAGCCGGGGCAGCCTATGCATGTGACGTTCAACTTCTCCGCCAGCCGCTGCGTGGCCGATGTCGATGTCGAACTCGGATTGGTGCGCGTCATTCAACTCGATGTGGCCCAGGACGTCGGCGCAGTGGTGAATCCGGCTCAGGCGTATGGGCAGATCGCCGGTGGCGCGTTGATGGGGCTAGGGCTCGCCCTGACCGAACAGATGCCCTACATTGACGGCCAACCGGCGGCGACGGCGTGGGACACCTACTTCATTCCCACCACGATGGACACGCCCCGTATCAATGTCGAATTCGTCACCGTGCCTGAGCCCGGCATCCCTTTTGGGATGAAGGGCATCGCCGAACTCCCCCACGTGCAGGCTCCCCCGGCAGTCCTCGCCGCCGTACGGCAAGCCACCGGTCTCGCTCTCGCCGATGCCCCGGCGACACCGAGCCGGATCGTCGAAGAGGGCCTCGGCGCTGCCCCAGCCGTGGACCGAGCGCCTATCGGGCCGTGGCGCGTGCCACCCGGCCCTGCGCCGGGGCCGTGGAATCCGGCACGGAAGTAGAGCGCCGACCTAGACCGCGAACACGTCGAGGATCACGACGAAAAGCACGATCTCCACGACGTAGACCGCCAGGATCATCAACGTGCCCCACCACGTCGTACGGGGTGAGGCACCCGGATCAAGCCACCATCTCATCGCGCGCGTCACCCACGGCATGAGTACCCAGGTGAGCAGGACCGTGCCGACCGCATTGCCGATGAACACCACGACCGGCATAGGCAGATCAAGCCCGGAGGCGGTGAAACGCCCGTCGACGCTCCACCCTTGGCCGAGGGCATCTCCCAACGTCATGTCAAGGATCGAGACCATCGCGTAGAGCACCGCCGTGACAACCAACGCCTGCTTCCACATGGGAGTCTCGGCGATGTTGCCTTTGCTGACGCTGAACCACTGGGCGAAACCCGATGGGATCAGGCGCGTGGAATCGGTGGCCCAACGGTGGATCTCGCCGACGCCTCGGTCGTGATCGGCAGTCGCTCGCCACTCGGCCAAGGCCGACTCCGATTCAAAGGTGAGGACCGTCGTCCATTCACTGCGCGACCCCGCGGGGCGGAAGGTATCCACGGAGACGAATCCGGGTGCCTTAGCAGCCGACTCATTGAGGCGGTTGCGCGCCCGACGATAGTCCCCCTCGCGGCCCGCCGTGACGTTGGCTGTCACCACCTCGATCGCATAGTTCGATCGTCGTTCAGTACTGGCGGAGAACTCCAATGGTCGCTGCAGCGCCGATCCGGCTAGCGTCTGCCGTTTCTCAAGCTCGGCACGATAGGCGGCAAGATCGCCTTCATCGTCGAACTTCAAACTGAGCATCTCGTACGGCAGTCCGTCAGCGCCCTTCATCGCATCTCTGCCGATGCCGATCACTCCGTTGGCACTCGATGCATCGCGAAGGACCTCAGCCCACCAAGAACGGAACTGTTCCGCGTGACCTGCAGCCGGCCAAGCGCGTACGCGAAGGAGTCGGAGGGTTTGCGGAGATGTCTGCTGCGCCATTGACCCACCGTAGCCAAGATAGACGGACGAACCCGGCGAAGCCGCTAGTCGATGTCGTCGCCGGACTCGCGTCCGTGCATGTCGGCGAGGAACTGCTCGACCTGCGCGGCAATCTCGTCACCGGAGGGCACCTGGCCTTCCGGGGCGAGCTCAGAAGCCCCTACGGCGGCGCTTCCGGTGCGCAGTGCCGCCATCTGGTCGTACTGCTGCTCCAGCGCGTGCACGATGGTGACGAACTCCTCGTTGTTCTGCAGTTGCTGGGCGATCTCGCCTTCGGCGCGAGACGCGGGAGCGCGCAGGTCATCGACCGGCAGGACCAGCCCCGTGGCCTGGCTCAGCGCCTCGACCATGGCGATCGCGGCCGCCGGGTATTCGAACTGGCCGAGGTAATGCGGCACATGCGTCGCGATACCGATGGCGTTCTCGCCCGCCTCGCTCAAGGAGAGTTCGATCAGTCCGCCAATGTGGCCGGGGACCTGGATGTTGCCGGCGGTGTGCGGCGCCTGAACCAGTGACGGAACATTGCCGTGGATGGTGATGCCGAGCGGGCGCGTATGAGGCGCCGGCCAAGGAATCGCCGACAGGCCCACGGTCAACGTGGTCCCGGTCGCGCGGACCAGGTCGACGATCGCGGCGGCGAAGCGCTGCCACTGGTAGTCCGGTTCCGGACCCGTGAGCAGCAGGAACGGCGTACCGGCGTCGTCGAGGACCTCGTGCAAGGCAATCTGCGGCATGTCGACCGCGGCGAAGTGGTCGGTGACGAAGGTGAGCACGGGGCGGCGGGCCCGGTAGTCGAGAACCTCGTCCACGTCGAAGGTGGCGAGGAGTCGATGCTCCCGGGACTGCAGCAGTCGGGCGGCCATGGCGGTCGCGCCGCCAGCGTCAAGGAATCCGGTAAAGGCGTGCACGAGCACCGAGCGCCCCTCGACGGGGGTCGGCTCGCTGTGCCAGGTGATGAGCTCGGCCGGATTGCGCATACGTGTCCTCCCTACTGGTGCTGTGGGGTCCAACGCACGAGTGCCCGAACTTGTTCCCAGGACGGCATCTGTCCTGCGCATGTGCCTCGAAACCGCGGTTCCTTGCGTAAGGAACCGCGGTTTCGAGGCACATGCACGCGATGGGGGTCGGGCGTACGACCTCGGGGCGCCGAAGGGCAGCCGAGTTGCGTCCGGGGTCAGCTAGGTCGCGTCCGGGGTGTCGGTCGGCGCAGTGGCCTCATCGCGCTCGACCGGTACGCCGCCCCGCGTGCGATTGCGGGTGCGCTTAGGCGCCGCTGGATCGCCACCGGCGGACTCGGTAGACGTGGCCGAGTCGTCACCAGCGGGTTTCTTCGCCGCGGACTGCTTCGTCGCGGACTTCTTGGCCGGCTTCTTAGCGGCCTTCTTCGCCGGGGACTTGCCCACGGAGGTCGGGGTCGGATGGGGCTTTGGCGCCGGTTTGGCCGCCTCAGCCTTGGGGGCGTCAGCTTTGGGGGCGTCAGCCTTGGCCGCCGCAGCCTTGGCAGCATCACCTGAGTCATCAGACTCGCCGCCGCCACTGGACTCGCCAGCCGCAGCCTCCTCAGCCTCACTCGCGGCGAGATCCTCCGCGGCCGCCTGGGCAGCTCCCTTGATCGTCTCGGCCGTTTCCGAGGCGGCGCTCGCTGCCGCGTGCGCGGCGGTCCCGGCGACCAGGCTCGTCGTGTCGGCCGCCGTCGAGGCAGCAGCGCCCGCCTGCGCCGCGCCCGCCGACACCGTGTCCGCTACCGGACCGGGCAGTCGTGCGGCATGCGCAGCATCGGACACGGTCCGGGCTGCGGTGTCGGCGACACCGGCGGCCGCACCCGCGGCACTCGAGACACCGGCCGAAGCACGATCGGCGTACGAGGAGACCGCACCGGCCCACGCATCGGCTCGTTCGGCGACGGAGCTGGTGTCGCGGTACCTCTTCCAGGCGGCGACTCCGGCGACCGCACCCGCCGCTGCGGCGGCGAGGACGAAGACCTTGCGCATGGCGAACTCCCTTCGTGACAGCCCCGACCGTAGCAAGGACGGCCCGGCCCCTCCCGATTTCCGACCGTTGTGGTGGGATTCTTGCGCGCCAGACTCGCCACAACGGTCGGAATCCGCGGGCCTAGCGGCCCTTGAGGTAGGCGCGGAACAGCTCGAGCGGGGCATTGCCAGCCAGGAACCGGTCCCGCTCGGCATCGGGCAGGGCCAGCGCGTGCTCACACACGCGCGCCCAGGCCATCCCGACGCCCCGGGTCAGGGATCCAGCAACGGTGGCCGAGATCGCCGAGGTCGCGACCTGCCCACCGGGGATGAACTTGAGCATGCTGGTCACCAGGTATCGGCCCGCCATCGTGGCCCCGCCCGTAAGCACCAGGGCCCCCGCCGCAGCCAGCGCCCGCGATCGGTCGGACGGCAGGCCGTACGCGGCAGTGAGCCGCGCGATCATCGCTACCTGCGTCGGAACCAGGATGGCCGCATCCGAGAAGGGGATGGGAGTGGCACCGACGCCAGCCGCGACCGCAACCGACTGATTGATAATCGCCTTCGCCGCCTGTCTTTTGCGCTCCCAGTCGAGGATTTGCGCCGCCGTCAGCGCCGCCGTCGCCACCTCCGGCACCACGAGGTAGGTCGCATCCAGCAACTCCTGCAGCCCGAACACCGGCGTACCGGTGAAGGGGTCCTCGAGCGCGTTGGTCAGCAGCACTCGGCCCGACGGCCGCAGGGGCAAATTCAAGCTCTCGATATACGCGGCGAGCTCGACCGCCTCCGGGTGGGGTACGCCGTCTCGCGTCGGCACCTGGGTGATCACCAGGACGACGGGCAGGCCCAGGTCGGAGATAGCCCGCACAAACTCGGCCTGGCGGTCCTCGAACCGGCGATCGGACCACCGCACGAGGTACCACGCCGCGTGAATGCGCTGGTCCATCGGCAGGCCCCGCGTGCCCTCGACGCGCTCGCGCAGCGCCGCGAGGATTTCATCGCCCGAGTGCCCGGTCTCGAACCCCTCCGAGTCGTACAGCCCCAGCAGACCGCCCGGATGCCGGTAGTAGACCAGGCCCTGTGTCACCGGCCGACCGACACCGGTCTGCGCTACCTGCGCACCGAAAATCGCGTTGACGAGGGTGGACTTGCCGACACCCGTCTTGCCGAATACCGCCAGGTTGAAACAGCCCAGGGCGTCGAAGGCCTCCCCCAGCCGTGCCCCGAAGAGCCGCTCCAACTCACCGCGATCGATGTCGCGGCCCGCCACCTCGTCTGCCATGGGTCCACGGTACGGCGCCGGGCCCTACGACGTCGGGTCGTGCCATTGCGCGATCCACGGCTGGCGCCGAGGCGCTGCGGTCTGAAACCGCCACCGGGTGGCACATCTCGACCGCAGAAACCTGACCCGCGCGGGTTACCGTGGTCCGATGGGCAAGGTCCTGGCCGCCATCGCCGCGGCGCTGGTCCTCGTGGGGGTGACCCTCGCGGGGGCCTTCGTCCTGCTCGGCGGCGTCGACTGGCTGCGCGACCGTCAGGCGATCGTCATCCCCGAGGAGTACCGCCCGGTCATCCTCGCCGCAGCCGAGCGCTGCCCCGTGGTGCCCCCCGAGGTGCTCGCCGCCCAACTCGCCTCCGAGAGCAGTTGGGATCCTTACGCCGTCAGCCCCGCGGGTGCCCAGGGATTGGCCCAATTCATGCCGGCCGTCTGGGAGCAGTACGCCGTGGACGGAGACGGTGACGGTGTCGCCGACGTTTGGAACCCGATCGACGCCATCCACTCGGCCGCTGAACTCAACTGCGTCAATGCCGCGCTGGTGGCCGACGTACCGGGCAATGAACTGAAGAACATCCTCGCGGCGTACAACGCTGGGTTCAACCAGGTGGTGAAGTACGAGGGCGTACCACCGTTCCCGGAGACCCAGGCCTACGTCGATCGCATCCTGACGCGGGCCGAGCGCGTGCAGTTCTAGCGCTAGGCGCAGAGTTCTTGCGGCGCGCTAGGCGCAGGGTTCTTGCGGCGCGCTAGGCGCAGAGTTCTTGCGTCGCGCTAGGCGCGAGGGTTCCCGAACATGTCGCTGGCCCCACGGGCATCGGCCACCAGTCCCGGGACGATCGCCCCCAACTCGGCCGGCGCCCAGCCACCGGACTCCTTCGCCGCCGTCGGACCCTTGACCCAGGGCTCGGCAACTCCGATCTCGTTGCCGGTGATGGTGAAGACCCGCCCGGTCACACCCGCCGACTGCGCGGAGCCAAGCCAGACGACGAGCGGAGAGATGTTCGCCGGATCGAGCGGGTGATAGCCGCTCGCATCGGGCTCCATCTTGGACATCTCCTCGAACAGCGGCAGCCCCTCGGTCATGCGGGTGAGCGCAACGGGGGCGATCGCGTTGACGGTGACGCCGATCCGCGCCAACTCGTCGGCGAGGATCACCGTCATGGTCGCGATGGCCGCCTTCGCCGCGCCATAGTTCGCCTGGCCGATATTGCCGAAGATCCCGCTCGGCGACGACGTATTGATGATGCGGGCGTCATTCGTCTCCCCCGCCTTGGACCGCGCACGCCAGTAGTCGGCCGCGTGCCGTGACACCGCGAAGGTTCCGCGCAGATGTACGGCGATGACCGAATCGAACTCATCCGGGGTCATGTTGACGAACATTCGATCGCGCAGGATGCCCGCGTTGTTGACCACGACATCGAGGCCGCCGAAGGCATCGACCGCCGCCTGGATGATGCGTCCGGCACCCTCGTAGTCGGTGACGTCATCGGCATTGGCGACCGCTTCGCCGCCCATCGCACGGATCTCCTCGACCACCTGGTCGGCCGGGCTCGCATCCGCGCCGCCGCCGTCAACCGCTCCACCCCGGTCGTTCACCACGACCTTGGCACCCTCGCGCGCGAAGGCCAGCGCGTGCTCGCGACCGATCCCGCGACCAGCCCCGGTGATAACGACGACCCGACCTTCACAGATGCCCGACATGCCAACCTCCTGATCGATGGTCGACCACGCTGGTCGACCCCACACGTTCAGTTCACCGTTCGGTGCGGCCATGCTGGCGCATCGAACGACCACCTCGAAGGCTAGTGCGCACCCGCTGAACCGCCCACGCGGGCATGGCGCCGGTGCTACGTTCGCCGGCATGCCGAACACGGCACGGCGGGCTCACCCCCGTCGCCCCTGACCGGCGTGCGCTGATCGGATGGAGGACGGGACACATGGCGGATATCGACTGGGACCGGCTGCGAGAGGCCGCCGTGGCGGCGCTGCCGCACTCCTACTCGCCCTACTCCAAGTATCCGGTCGGCGTGGCTGGCTACGCCGACGACGGTCGCCTGGTCTGGGGCGCCAATATCGAGAACGCCAGTTACGGCATCACCCTGTGCGCCGAGTGCTCCATGGTGTCGATGCTCTTTGCCACCGGCGGCGGCAAGCTCACCGCGGCGTACTGCGTCGACGGGCGGGGCGAACCGCTCATGCCCTGTGGCCGCTGCCGACAACTCCTGTACGAACACGGCGGCCCGCACATGCTCATGATGACGCCGCAGGGGATCCAGACGATGGATCAGATCCTGCCCCAGGCGTTCGGGCCGCACGATCTCGAGATCGCCGCCGCCATCGAGGGAGAGTGACGTGAGCGACGCTTCAGCAGCGCGGCCTCAGGGTGAAACCGACTCAGTGCCCCCCACCCAGACCTCAAAGAAGGCCTGGGCGATCCTGTGGGCGATGGGCTTCGGCGCCCTCATCGCCCAGATGTTCTCCACCGTCATCGGTCCGGCATTGCCGACCATCCAAAGCGATCTCGGCATCTCCCTGGCGCTGAGTTCGTGGACGATCACCGCCTACTCCCTTGCCTTCGGTGCTGCACTCATCGCCGGTGGACGCATGGGCGACCTTGTCGGCGAAGTCAAGATGATCGTCATCGGTTTCGCCATCTTCGGCGGCGGACTGGTCGTTGCCGCAATCGCCACCAGCGGCGAGGTCCTCGTCATTGGGCGGGCCATCCAGGGCATTGGCATCGGCCTGTCGGCACCCGCCACCCTGTCCATCGTCGTGAACTCCTTCCATCGCGAGAAGCGCGGTTTCGCGGTTGGCATCTGGGGTTTCGCCCACGGATTTGGCCTACTCATCGGGCCGCTCATCGCCGGCTACCTGCTGGAGTTCATGAACTGGCGCTGGATCTTCTGGGTCGCCGTACCCCTCACCGTCGCGGTCATCCTCGTGACCCTCGGCGCCACGCGCGGCTATCGCAGCGTGCTGGCCTCCGGCCGATACGACATCATCGGCCTCATCCTCGGCGGCATCGGCATCACCGCGGTCACCCTCGGTCTGCAGAACGCCGCGGACGGGTGGGAGTTGCCGACCACCTGGGGTGCGCTCGTCGTCGGCGTGCTCTTCCTCGCCGCATTCGGGTGGGCCGAGACCAAGATCAAGCACCCGCTGGTCGACTTCTCGCTGTGGAAGGAGCGCCTGTTCAGCGGCGGCTTCTTCGCCGAGAGCGCCGTGGGCTTCGTCTACATCCCGATGCTCACCTTCATCGGCGCGATCTTCCTCATCAACGTCTCCGGCTTCACCCCGGTCGAGGCCAGTTGGATCATCGTCATCACCACGGGCACGTGCATGGTGCTCGAACCGCCGGCGGGTCGCATCGTCGACCGCATCGGCCCGGGGATCCCCATCACCATCGCGCTGCTCATGCAGGCCGGTGCGCTGTTCTGGATGGGCACCTTCTCCCCCGAGACGACGCTCCCGCAGATGATCGCTCCGCTGGCGATCATGGGTGCCGGCGTCGGTATCGCACTACCCGCCTGCAACACCGCGGGCATGAGTGCCGTCGACGCCAAACGCGCGGGCATGGGGTCGGGCCTTATGCAGATGACCTTCAACATTCCCGCGGCTCTCGGCGTGGCACTCGTGACGTCGATCGTCGGCACGGTGACCACGAGCCGTGTCCTCGATCAACTCGCCGGGCAGCCCTTCGTCCAGCAAGCGGCGGATTATGCGCAGGCGGTCGAGAACGGCGACCAGGATGCGCAGCAATCGATCCTGTCGGCGCTGTCCTCCGGTGACGCCGCGACGGTGGAGTCGGCCGTACAGGCCGCCCAGGCTCACTCCATCGGTGTCGCCATGATGGCGCTCGGCGTGGTGGCGCTGCTCGGTGCGATCTTCGCCTTCATCGTCATCGGCCGTCGTCGCGGACCGGAGTGGGAGAAGGCCGAAGACCTGACGATGGTCTAG
>CAYGMM010000004.1:12323-38104 GCA_964351035.1 uncultured Actinomyces sp.
CGCAACGCCGTCATCTCGCTGTCGGCGAGCGCCCGAGCGGCGATCAGATCCCCATCTACCGGTACGACGACCTGCAGGTAGCACTTGAGTTTGGGCTCGGTGCCGCTCGGCCTGATGATGACGCGGGCACCCTCCATCGTGAAGCGCATGCCGTCGGTGGGCGGCAGACCATCGGCACCCTCCTCAAGGTCCACCACCTCTTTCACCGGACGCCCGCCGAGCACGCTCGGCGGAGACTGGCGCAGTCGCGCCATCGCGTCGCGGATCAGTTGCAGATCGCTCACGCGGAAGGCCACCTGTGACGTGACGTGCAGGCCGAAGCGTCGCGCGAGGTCATCGAGCACGTCCTGGATGCCGCGACCCTCGGCGGCAAGATGCGCCGCCATCTCCATCATGAGCAGAGACGCCGTGATGCCGTCCTTGTCCTTGACGTACGCCGGATCGCAGCAGTAGCCGAGCGCCTCTTCGTAGCCGAACACCAACTCGGGCACCTTGGAGATCCACTTGAAGCCGGTCAGTGTCGCGGCATAGCCGAGGCCGGCATCCTCGGCGATGCTGCGCAGCAGCGTGCCGGACACGATGGATTCGGCCATCGTTCCCGTCATCGGCGTACCCGCGCGACGCATGCGTTCGACGGTCCACCAGCCGAGCAGGGAGCCGACCTCGTCGCCGGTGAGCATTCGATAGGACCCGTCCGCGGTGCGGATCCCCGCGGACGACCGATCTGCGTCGGGGTCGTTGGCGATGATGATGTCGGCGTCGGCCGTCGCAGCTTCAGCCAAGGCCAGATCCATGGCGCCGGGCTCCTCCGGATTCGGGAAGTGCACGGTCGGGAAGCGGCCGTCCGGCGCAAACTGCGCGGCCACCGGGACAGGTGCGGGGAACCCCGCCCCCTCCGCGGCCCGCATGAAGACCTCGCCGCCGACTCCGTGCATGGCCGTATAGACGGCGCGGATATCGCGCGGGCCCGGCGGGAGGAGCTCGACCGCGCGGGCGACGTACGCATCAAGGACGCCCCCGTCGAGCGTGACGTAGTCGTCGGACGTCGGAATATCGGCGATCGCGCCCACCGCGGCGATGCACGCGGAGATGTCGGCGTCGGCGGGCGGCACGATCTGACTGCCGTCACCGAGGTACACCTTGTAGCCGTTGTCATCGGGCGGATTGTGCGACGCCGTCACCATGACCGCACCGCTCGTGCCCAGGAACCCGATGGCGAAGGCCGTCACCGGCGTCGGCAGGGGGTGTGGCAGGACCATGGCGGAGATGCCGGCGCCAGCCATGATGCGCGCGGTGTCGTGCGCGAAGACGTCGGAGTTCCGCCGGGCGTCGTAGCCGATGACGATGGAGTGACCGCCGGTGTCCCGCAGGTACGCCGCGAGTCCCGCGGCCGCACGCATGACAACGACGCGGTTCATCCGGTTGCTCCCCGGGCCGAGCCGGCCCCGCAGGCCGGCGGTGCCGAACTGCAGGGTGCCCGCGAAGGCGTCGGCAAGTTCATCGACGGCCGACTGCTCACCGGACTCCGCTCGCTCGACCAGTGCGTCGAGTTCGGCACGGGTCTGGTCATCGGGATCGATGGCGATCCAGTCCCGCGCTGTCTGCAGGAGGTCGGGCAGGCTCATCCTCGTCCCCTTCCTGGGAAGTCGTCGGAGTAGGCGTTGGGCTCGGTAGGCGTTCGGCTCAGTAGGCGTTCGGCTCAGTAGGCGTTCGGCTCAGTAGGAAGCCGTCGACGTACCGCCGCCGACGATCGCCACGCCACCGGATGTGCCGAGTCGATCAGCGCCGGCGGCGATCATCTCCTCGGCATCGGCGAGGGTGCGCACTCCACCCGAGGCCTTGACCCCGAGATCATCGCCGACGACAGCACGCATGAGCGAAACGTCTTCGACGGTCGCTCCCCCGCTGCCGAATCCCGTCGACGTCTTGACGTAGGCCACCCCGGTGCGCAGAGCGATGACGCAGGCGATGGCCTTCTGCAGATCGGTGAGCAGGCAGGTCTCGAGGATGACCTTGACCGGGCGCCCCTGCGCCGCCTCGGCGACTCCGAGCATGTCCTCGTAGACGCCGGCGAGATCACCCGAGAGCAGGGCACCAAGGTCGATCACCATGTCGACCTCGTTGGCTCCCTCATCGACCGCAATGCGCGCCTCGCCGGCCTTGGCCAGGCGCGTCATGGCGCCGAGCGGGAAGCCGACGACGGTGCACACCATGACGTCGGAGTCCTTGAGCGCCTCGGCCGCTGTTGGTACCCAGCGGGAGTTGACGCACACCGAGGCGAATTCATGCTGCTTCGCCTCCTCGCACAGGCGCATGATGTCGGTCTGCGTGGCGCCCGCGGCCAGCAGCGTGTGGTCGATGCGTCCGGCGATATCAACGGACCCGCGCAGGGCTCCGGGGCGGTCGACGGCGTCCGGGGCGGGGCCGATGGCATCGGTGACGGCCTGCTCGGCCGCGAGGATGAGAGCGTCATGGTCGGACACGGGAACCACCTTGTCGGTCAATGGATGTCAGGACGTCAGCAGACGGCGCTGCAGGTACGCGAACAGCACGTCGCCGGAGTGTTCGCTGAAGCTGTGTAACTGCTCCGGCGTCGAGGTGACCTGATCGCCCTCGAGACGATTGAGCAGGACGGCGCAGATCATGGCGAAGGACGAGAAGCCCCACGAGTTGAGGTAGGCCGCGAGCATCGCGCCCTCCATCTCGATATTGCGTACGCCGTTGGCGTGCAGCCACTCCAGGAACTCCTGCTTGGTCTGCGCGGTCTCGAGGCGAATGGCACCGTCGAGGCGGAACTGTTCGAGGAAGAACTCGTTGGTGGCAATGGTCTTGCCCTCGACGATGGACAGGCCTGCGTCGGCGTTGGCCGCCAGGATGTCCGCCCGCGTCTGCGCCGGGAAGTCCCCGTCGAACCAGTAGGTACCGATACCGCCCTGCAAGAGGCGATACGGCTGAAGGTCGGCCATGAGGCCGGCCTCGGAAACCACAATCGTGCCGCCGGGCAGGCCCACCCCGCCGCTGGTGCCGACGCGTGCCCAAAAGATGTCGTCGAGTGCGTCCAGATCACCGCGCTTGAGGAAATACACCATGCGCATGAGTTCCTGCACCGCGATCGAGGCGCTCGGCATGCCCATGCCGTGCGAGCAGAAGAGCACGCCACCGGTGTATCGCGTGACGAACCGGTCTTCCTTCGGGAAGGCGACGATTTCCGGGTCGCCACTCATCGCGCTCCAGCGCTCGGCGAACTCCTTGATGCGACCACCGGAACCGGCCATGATCACCGCGCGCACTCCGCGCAACTTCTCGAGGATGGGATCGTCGCTCGCGACGCCGAAGTGGTAGTAGACGTCGACCTGGCTCCCGTCGAGGACGGCGTCGAGGAACTCGTGGTTGATGTTCTCGGTCTTGATGACGCCTCCTCGGTCGCACGACAAGGCCGTCCACGAAATGGCCTTCCTCAGCACCCTAGCGCCGGACGCGGGGCGCGAGGGCGAGAAAGCTCAGGCCAGGATGCCGCGGGCCACCAGGTCGGCGATGCGGCTGGCGTCGATCCCCCACTCGGTGAGGGAGTTCGGGGATGACGACACCGGAATCGATGCCACCGGACCGCTCGGGGTGCGATCGAACCGCGGTGCCGGTGCCGCCTGCGTGAGCCCATCGACCTCGATGAACGTCTCGCGCGCGGACAGGTGTGGATGGTTCGGCGCCTCCGCCATCGTGAGGACCGGGGCAACGCACGCGTCGGTGCCATCGGCCAGCGTCGCCCACTCATCCCGCGTCCGGGTCGCGACGACGCGCGCGAACTCCGCACGAAGCGTCGGCCACTGGGTGACGTCGTACTGCGGGGGAAGATCGACATCGGCGAGACCGGCGATGCGCAGCCACTCCGCGTAGAACGCCGGCTCCAGGCAGCCCACCGCGAGGTACCCACCGTCGGCGGTCCGATAGACGTCATAGAACGGCGCACCGGAGTCGAGGAGGTTCACACCGGCCTCGAGCTGCCACATGTCCTGCGCGGCCATCGAATGGAAGAGCGACATGAGCAGTGCGGCACCGTCCACCATCGCAGCGTCGACCACCTGACCCGTACCGGACCGCTGCGCCTCCCAGAGCGCGGCGAGGACGCCGACAAGCAGGAGCATGGCGCCACCGCCGTAATCACCCACGAGATTGAGCGGGGGTGTCGGGGCCTGACCATGCCGCGCAATGTGGGCGAGCACTCCGGCGATGGCGACGTAGTCCAGGTCGTGGCCGGCGGTACGCGCCCACGGGCCCTCCTGCCCCCACCCGGTCATGCGGCCGTAGACGAGCGACGGCCGACGAGCGTGGCATTGCTCCGGCGACAGTCCGAGCCGCTCCATGACACCGGGGCGGAAGCCCTCGATGAGCAGGTCGGCAGATTCGATCAGTTGCAGGACGAGGCCGCGGCCATCGTCGTCGCGCACATCGACGACGACGACGTCGCGCCCGCGACGGGTGATGTCCCGGGCAGGATCTCCCAGGGTGAGTCCCGGTCGGGGTGACTCGATGCGCACACCCTGCACACCGAGGTCGGCCAACACCATGGCGGCGAAGGGCGCCGGCCCGATGCCCGCCATCTCGACGAAGCGCAGGCCACTGAGCGGTCCGACTCCCGATGACATTCGGCTCCCCTCGTGACGTGTACTCGTGACTACTTGATGACCGTGATGACCTGAATGTTGTGCACCGCGAGGCGCCCGTCGGCGGTCCACAACTCCCGCGACTCAGTGGCGTAGCCATCCGCGTATCCGAGCAGACGGCCCACATGCAAAAGCGGCATATGCGGATCCACCGTCGTCGGATCGACCAGGAGCGTGGCGCTGAAGCTCAAGGTGGCCATGGGCCGCGGCGTCGTGGCCTGTACCAACGACGCGGGCCACAGTGCATCGATGAGTCCGACCAGGAGTCCCTCGTCGTACGCCGTCGGCGGTTGTGCGGGCGCCAGCCAGGACAGCACCGACTCGGTCCCCCCGGAGTACGGAAGGCCAGAGATGGGGCGCAACGCGATGTGCTGCAGGAACTCCGGGGCGATAGGTGGGCCGATGGGCACCACCTCGCAGGTGGACCACGCCGGCACCTGCGGCATAGCAAGATCTGCCACCGGAGCGAAGTCGGGAGCGCGCGATGCACCGAAGACCGCCGTGCCGACGGCCCAGGTCTCCTCCCCCGACACCGCGACCTGCCACACCGACGTGGCCGATCCCTGTCGGACGAGGGTGGTGGTCAGGTCGGCCGGGCCGGGGGGCAGCGGACCCACCATGTGGACCGATACCTCGCGCAGGGGCAGGCCGCGACCGTCGGCGGCCGACGCCGCACGGACGATCCCCGCCGTCACGAGGCCGCCCCAGGCGCCGCGTCCCTGATGCCAGCCGTCGGGCACGTCCCAAGAACCCTCATGGACATTGACGGCCTCGTCGTACGTGGTCACCGGCCGAGCGTATCGGCGATGTCGGAGGGGCGCGTTAGCCTGCACGAGTGCGCGTGCTTCACACCTCCGACTGGCATCTGGGGCGGTCCTTCCACGGGGCCGACATCCTCGATCATCAGCGCGTCTTCGTGGAGTGGCTGGTCGACCTTGTCGCGGACCAGGAGATCGAACTCGTGGTCGTCGCCGGCGATGTCTACGACCGAGCCGTGCCGTCCCTGCCGGCGGTCGCACTGTGGGAGGAGGCGGTCATCGGGCTGACCCGCACGTGCCCACTCCTGGTGACCTCCGGCAACCACGATTCGCCCACCCGGCTCGGTTTCGCCGGGTCGCTGCTGGCGCAGTCGGGTCTGCACCTGAGGACCGCACTCGACACCATGGCCGATCCGGTCCTGGTCCGCGGTCGCGACGGCGTCGAGTTGGCGGCGTACGGCATCCCCTACCTCGAACCTGACCTCCACCGGGAGGCGCTCGGGGCCGAGCGCTCGCACACCGCGGTTCTGGACGCCGCGATGAATCTCATCCGTGCCGACCTCGCCGAGCGCGACGGCGTACGCACCCTCGTCGCCGCCCATGCATTCATCACCGGCGGCGGGGAGGCCGTGGTCAGTGACTCCGAGCGAGATCTGCGGGTCGGTGGCGTGGGCGATGCACCATGGTCAGTGCTGGATGGCGTCGACGTGGTCGCGCTGGGGCACTTGCACGGAGCTCAACAACTCACCACGGGCGGCGGCGAAATCGTCGTCACCTACAGCGGCTCGCCCCTGGCCTATTCGTTCTCCGAGGAGAACCACCGCAAGTCCGTGACCATCCTGGAAATCCCACCGGACGGACCGGTGACCGTCGAACGCATCGAGGCCCCGGTCCCCCGACCCCTGGTCAGCCTCACCGGCACGTTGGCCGAGCTGCTCGAAGATCCCCGCCTCGCCGACTGCGCCGACTCCTGGGTGCGCGTGCACCTCACCGACGAGCGTCGTCCCGACAACCCCTTCGACCGCCTCCACGCACATCTGCCCCACCTGGTCGAGTTGACCTTCGAGCAGCGCGCGTCACATCGGGTCGAGGCACGGGACCCGGACGGTCGACCCACCAGCGACCCACTCGTCGTCGCCGAGTCCTTCATCGAACACGTCACGGGAGGGCCTGCACAGCCGACCGACCAAGCGCTCCTGCGCGAGGCCATCGAACACGTACGAATCGCCGAGATCTCGTCATGAGATTCCACTCGCTGACGCTCACCGGTGTCGGGCCCTTCCGGCACAGGCAGCAGATCGACTTCGACGCCGTATCCGCCTCGGGGCTGTTCCTGATCGAAGGTCCCACCGGGGCCGGCAAGAGCACCATCATCGATGCCATCGTCTTCGCGCTCTACGGATCCCTGACCGGCCAGACCGGGGTCGATCACGGACGCATGCGCAGCCTGCTCTGCGATCCCGATGAGCCGACCGAGGTGGTGCTGGAGTTCAGCGTGGCGGGGGTGCGACACACCATCACCCGCAAGCCGCCCTACGAGCGTGCCAAGACCCGTGGCCAAGGCACCACGCTGGAGCGCGCCAGCCAGACCCTCATCGTCCACGACGACGGTGTCACGCCGGCGATGCGCGAGGCCAAGGAGATCGGCGCCTACATCGCCGAACGCACCGGGCTCGACGTCCACCAATTCCGTCGCCTGGTGGTGCTCCCCCAGGGCGAGTTCGCGGCGCTGCTGCGCGCCAAGCCCAGCGATCGCTACGACTCGCTGGCCAGCCTCATCGATGACGGCTTCCTGGCCCGCGTGCAGGAGGAGTTGAAGCAGAACGCCGATGCAGCCGCCGAAGCACGCGCCACGGCACTAGGCGAAGCCAACGACATCCTCGGTGTCCTGCGCGAGCGCGTGCGTGAAGTCGATGCCGACCTCATCGATGTCGATGATGCCGTGAATGTCGATGACGCCGTGCCCATCGACGCAGAGGCGATTCAGGCCATCCGGGCCACCCTTGCCGAGCGCGCCGCCCTCGTCGGCCAGGAGGTCGCCACGCTTGAGCAGCAGGCCGAAGCCGCACGCGCCGCAGCCACGCTCGCCGAGCAATCCCTTGCCACGGCCCGGGAGCAGGCGGGCGCCCTCGCCCGGTTGGCGTCGGCCCGCGAGGCAGCCGCAGCCGTTGATGCAGCATGGCCGACATCAAGCCCTGAGGTCCTGCGGGCGACACAGCAGGAGTTCACCGCCCAGCGGGAGCGACTACGTCCCCTGGCGGCATGGGAAGCCGATGAACCCGCACGCCGCGCGCACGCTGCGACCCTCGCCGAGGCCGTGCGGGCCGCACAGGCAAACCTCGCGGATATCCGCGAGCAGACCGCCACGCTGCCCGCACGTCGCGGGGCCGCCGACCAAGCCGTCGAAGCCGCCGCGCGAGCGGCCACCGAGACACCCGCGGCCCAGGCGGCGGTCGACACGCTCACCGCGCACCGCGCGACGGCAACCGAACTCGAGCGGGCACGTCGCGCACTCGATGCGGCTCGCCGCGAGGAAGCAACAGCCGCCACCGCGGTCGAGGTCGAGCGCAAGGCCGTGTACGCCGCCCGACAGGCGGCAGGTGCGCTTCTCCGCAGCCAACTCGAACAACGTGCCGCCCACCTGGCCGGACTCCTCCGGGCCGATCACCCCTGCCCGGTCTGCGGCTCGACGCAGCATCCGCAGCCGGCCAGTGCACCGGACGAGGGCTTGATCACCGACGAGGAGGTTGCCCACAGCGAAGCCGCGGTCGAGGTCGCGGAGGGTCGCGAGGCAGCGGCAGTGGCGACCCACCAGCAGACACAGCGGCTCGTCCAGGACGCCAGCTCCAAGGAGACCGAAGCGCGCGCCAAACTCGGTGACATCGATCCGGCCACGATCGATGGTCAGTTGCGCCTGGCGCTCGAGCACCTCGAGGTCATCACAGCGCGGGCCGCCGGGCTCGAAGCCGCCGAACGCGCTCGGGACGCCCTCGAGAAGGAGGGCGAGACACTCACCGCAGCGGCAGAGTCAGCCCGAGCAGCCGAGGCGGAGGCCCTGACCCGTCAGCAGGAATACGCCACGCGAGTGGCCGGCGAGCAGGCCGCCATCATCGCCGCTGTCGGTCCGAGCACGACGGCGACCGCAGCCCTGCGCGCACTTGAGCACCGGGCCGTCGTACTCGAGGAGCTGCTCTTGGCGCACGAGTCCAGCGCGGGAGCATCAGCAACCATCGATGTGCCCACGGCACAGGCGCGGGCGACGGAGGCAACGCAGACCCGCCACCAGGCCGACGCCGCCCTGAAGGAACTCCAAACACACCACCATCAACTCACGTCTGCGTGTGAGGCGATCGACTCACTCGCCCAGCGCTGGACCGACGCGTGCACCGCAGCCGACGACATCGTGCAGCGCACCACACCCATCATCAATCTCGGCGCCGTCGTCACCGCGGCCCGCGGCTCAGCCAACGATCGCAACCTCATGCTCAAGGCCTACGCCGTACAGCGCCGATTCGCCGCGGTGCTCGACGCGGCCTCCGCGCACCTTGAGCGCATGAGCAGCGGCAAGTTCACCTTCATCCTTGACGAGACCGCTTCACACGGCGCCAAGACGGGGCTCGGCATCGACGTCATCGACGCGTGGAGCGGCCGGCCGCAGGACCCGTCGAGCCTGTCCGGCGGCGAAACCTTCTACGCCTCGCTCTCCTTGGCCCTCGGCCTAGCCGACGTGGTGCGTGAGGAGTCCGGTGGCTTGACCTTGGAGACCCTCTTCGTCGACGAAGGGTTCGGTTCCCTCGACCAAGAAACCCTGTCGGTCGTCCTGGACCAACTTGACGCGCTTCGTTCGCGCGGGCGCACCGTGGGTGTGATCAGCCATGTCACCGAGATGAAGGAATGGGTGCACGACCGGGTCGATGTCATCCCCGGTGCACCGGGCGAAGGCAGCAGCATCACGCAGACCGGCCGCTAGCCCAGCGAACGACGGCAAAACCCCTCCGCCACGCCGTCCCCGGCCGTAACGTTCAGCCCACGAGGCGCAGGCATGGCGCACGACCGCCACAGGAGCACGACCGCCATAGGAGGACGTATGAGCACGGTGAAGGATTACCGCACCGGACGGGTCGTCGGTCTCGCTGGCACCGCAGCACTCGGTGGGTTCCTTTTCGGCTACGACTCGGCAGTGATCAACGGTGCCACCTCGGCGCTGAAATCGATCTTCGACCTAAGCGACGCGATGCTCGGCTTTGTCGTGGCGATCGCGCTCATCGGGTCGGCGGTTGGCGCCTCGTTCGCGGGCAGCCTGGCCGATCGATTCGGCCGCAAGCGCGTCATGCTCATCGCGGCCGCACTCTTCCTCATCGCCGCCATCGGTCAGGCCTTCCCCTTCGCCGTCGTCGACCTGATGTTCTGGCGCTTCCTCGGTGGTGCCGGCATCGGCGTCGCCAGCGTCATGGCCCCCATGTACATCGCCGAGATCGCTCCGGCACAGATTCGCGGGCGCATGGGCGCACTACAGCAGTTCGCCATCGTCATCGGCATCTTCGCGACCAGCCTGGTGAACTACGTCGTCCTGCAGGCGGCCGGTGGCAACGCGCGCAACGAGTGGCTCCTCGGCCTTGAAGCCTGGCAGTGGATGTTCCTGTCCATGATCATTCCGGCAGTGATCTACGCGCTCCTGGTCCTTCGCCTCCCCGAGTCACCGCGTTACCTCGTCGCCATTGGTGACCCGGCCAAAGCATCACGCGTGCTCGCCACGATCTACACCGTCGATCCGGCTCCGATCGTCAAGGACATCGAGATCTCGCTCAGCGGTGATCACAAGCCGCGATTCAGTGACCTGCGCGGCCGCTCCCTCGGGCTCATGCCCATCGTCTGGATCGGCATCCTGCTGAGCGTCTTCCAACAGTTCGTCGGGATCAATGCCGTCTTCTACTACTCCAACACGATCTGGGAATCCGTCGGATTCTCCGAGTCGCAGGCCTTCCAGACCTCCCTCATCACGACCGCCATCAACGTCATCTTCACGATCGTCGCGATCGCTCTGGTGGACCGCGTCGGCCGCAAGCCGCTGCTGCTCGTCGGATCTGCGGGCATGGTGCTCACCCTTGCCACCCTCACCTACGTCTTCGGCACGGCACCGGTCAACTCCGATGGCCAGCCGGTCCTGGCTGACGGACCTGACGTCGTGGCACTCATTTCCTTCAACCTGTACGTCGCCTTCTTTGCGGCCACCTGGGGGCCGGTGGTCTGGGTGCTGCTGGGCGAGATGTTCCCCAACCGGATTCGCGCCGCCGCGCTCGCCGTCGCCGCGTCCGCGCAGTGGATGGCGAACTTCGTCGTCACGACGACGTTCCCCGAGTTGGCCGGTACGTCGCTGGGTCTGGCCTACGGCATCTTCACCGTCTTCGCGGTGCTGTCCATCCCGTTCGTCATGAAGTACATCCGCGAAACGAAGGGCGTCACGCTGGAGAACATGAGCAAGCTCGAAGGAGCGGCGGCTGCCTAGCCCCAGCCTCCCCCGATTCGCGATTCGCATACCCCCCGGGGTATGCTGGTCCCCTCACCAACGAGGAGGACAACGATGCAGATCCCGACCACGACCGTGGCCGATCTCCACAATCGCCTGACCAATGGAGGCGCCGCCGTCGTCGACGTGCGCGAGCCCTACGAGTACGCCGCCGGACACGTTCCCGGCGCCGTCAACATCCCCATGGCGACGATTCCGATCCGCACCCAGGACCTCCCCAAGGGCGACGTCTACGTCGTCTGCCAGAGCGGTGCCCGCTCCTGGCAGGTCGCGGCATTCCTCGCCCAGCGCGGCATCACCGTGACCAACGTCGAGGGTGGCACCGGCGCCTGGCAAATGGCCGGCCTGCCCCTCGAGCAGGGCGCACCGGCATACGCCCACTGATCCATCCGGCGCACGCGGCATTCGCGCGCGCCACCCCCCATCAACGACGCGAAACCGCGGTTCCTTACTCACGGGACCGCGGTTTCGCGTCGTAAACCGAGGCGTCAGCCGTTGAGGATGACCAGTCGCTCCTCGGTCATCTCCCGCACCGAGTACGCCGGGCCCTCGCGGGTGTTGCCCGAATCCCGCAGGCCGCCGTACGGCATCTGATCGGCACGCCACGTCGGCACCTCATTGACTGTGACACCACCGAAGTCCAGCGTGCGCACCGCACGCAGCGCCTTATCGATATCGCGAGTGAAGACGCCCGCCTGCAGGCCGTATCGCGTGTCGTTGGCCAACCGCAGCGCCTCGTCGAAGTCGGTGAAACCCTGCACGGCGACGACCGGGCCAAAGACCTCGAGGGCACAGACATTCATGTCCGGTTGTGCGTCGACGATGACGGTCGGCCGGAGTACGCCGTCGTCACCGATCTCACCACCGCAGGCCACCGAGGCACCGTCCGCGACAGCCTCATCGATCCAGGACTTCACGCGGTCCCGTTCGGCGGTCGAGATGAGCGAGGACACCTCGGTCGCCTCATCCAGCGGATCACCCACCACGAGCGTTGCCACCGCTTCGCTGAGGGCCGCACCCACCTGCTGCACCAAGGACTCGTGCACGAACACGCGCTGGGTCGAGATGCACGACTGACCGGCGTGGGCGAATCCCGCGAGACGGATCTTCGCCACTGCCGTCTCCCAGTCCCCGTCGGCATCGATGATGACTGGCGCATTGTTGCCGAGTTCGAGACCCACACGCTTGTGCGGTGCCCGCGAGCGGATGGCCCACCCGACGGGCGGCGAACCGGTGAAGGTGATCAGCGCGATGTCAGGGTTGTCGACCAGTGCATTGCCGACCGTCGAACCGCCGCCGGTGGTCACCTGCAGGTAGCCGGCGGGCAACTCGCACTCCTCGAGCAGCATGCGCGCGAGCAGGATTGTCGAAAACGGCGTTTGCGATGCTGGCTTGACGACGACGGGGCAGCCGGCCGCGATGGCCGGGCCCACCTTGTGCACCACGAGGTTGAGCGGGAAGTTGAACGGCGCGATCGCGCCCACGACACCCACCGGCACCCGCAGGACAAACCCCAACTTGCCCTCGCCCGCCGCAGCGGCCTCGAGGGGCACGGTCTCGCCGGTGAGCGTGCGGGCGACCGCGGCCGAGAACTGGAAAGTGCTGACCGCACGATCGACCTCGGCCCGAGCCGTCTTGATCGGCTTGGCCGCCTCAAGGGCGATGCACCGCGCGAACGTCTCGCGATGGGCCGCGAGTCGCTCGGCGGCACGGTCGAGGATCTCAGCGCGCTTCCACTGCGGCAGCGGGTGGGCGTGCAACGCCTCCTTCGCGTAGGCAGCGGCGGCATCGACGTCGGCCGCCGTCAGCGCCGGCACGCTGCCGAGCAGGGCACCGTCGTACGGCGCGTGCACGGCCGAAGACGCCTCCCCCGTGGTCCAACCACCGAGGAAGGGAATGGGCGTTACGGCGTGGGGATCGATGCCGGGGATCAGCGCGTGGGTCATGGTCGGACGTTATCGCGGGCAGGCCGCCTGCTCCTAGGGCAGGATCACCCTATGGACTTCTCCGTCCCCGCTGAGCTCAGCGCCCTGCGCTCCTCCTTTGCGACCTTCCTCGATCGCGAGGTCCGACCCCTTGAGGAGAGGTGGGCGGCCATTCAGTACGACGACGGGAGTTCGGAGCCGAACTCGACGGTCGCACTCCGCGAGTTGGTCGACGAGGTCCGTCGTCTCAGCGCGGCGGCCGGCTTCTACGCGCCGTACCTGCCCGAGGAAGTAGGGGGTCAAGACCTCAGCGTTCTCGGCACGACACTGCTCGTGGAGGACGCGGCGGCGACCGGCATGCGCCTGGCGATGACGGCGGTGGCGCCACCCAACCCCGCAGGCCCATCGACACTGCTGCTCAAGCTTCCGCAGCATCTGTGGCCCGACTACCTCATTCCGGTGGCCAATGCCGAGCGCACGATGTGCTTCGCCCTCACCGAGCCTGAGGCCGGCAGTGATGCGCAGGCGATTCGCACCCGTGCCGTCCGCGACGGCGACTCCTGGATCATCAACGGACACAAGCACTACATCACCAATGGCGCCGATGCCGACTTCGCGCTCGTCTTCGCCCTCACCGATCCGGAGAAGCGCGCCGCGGGTGGCATCACGGCGTTCGTCGTCCCCCGCGATCAGTACCGCGTCGGCAAGACGCAGTACAACATCTCCGACTCGCACCCGGCCGAGCTCTTCTTCGACGACGCACGCGTGCCCGCCGATCACGTCGTCGGCACCGAGGGCATGGGTTTTCTTGAGGCCATGGCGTTCCTGAACGCCGGCCGCGCCTACATCGGCGCGCAATCACTCGGACTTGCGGAGTTCGCGTTGACCTCCGCGGTGGCGCACGCGCAGTCCCGCACGGCGTTCGGCAAGCCCCTGGCGAAGTTCCAGGGCGTGTCCTTCCCGCTCGCGCGCAGCAAGGCCGATATCGAAGCCATCCGTTGGCTGGTCTACCACCTCGCCTGGCGCGTCGACACCGAAGGTGACCCGCTCGCCATCATGGGTGATGCGTCGATCGTGAAGTACTCGGCGACCGAGCATGCCTATGAGGTGGCCGACCGCGCGGTGCAGGCGATGGGTGGCATGGGCCTCATGCGCGAGGGACCGGTCGAGCGCATCCTGCGACACCTGCGGATGCTGCGCGTGGTCGAAGGAGCGAGTGAGGTGCAACTCCTCGTCATCGCCCGCACGCTCGGTCTTTAGTAGATCGCGGGCTGTAGAAGTTAACGGGTCTACTGCGTCGGGGGCACATCCATGTCGTCACCGGCGGCGACGTCGCCCACCTCGATGATCTGCAGTTCCGCCCTGTGTTCGCGTAGGTAGTCCCGCGCTCCCACGTCACCTCGCGCTCGCGCTGCCACTCCCGCCCAGTGCGAGCGGGCAAACAGCACGGGATGCCCTCGCTCACCGTCATATGCCGCCGCCGCCAGTTCGGCGCCGGACTCCACCAGTCGGCGTACGGCCGCCGGCGTGAGCCCCGGCAGATCGACCAGCGTGACCAACGCAGCATCGGCGTCCCCGTGCGCCAGAGTCGAAAGCGCAACCCGCAGTGACGAGCCCATGCCCTCGCGCCAGTCGTCATTGATCGCGATCGTGGCGTCGGGCACGTCCCCGACCCAGGCACCGAGCACGACGAGGACCTCATCGCAGCCACCCTCGTGCAGGGTGCGCACCGCGCGATCGACGAGGCGCTCCCCTTCGAAGATCACCGGTGCCTTGGGGCCACCGAAGCGACGCCCCTCACCGGCCGCGAGGACGACCCCGACAACCGTCAGCGTGGGGCTCCCGGATGAATCGGCCCCGCCGTCGACGCCAGGTGCGCGCCGGAGCCACCCCAGCGGTCCTGCACGATCTCGGCAGCAATCGAGATCGCCGTCTCCTCCGGCGTGCGCGCCCCGAGGTCCAGACCGATCGGCGAGTGGAGTTTGGCGAGTTCCTCCTCGGTCATACCGACCTCGCGCAGTCGCTCGAGTCGATCCTCGTGCGTACGTCGCGACCCCATCGCACCGACGTAGCCCGCATCGGTGCGCAGCGCAATCTGCAGGGCGGGGACGTCGAATTTCGGATCATGGGTCAGCACACAGATTGCGGTTCGCGAGTCGACCGGCTGACCGGCGAGCCAGCGATGCGGCCAGTCGACGACCACCTCATCCGCCTCGGGGAAGCGGCGCGGCGTCGCGAAGATCTCGCGCGCGTCGCACACGGTGACACGGAACCCGAGGAGTTTGCCCACGCGGCACAACGCGGCCGAGAAGTCGATCGCACCGAAGATGTACATCCGTGGTGGCGGCGCCATGCTGCCAACGAAGATCTCCAAGCCATCACCGAGTCGCTCACCTTCGGGGCCATAGCGCAGGAATCCGGTCGTGCCAGATTCGAGCATCCCTCGGACGTCGGCGGAGACGGTGTCATCGAGTCGTTCGGTGCCCAACGACCCTTCCACCGAGTCCGGTCGCACAACGAGATGGCGGCCCAGCGCCGACTCGTCCGGCGTACGCACGATGGTGGCGACCGCCACCGGCTCCTCGCGCTCAACGCTCGCGACGATGCCCGGCAACTCGGGCCAGGTCTGCGGTGACACCGGCTCGACGAACACATCGAGGATGCCGCCACAGGTGAGCCCTACCGCGAAGGCATCGTCGTCACTAACGCCGTAGGTCTCCAGACGGGTCGGTCCGCCGGCCAGCACCTCCTGACCCACGTCGTACAGCGCACCCTCGACGCAGCCACCGCTGACCGAGCCAACCGCCTCGCCCCCCTGGGTGACGATCATCGAGGCCCCCGCCGGACGCGGAGCTGACCGCCAGGTGCGCACGACCGTGGCCATCGCCACCGGCTCCCCCGCCTCATAAGCGGCCATGATGTCGGCCAGGATTTCGCGCATCGCCCATCCCTTCGGCTGTGCCTCGGATTCTCGATCCTGTGTGGCGCGACAGTACGCCGCCCCCAATAATGGCCGAATGACGGCAACTGGCGAGTCGACGAGAGTTCGGGTGGCCACTGTCGTCACCGATCACATCGACGCCCTCGAGCTCGCCGAGCAGGTGGACGACCCGGCGGCCGGGGCCGTCGTGACCTTCTCCGGCGACGTGCGTGACCACGACCACGGCCGCACCGTCCTGCGCCTGGACTACGAGGCGCACCCCTCGGCCGCGGATCTGCTGGCCGAGGTCGCCGCCGACGTTGCCGCCCGGTTTGATGTGATCGCCGTTGCCGTCGTACATCGCGTGGGCCCCTTGGAGATTGGCGACTGCGCGCTGGCGGCCGCCGCGAGCGCAGCGCATCGCGGGGAGGCCTTCGCCGCCTGTCAGGCCCTCGTCGACGAGACCAAGGCCCGCATCCCGGTATGGAAGCATCAGTACTTCGCCGACGGCACCGACGAATGGGTGAATTGCGCATGAGCCACGACAACCCGACCACGCTCGTCGATAGCTTCGGCCGCGGGCACCGCGACATGCGCGTCTCGCTGACCGATCGCTGCTCGCTGCGATGCACCTACTGCATGCCGGCCGATTTCGCGGACTGGATCCCGAGCGCCGAGTTGCTCACCACCGACGAACTCATGACGATCCTCGAGGTCGCCACCGAGGACGGCATCGATGAGGTGCGACTTACCGGCGGCGAGCCGCTCCTGCGTCCCGACGTCGTCGACGTCGTGCAGCGCATTGCCTCGCTGCCCAAGGCTCCGAAGCTCTCCATCACCACCAACGCCCTGCGCCTGGCCGCGCAGGCGGCCCACCTCCGCGACGCCGGACTCGAGCGGGTCAACGTCAGCCTGGACACGCTGGACCGCGAGCGCTTCAAGAAACTCACCCACCGAGACCGCCTGGACGACGTACTCGCCGGGCTGGCGGCGGCTCAGGCGGCCGGCCTGGCACCGGTCAAGGTCAACACGGTGCTCATGCCGGGAATCAACGACGACGAGGCCATCCCCATGCTGCGCCGGGCCCTCGACGAGGGATGGCAGTTGCGGTTCATCGAGCAGATGCCGCTCGACGCCGGCGGCCTGTGGGCCCGCGACCGCATGATCACCGCCGAGGACATCCTGGGAATGCTCTCCGAGGAGTTCGACCTGCAACCGCTCGAAGAGCGCGGCACCGCCCCGGCTGAGGAGTTCCGGGTCAACGGCGGGCCGGCGACGGTCGGCATCATCGCGAGCGTGACGCGGCCTTTCTGCGGCACCTGCGACCGACTGCGCATCACCGCTGATGGGCAGTTGCGCAACTGTCTCTTCGCCCGTGATGAGACTGACCTGCGTGCGGTCTTGCGCGACGACTCCATGGACGACGCCGCTCAGCGGGCTGAGATCCGGCGCCGGCTGCATGCGAGCGTCGCGGCCAAGCTCCCCGGCCACGGCATCAACGATCCGACGTTCATCCAGCCGCCGCGGCCGATGAGCGCCATCGGCGGCTAGGAACCGCCGCTCGGTCAGGCGCTGGGCCGACTCAGCCGCGAACTTCGCGAGCAAACGGTCGTGCAGAGGTCGTTTGCTCGCAAAGTTCGATGCCGCAGCAGCGGCCCCCGATCACTCACCCGCCGGCGAACGGCGGGAGCACATCGACACGCCCGCCAGGGGGCACCACCACGTCATCCTCGGTCGCTGCCAACCCATCCACGAGGGTGGAACACCTCGGCAGCACCGCCTCCAAACCGGGGTACTGCCGCACCGCCTCCGCCAGGGCCGCACCGAGGGATCCCGCGGCCACGGTCACCACATCGACCCCCGCTGCCGCCCGTGCGGCAGCGAACAGATGCACCTCGACCGGTCGCGGATCACCCACCATGGCACTAGTGTCGTGGCTATTCGCACGGCCGCCAACACCAGTTCGCCTCGGGAGCGCATACATGGACCTTCAGAACTCCTTCGTCGTACCGACCGGCATCGACAAGGCCTGGACCACACTGCTCGACCTTGAGCGGGTCGCCCCATGCCTGCCGGGCGCCAAGCTCGACTCCGTCGAGGGTGACACGTTCACCGGCACCGTGAAGGTCAAACTGGGGCCGGTCAACATGACGTATGGCGGCAAGGCCCGCTTCGTCGAGGTGGACGAGACCGCCCACAAGGCCGTCATCGAGGGCAACGGCAAGGAGACGCGCGGCTCGGGCACCGCGTCGGCCCTCATCACCGCGCAGATGATCTCCGAGGGCCCCGATCGCACCCGTGTCGAGGTCAATACCGACCTGTCGATTACCGGCAAGCCCGCACAGTTCGGCCGCGGAGTAATGCAGGACGTCGCCACACGACTGATCGACCAGTTCGCCGGCAACCTCGAAGCGCTCATCGCCGCTGACGCCGCACCGGCTCCGGTAACCGAGGAGGGTGCGCCGGCCACTCCCGCGGCGGCCCCAGTCCTGCCGCACTCCGCCGACAGCATCGACCTGCTCGGCACCGCCGGGGCCCCGGTCCTCAAGCGCGCCATCCCCGCCGTCCTCGGCATCATCGCCATCGTCGGCATCATCTGGCTCATCGCTCGGCGCCGGAAGTAGGACGGCGACCATGAGTCCGGCCAGCTGGCGCGAGCGCGTCGAACGCTTGCAGAACGAGCGGGTGCCCTACGTCCACGCGCGTGTGGTCCTCGCCGAGCGACCCACCTCGGCCAAGCCGGGCGACGAGGCCATCGTGCTCGCGGACGGCACAGTCGAGGGATTCGTCGGTGGCCAGTGCGCCCTCGCAACCCTGCGCGCCCAGGGCCTGGCCGTCCTCGAGCGTCGCGAGAGCACCCTGGTGCGCATCGCCCCCAACCCCGAGCCCAATCAACCCGGCCGCGTCGTCGTCCACAATCCCTGCCAGTCCGGCGGAACCCTGGAGATCTTCATGGAGGCTGTCCTGCCTGCGCCGCTCGTTCGGGTCCTTGGCACGACCCCCATCGCGGTGGCTCTTGCCGAGGTCGGCACCGCCCTCGGGTACGACGTCTTCCCCTACGAGGACAGTTGCTGCGGGTCAGCGCCCGATCTGGCGACCACCGACGCCGTCGTGATCGCCTCGCACGGCAATGGTGAGGAGGCGGTCCTCGAGCAGGCACTGCGCAGCGGCGTGCCCTACGTCGGCCTGGTGGCCAGCCGCAAGCGCGGCGCCGCCGTCCTGGGCTCACTCGACCTCACCGACGACGAGCGCGCCGCCGTGCACACGCCGGCCGGCCTCGACATCGGCGCGCGTACGCCGCAGGAGGTCGCGCTGTCGATCCTCGCCGAGATCGTCGCCAACCGCGGCACTGGCGAGCGCACGCAGGCCGCAAGCACCACCGCGGTGGAGAAGGCCATCGACCCCATCTGCCACATGGAGGTCGTCATGGTGCCGAGTTCGCTGCACGCCGAGGTAGACGGCCAGACCTGGTGGTTCTGCTGCCAGGGCTGCCTGGACAAGTTCGTCGCCGATCCGGCGGCGTACGCCGGCGTGTGACCGTGGCGGACGCTGCGTCCACCGGCGAGGTAGCCGACCTCATCCCCGATATTGCGGCGCTGAGCGACCGCCTCGCGGCGACCGGCTATCTGGCCGAGCCGGGGCTGGCCACCGCGCTGTTCTGCGCCGTGCGACTGCCCCAGCCGCTCCTGCTCGAAGGTGAGGCCGGCGTCGGCAAGACCCAGGCCGCCAAGGCGCTGGCCGAGATCCTGGACACTCCCCTCATTCGTCTGCAGTGCTTCGAGGGCATCGACGCCAGCGAGGCGCTCTACGAGTGGAACTACCCCCGACAACTACTCGGCATCCGCGTGGCCGAGGCGCAGGGGGCCGCGGTCGCGGAAGATTCGCTCTTCAGCCGCGACTACCTCATCGAGCGCCCACTGCTGCTGGCGATCGAGCATGACGGCCCCCGCCCCGCGGTACTCCTCATCGACGAGGTCGACCGCGCCGATGAGGAGTTCGAGGCCTTCCTGTTCGAGCTTCTGGCCGAGTCATCGGTCACCATCCCGGAGATCGGGACCCTGCACGCACGGCGCAAGCCGATCGTCCTGCTCACCTCCAACCGCACTCGCGATCTGCACGATGCGCTCAAGCGTCGGTGCCTCTATCACTGGATCGACTACCCGTCGCTGGAGCACGCCACGCAGATCGTGCGGGCCCGAGTGCCCGAGGCCGAGGCCGCGCTGGTCCAGGACATTGCCGCGGCGGTCTCTCGCCTGCGCAGCCTCGATCTGCAAAAGCCCCCGGGTATCGCCGAGGCGATCGACTGGGTCAGCGCCGCCATCCTGCTCGGCGTTCAACGCCTGGATGCCGATGCCGTGGCACGCACCCTCGGCTCGGTGCTGAAGTACCGCGAGGACCACGCCGTGGCGCAGGAGGCCGGGCTCGCCTGGGTGGCCGGTGCCTGACGCGCCGACCGACACCCGCGCCGACCTCGCGGCCGTCGCGGCCGCCTTCGGTGATCGACTACACGCAGCTGGCGTGCCCGTGACGCCGGAACGCAGTTCCCGATTCGCGGCCGCCGTCCTGCTCGCCAATCCTGTCGATCTGTCCGACGTCTACTGGCTTGGCCGCGTGACCTTGTTGAGCACTCAGCCGCATATTCCGGTGTACGACGCGGTCTTTGATGAGGTGTTCCGCGGCTACCTCGATCTCGCCGACCCGAACGCCGAGGTCATCACCCCCGCGCCGAGCCGCGCGACACCGTCCGAGGAGCAGTTCGGCGACGACCAATCGCTCGCACGCGAGACCGACAGCGTGGCTCCCGTCACCGCGGCCACACCGGGCGGAGACGGTGTCGGCCAGGCCGACGTCGATGACACGTCGGTCCTCGCCGCCGCCAGCGCCTCGGAGATCCTCGGCCACCGTGACTTTTCCGAATGCTCGCCGGAGGAACTCGCCCTCCTGCGGCGCCTCGTTGAAGAGCTCCCCCTCATCCCCCCATCACGCCGGGCCCGTCGTAGTCGGCGTCACCCCGCCGGCCGCGCCCTGGACGTACGCGCCACCCTGCGTCGCGCGCACCGCACCGGCGGGGATCCGGTGCGACGTATCCGCCGACGCAATACCGAGCGACCGCGACGCGTCGTACTCATCGCCGACGTCTCCGGCTCGATGGAGCCCTATGCGCGGGTCTACCTCCATCTCATGCGCGGGGCGGTCCGCGCCCTCGGTGCCGAATCGTTCGTCTTCGCCACCCGACTGACCCGCCTTACGCGGCAGTTGGCGCACGGCGGCCCCGATTACGCCTACGCCAAGGTTTCCGAGGCCACCCCCGACTGGTCCGGGGGCACGCGTATCGGTGCGGCGTTGACCCGCTTCCTCGACGAGCACGGCCGGCGCGGCATTGCGCGGGGCGCCGTTGTCGTGATCGTCTCTGATGGCTGGGAGATCGGGGACCCGGCGGAGGTGGCCCGCGCGATGGAACGCCTCTCGCGCCTGGCCCATCACATCATCTGGGTCAATCCCCGCAGCGCCGCACGGGAGTTCAAGCCGCTGGCTGGTGGCATGGCCGCCGCACTGCCGTACGTCGACACCTTCCTCAGCGGTCACTCGGTCGATGCGCTGAAGGAATTGCTCGACGCGATTCGTGCGGCAGGATGAGTCCATGGCTCATCGCGCCCTCGTCATCACCATCTCCACCCGTGCCGCCGGAGGCATCTGGGAAGACCGCTCCGGTCCCGTGCTCGTCGACGGCCTACGCGCGCTCGGCCATGCGGTGGACGACCCCGTCGTCGTACCCGACGGTGAGCAGGTCGTGACCGCACTGCGTGCTGGTGTCGATGCCGGCGTCGATCTCATCCTCACCACCGGCGGCACCGGGATGATACCGACAGATCAGACCCCCGAGATGACCATGCGGGTCATCGACCGGCCCGCTCCGGGTCTGGCGGAGGCCATCCGCGCGTACGGCGTGGCCCAGGGTGTGCCGACCGCGGTGCTCAGCCGCGGGGTCGCCGGGTTGGCCGGTCGCACCGTCATCGTCAATCTGCCGGGCTCACCCGGGGGCGCACGCGACGGCCTGGCCGTCCTGGGCCCGCTGCTGCCGCATCTGCTCGACCAAGTCGGCGGTGGCGACCACCAACGCCCCGCGACCGGGGACTAGTCGCCGCACCCGCGACGACTACCCTGTCAGGGTGGCCCAGGAGAGTTTCGGCACGAACGAGTGGCTGGTGGATGAGATCTACCAGCAGTACCTCAATGACCGCACCAGCGTCGATCCGGCCTGGTGGGACTTCTTCGCCGACTACACGCCGGCCGACGGGTCCGCCGCCAAGGTCCAGGTCACCCATCAGCGAGCGGTTGAGGCGGCCGCCGCAGCGGCACCCAGCGAGCCGGCAAAGCCCGCCGCCGAGACCAAGTCGGCACCGGCTGCCCCGGCACCCACCGGTGAGGTCACCACGCTGCGCGGTCCGGCGGCACGCGTGGTCGCCAACATGGAGGCCAGCCTCGCGGTCCCCACGGCGACGCGCGTGCGCGGCGTCCCGGCCAAACTCCTCATGGACAACCGCGTCGTCATCAACAACCACCTCGCGCGCGGTCGCGGTGGCAAGGTCTCCTTCACCCACATCATCGGCTACGCGCTGATTCGCGCCCTTCGCGATGTGCCCGCGATGAATGCCTCGTACGCCGAGGTCGACGGCAAGCCGGCCATCGTGATGAACCCCGACGTCAATCTCGGCGTCGCCATCGACCTCGCCAAGCCCGACGGTTCACGCCAACTCCTCGTCCCCAACATCAAGGCCGCTCAGACCATGGACTTCGCCGGCTTCTGGTCGGCGTACGAGGACGTCATCCGACGTGCCCGTGCCGGGTCGCTCGGAGTGGACGACTTCGTCGGTACGACGTTGAGCCTGACCAACCCCGGCACGATCGGCACCGAGCATTCGGTGCCCCGCCTGATGAACGGCCAGGGTTGCATCATCGGCGTCGGCGCGATGGAGTACCCGGCTGAGTGGCAGGGCGCGTCCGAGGAGTCACTGGTCCGCAACGCCGTGACCAAGAGCCTGACCCTCACCTCGACGTACGACCACCGCATCATCCAGGGTGCGCAGTCCGGTGAGTTCCTGCGGCGCATCAGCCAATTGCTGCTCGGCGAGGATCACTTCTACGACGAGATCTTCCGCAGCCTGCGCATCCCCTACGAGCCGATCCGCTGGGCGCGCGATCTTGCCGCGTCGCATGAGACCGACCTCAACAAGACGGTGCGCGTTCAGGAGGTCATCCACGCCTACCGCGTGCGCGGCCACCTCATGGCCGACACGAACCCGCTCGAGTACGAGCAGCGTATGCACCCCGACCTCGACGTGTTGTCACACAAACTGACCCTGTGGGATCTCGATCGCGAGTTCGCCACCGGTGGATTCGCCGGCAAGCCGCTGATGAAACTGCGCGAGATCCTCGGTGTCCTGCGTGACTCCTACACCCGCAGTATCGGCATCGAGTACATGCACATCCAAGATCCCGAGCAGCGCGAGTGGATCCAGGAGCGCGTGGAGGTGCCGCATCACAAGCCCTCGCGCGAGGAGCAGTTGCGCATCCTGCACAAGCTCAACGAGGCCGAGGCCTTCGAGACCTTCCTGCAGACCAAGTACGTCGGACAGAAGCGCTGCAGCCTCGAGGGCTCGGAGTCGCTGATCCCCCTGCTCGACGAGATCCTCTACTGCGCCGCGCATGACGACGTCATCGAGGTCGCCATCGGCATGCCGCACCGCGGTCGCCTCAACGTGCTCACCAACATTGCCGGCAAATCATTCCGCCAGGTGTTCGCCGAGTTCGAGGGCAACTACGGCGAGGAGTCGGTGCAGGGCTCCGGCGATGTGAAGTACCACCTCGGCACCCAGGGCACCTATCGCAGCCGCGATGGGCACGAGACCCTCGTTTACGTCGCCGCCAACCCGTCGCACCTTGAGGCCGTCGATCCGGTCCTCGAGGGCATCGTGCGCGCCAAGCAGGATCTGCTGCCGCGCGATGAGGTGCCCCGCATCTTGCCACTGCTGCTGCATGGCGATGCCGCCTTCGCCGGTCAGGGCATCGTCGCCGAGACGCTCAATCTGTCGCAGTTGCAGGGCTACCGCACGGCGGGCACCGTTCACGTCGTCGTCAACAATCAGGTGGGCTTCACGACCTCGCCCAAGTACAGCCGCTCGTCGGTCTACCCGACCGATGTGGCGCGCATGGTGCAGGCGCCGATCTTCCATGTGAACGGCGATGATCCCGAGGCCGTCGTACGCGTGGCCAAGTTGGCCTTCGAGTTCCGCCAGGCGTTTCACAAGGACGTCGTCATCGACCTGGTCACCTACCGTCGACGCGGGCACAACGAGGCGGACGACCCCTCGCTGACCCAGCCGCTCATGTACGAGCTCATCGACGCCAAGCGGTCGGTGCGCAAGCACTACACCGAGTCCCTCATCGGCCGCGGCGACATCACGGTGGAGGAGGCTGAGGAGGCGCTGCGCCACTTCCAGGAGCAGCTTGAGCGCGTCTTCCAAGAGACACGCACCGATGTCCCCGATGCCCATACCTTCAGCGACTCCTCCGACGAGGTGGTTCGCACCGGGCAGCTGACCCTCGCTCCCATGGGTCCGGCGGGCGACATCCTCACCGGGATCGAGCGCTCGGCGGTGGATCTGGTCGTGGAGTCCCAACTCACCATGCCCGATGGCTTCACCCTCCATCCCCGGCTGGCACCGCAGCTGCAGCGCCGTGCGCAGATGATCGAGGACGGCACCATCGACTGGGGCATGGCCGAGGCACTCGCGATTGGCTCACTGCTGCTCGAGGGGCGCTCCGTGCGCCTGTCCGGTCAGGACTCCCGTCGCGGCACCTTCGGCCATCGGCACGCCGTCATCGTCGACAAGGTGACCGGATGGCAGTACAAGCCGCTCAAGCGCCTGTACCGCGATGGAGCCAAACTCTGGGTCTACGACTCGATGCTCAGCGAGTTCGCGGCCGTGGGCTTCGAGTACGGCTACTCGGTTGCCCGACCGGACGTCCTGACGATGTGGGAGGCGCAGTTCGGCGACTTCGTCGACGGCGCTCAGACCATCACCGATGAGTTCATCTCCTCCGGTGAGCAGAAATGGAACCAGCGCTCCTCACTGGTCATGCTCCTCCCCCACGGCTACGAGGGGCAGGGGCCCGATCACTCGTCGGCCCGTATTGAGCGCTTCCTGCAGATGTGCGCGCAGGACAACATGACGATCGCCATGCCGTCGACGCCGGCGTCGTACTTCCATCTGCTGCGCTGGCAGGCGCTGTCCCCGCTCATCCGACCGCTGGTGATCTTCACGCCGAAGTCCCTGCTGCGGGCCAAGTTCGCCACGTCACCGCTCGACGACTTCACCCAGGGATCGTTCCGTCCGGCGATTCCCGACACCACGGTGGAGCCGGACGACGTACGTCGGGTGCTGTTGTGCAGCGGCAAGGTCTACTACGACCTCGTCGCCGAGCGTGAGGCGCGCGGCGACAAGGAGACGGCGATCATCCGACTGGAGCGCCTCTACCCGCTGCCATGGCGGACCCTGCCGGCGATGGTCGCCGCCTACCCGAACGCTTCCGTGGTGCGCTGGGTCCAGGAGGAGCCGGCGAACCAGGGTGCGTGGTCGTTCATGGCGCTGAACCTGCCGGAGATCATCGGCCGATCGATTGATTGCGTGTCACGTCCCTCGTCGTCCTCCCCCGCGGTGGGCAGCCACCACCGCCACGAGGAGGAGCAGAAGTGGGTCGTGCAGGCGGCGTTCAACTAGCGCCATGTACTTCACCGACCGAGGGATCGAAGAACTCCAGCGCCGCCGCGGCGAGGAGGAAGTCAGCCTGGACTGGCTGGCCGAGCGGCTAATCGAGTTCGTCGACCTCAATCCGGAGTTCGAGACTCCGATCGAGCGGCTGGCCACCTGGCTCGCCCGCCTCGACGACGACGACGAGGACTAGTTCCTTCCGTCTTCCTTGCAGTTC
>CAYGMM010000004.1:38114-40741 GCA_964351035.1 uncultured Actinomyces sp.
TACGCCGTAGAGCGGCCCTGGAAAGGCAGACATGAGCACGCTTGTCGAGATTCGCACGGTCCTGCGCGGACCGTTCCGGATCCTCGCCGCCGGTCGATTCCTCAACGCCATCGGCAATGGAATGACCCTGTCGTTGCTGGTGGTGTATCTCTCCCAGGTCCGCGGGATTCCCATCTTCACCGCCTCGCTGGTCCTGGCCTGGATGGCGGTGATCGGGCTCGCGGCAACTCCGATGATCGGCACCTTCACCGACCGCTTCGGCCCCCGCCCTGTGCTTCTCATCGCGATTGCCCTGGAGGCTGTCGGCGTCGCCCTGCTATCGCAGGTCACCACCCTGGTCACCGCCTTTGCGGTGGCCTCGCTCATGTCCCTCGGCGCCGCGGGGATCTGGGGACCGGACAGCACGTTTACCGCTCGTCTCGTCCCCGAAGAGATGCGCACCACGGCATTCGCCCTTGGCTTCATGCTGCTTAACCTCGGTCTCGGTCTCGGTGGACTCATCGGAGCATTGATCATCGATCTCGCTCGCCCGGAGACCTTCGTCCTCCTCTATCTGGTTGATGCAGCAACCTTTGGCTTCTCCTTCATCGCCGTACTCGCCTTGCGCGGGCACGGAGGTCCGAGCCCCACCCCGATCAACGACCCTGACAGGCCGGCCAGCGGCTCGCGAGACGGATGGGCGGCGGCCGTCGCCGATGGTCGACTCAGGCGCCTGGTGGCGGTGTCACTACTCCTCCTCGTATGCGGATACGGGTCTGTTGAAGCAGGTCTGGCCATCTTCATCACCGATACCGCCGGATTGCCGGAGAGCGCGATCGGGCTGGTGTGGCTCACCAACACGCTCACCATCGTCGTCGGACAGATCCTCGTCCTACGCCTACTGCGTGGACGTTCGCGCACCCGGCTGATCGGCGTTGTCGGCCTGCTGTGGGGTGTGTCGTGGCTCATCCTCGCTGCGGTGCCGGAGATCCCCCGCACCCCGGCGTTCATCCTGCTGCTGGGGTCGACGGTCATCTTTGCGTTGGGCGAAACGGTGTGGAGCCCCACAGCGCCTGCCCTGGTGAACGCCATCGCCCCGGACCACCTTCGTGGACGCTACAACTCGGCGCAGTCCCTCACCTGGAATCTCGGCGCGATGGTTGCGCCGCTGGCTTCCGGGGCCCTCATTGGTGCCGGCCGTGGTGCACTATGGGCACTCCTGGTGGGAGTCGGTTGTGTGCTTGCCGGGCTCTACGCCCAAACACTGCGCCGCATGCTGTCCCGCTCCGAGGACGGGCAAGAACCTTCACCTTCTTTGCGGTTACCGTGGGCAAATCGCCCACAAAATGACGGAAACCGCAAAGAAGACGAGGGTTAGCGGCGGGCGACGCCGTCGCGGCGGGCCGCCTCGGCTACGGCGCGGGGTACCTCGGCCGACACCCGGCGGTCAAACACACTCGGTACGACGTAGTCCGCGCTCAACTCATCACCTACGACGTCGGCAATGGCATAAGCAGCGGCCAACTTCATCCCCGATGTGATGGTCGGCGCCCCCACATCAAGCGCCCCACGGAAGATCCCGGGGAAGGCCAGCACGTTGTTGATCTGGTTGGGGAAATCACTACGGCCGGTCGCGACCACAGCGGCATGGCGGCGTGCCACCTCCGGGTGGATCTCCGGATCGGGGTTCGCGAGCGCGAAGATGAAGCAGCCCGGCGCCATGCGCGCGACCGTGTCGTCATGGATCGATCCCGCCGAGACGCCGATGAAGACGTCGGCGCCCACGAGCGCGTCATCGATCGATCCGGAGATGTTCGCCCGGTTGGTGCGCTCCAGCAGCGCGATCTTGGTGTCATTAAGGTCGGTGCGATCGGCCGAGATGATGCCCTTGGAGTCCGCCACCGCGATGTCGCCGATACCCGCGTCGAGCAGGATGTCGGTGACGGCGACACCCGCTGCACCGGCACCCGACACAACGGCACGCAGGTCACTGATCTCGCGACCGGTGAGCTTGGCTGCGTTGATGAGCGCCGCGAGCACGACAACAGCCGTGCCGTGTTGATCGTCGTGGAAAACCGGGATGTCCAACGCCTCATCGAGTCGGCGCTCAATCTCGAAGCAGCGGGGGGCACTGATGTCCTCGAGGTTCACTCCCCCGTAGGCCGGGGCGATGCGGATGACGGTGTCGACGATCTCGTCGACGTCCTTGGTGTCCAGGCAGATCGGCACCGCATCGACGCCACCGAACTCCTTGAAGAGCAGCGCCTTGCCCTCCATCACCGGCAGAGCAGCCTCCGGACCAATATCGCCGAGCCCGAGAACCGCGGTCCCATCGGTCACGATGAGGACCGTGTTGGCCTTCCAGGTGTATTCGCGTGCGAGATCTCGATCGGCTGCGATGGCGCTGGAGACTCGTGCCACACCCGGCGTGTAAGCCAGCGCGAGACCTTCCCGGTCGCGGATACGCACGGTCGGGCGTACCTCGATCTTGCCGCCCTGATGCAGGGGAAATGCAGGATCGATACGCGCGGCGTCGCCATCTCCGAGGGTCATAGCCGGACAGTCAACCACCAAACGGGCGGCCCTGCGGCTCGAGGTGAGCAACGCCACATGCGGCAAGGTGGTCCCCTGAGTCTGCCGCCGATCGG
>CAYGMM010000005.1:0-1704 GCA_964351035.1 uncultured Actinomyces sp.
GATGTTCGATGGCCACGCAAACTGCTTCATCGAGTCCGGGCACGGCAAGGGCATGCTGATCGACTTCAACTACGACACCGAGCCGCTGCCGGGCAAGTACCCGCTTCCGGGTGTCGGACCGTTCAGCCTCCTGAAGGAGACCGATCTCAACCACCTCGGCAAGCTCGCCTTCCGGTGGATGTACTGGAACCTTCTGCTCCCCGGCAAGGAGCTTCCCCTCCCCGCCCTCATGTCGATGGTGGGCAAGCAGACCGATGTTCTGGAGAGTGCACGATGACCGCCGTCGAGATGGACCGAAGCCTGGTCGAGCAGCTAGATCGCCTGTCGCTGCAGATGACCGAGATCTCCGAGGAGCTTGAGCGCCAGCGTGAGATGCGCGAGATGCTGCTCGGGCTGACCGAATTGGCCGGGCCGGTGATGCAGATGCTCACCGCGCGCGCTGCCGAACTCGAGGAGAAGGGCTACTTCACCTTCGCCCAGGGCGGCATGGAGATCGCCGACCGTGTGGTCACGTCGTTCAGCGAGGACGACGTCAAGGCCCTCGGCGACAACGTCGTCCTCATCCTCAACACCGTAAAGGAGATGACCCAGCCTGAGGTCATGAACCTGCTCAGCCGCACCGCGGTCGAGGTACAGGAGATCGAGGACTCGCCCGCGGGTCCGCCGCCCTCCACCTTCGCCCTGCTGCGCCAAATGCGCGATCCCGAGGTCCGCCGTGGCCTCGCCCGCGCCCTGACCGTCCTGCGCTCCCTGGGGAGCCAGGCTCCAACCACCCTCTCCCCGAAGGAGTAGCACCATGAGCACCACAACGATTGCCGGCCGCGACGTCCATGTCGACGAAGACGGCTTCCTCACCGAGTACGACGAGTGGGACGAGGCTCTGGGAGCCGAGCTGGCCAAGAACATCGGCGTCGACATGACCGATGAGCACTGGGCCGTCATCAAGTTCCTGCGCGACGACTTCAAGTCCCAGGGTGAGACCGCGACCACGCGCCGCGTCGACACCGTCGGCGGCTTCCCGGTGAAGAAGCAGTTCGTTCTCTTCCCGAAGAAGCCCGCCAAGAAGATGGCCTACATCGCGGGCCTGCCCAAGCCGCACGGTTGCGTCTAAGGAGTAGCCATGACCATGACCGATACCGCTCCTGCGATCGTCCCGGACTTCGGCGACGACGATGAGGTGGACCGCAAGCTCGTCATCATCTGCTCCAAGGGCAACCTCGACATGGCCTACCCGGGCCTTGTCCTGGCCAACGCAGCCCTGGGTGAAGGCATCGATACGCACCTGTTCTTCACCTTCTGGGGTCTGGACATGATCTTGAAGTCCCGCATGAACGACCTGCAGTTCACGCCCGTGGGCAACACGGCGATGCACATGCCGGTCGGTGACTCCCGGATCCCGCAGTTCCTCACCGCCTTCCCCGGCATGCAGGGCATGTCGACGAAGATGATGAAGAAGCAGATCGCCGATCTCGGCGTGCCTGAGGTCCCCGACATGCTCGATCAGATCGTCGCCGCCGGTGGGCACCTTTGGGCCTGCCGCATGTCGGTGGACATGATGAAGGTCACCGAGGACGACATGTACGACGGAGTCGAGGCGGTTATCAACGCCACCGACTTCATGGATAAGAGCGCCGGAGGCCAACTCCTGTTCATCTGATCTGTGCCGAACGCCACGTGGCGGGTCACGCACCTGGATCTCGATTG
>CAYGMM010000005.1:1804-39207 GCA_964351035.1 uncultured Actinomyces sp.
GCCGTTAGACTGGCCCCTCCGCCGTAGGTGTTCGCCCCGCTCGGGGGCGGCCGGCGTGCTGGCCAGGAGCCGATGTGGGCCTCGTCGTACAGAAGTACGGCGGATCGAGCGTCGCCGACGCACAGAGCATCCGCCGAGTCGCCCGTCGCATTGTGCAGACCCACCGTGCGGGCAATGGAGTCGCCGTCATCGTCTCGGCCATGGGCGACACGACCGACGAGCTCCTCGACCTCGCCGAGCAGGTCTCCCCGGCACCGCCCGGACGCGAGTTGGACATGCTCCTCACGGCGGGCGAGCGCATCTCCATGGCGCTGCTGGCGATGGCGATCAATGACCTCGGCGAGGAGGCCCGCTCCTATACCGGCTCACAGGCCGGCCTCATCACCGACTCCGCGCACGGCGCCGCCCGCATCATCGACGTGACCCCGGGCCGCATCCAAGAGGCCCTCGGCGCGGGGGCGATCCCCATCGTGGCGGGCTTCCAGGGCGTCGCGCAGGACACCAAGGACATCACCACGCTCGGCCGCGGGGGATCGGACACCACCGCTGTGGCGCTTGCCGCTGCCCTCGGCGCCGATGTGTGCGAGATCTACACCGATGTAGACGGCGTGTTCAGTGCTGATCCGCGCGTTGTCCCTCGGGCGCGCAAACTTGACGTCGTCACCTACGAGGAGATGTTGGAGTTGGCCGCGGCCGGCGCTAAGGTCCTCCATCTGCGCTGCGTCGAGTACGCGCGACGTTTCAACCTCCCCATCCACGTCCGCTCGTCGTTCTCCGAACACGAGGGCACCCTCGTCTTGTCCGATGCCGCCATCGCGGCCCTGCTCGCCGCCGATGAAGGAGGCACCATGGAACAACCGATCATCTCCGGTACCGCCGCGGACGTGAACGACGCCAAGGTCACCGTCGTGGGTGTGCCCGACCGTCCCGGTGAAGCCGCCGCGATCTTCCGGGCGCTCGCCGACGCCGGCATCAACGTCGACATGATCGTGCAGAACATCTCGCTCGCGGCCACGGGACGTACGGATGTCACGTTCACCTGTCCGCAGGGATCCCTCGGGGGCGCGACGGCCGCGCTGGAGGCCGTCCGCGATGAGATCGGCTTCGAGGAGCTCGTCACGGATGAGGAGATCGCCAAGATCTCGCTCGTGGGTGCCGGCATGCGGTCCCACCCCGGTGTCTCCGCGACCTTCTTCTCCGCCCTTTCCGATGCCGGCGTCAACGTCGAGATGATCTCGACCTCGGAGATCCGCATCTCGGTGGTGACTCGCGCCGATGTCGCCAAGACGGCCGTCCAGGCGCTGCACACGGCGTTCGGACTCGATGCCGACGGTGAGGCCGTCGTCTACGCCGGGACCGGGCGATGAGTGGCGCAACCGTCGCGGTCGTCGGCGCGACCGGGCAGGTCGGTGGCGTCATGCGCCGACTACTCGAGGAGCGCGACTTCCCCGTCGAGCGCATCCGCTACTTTGCATCAGCCCGGTCAGCAGGCACCACCCTGCCGTGGCGCGGCACGGAGATCGTGGTGGAGGACACCGCCACGGCCGACGTGAGCGGGATCGACATCGCGCTGTTCTCGGCGGGTGGAGCCACCTCCAAGGCCGAGGCCCCGCGCTTCGCGGAGGCGGGCGCTACCGTCATCGACAACTCCTCAGCGTGGCGCATGGATCCCGAAGTGCCGCTCGTCGTGAGTGAGGTCAATCCGGGCGCGATCGCCGATGCCGTCAAAGGCATCATCGCCAACCCCAACTGCACGACGATGGCCGCGATGCCCGCGCTTATGCCGCTGCATCGCGAAGCGGGTTTGGTGCGACTTGTTGTCACGACCTTCCAAGCAGTGTCGGGCAGCGGTCTGGCCGGTGTCGAGGAACTCGACAGTCAGGTGCGCGCTGTCCTGGCCAGTGACGTCACCGCGCTCACGCACGACGGTTCAGCCGTGGAGTTCCCGGCGCCGGTGAAGTACGTCCGTCCCATCGCGTTCGACGTCGTACCGATCGCGGGCTCGATCGTCGACGACGGGATGTTCGAGACCGACGAGGAGAAGAAACTCCGCAACGAGAGCCGCAAGATCCTCGACATTCCGGACCTGCTCGTCTCCGGCACCTGCGTGCGCGTGCCGGTCTTCACCGGTCACTCGCTGTCGATCAACGCTGAGTTCGAGCGGCCCCTGTCGGTGGAGCGAGCGACGCAGATCCTCGCCGAGGCGGACGGCGTGGTGCTCTCCGATGTGCCGACGCCGCTGCAGGCGGCCGGGCAGGACCCGTCCTTCGTCGGCCGGCTGCGGCCCGATCCCGGCGTGCCGGACGGTCGCGGCCTGGCGATGTTCGTCAGCAACGACAATCTGCGCAAGGGCGCGGCGCTGAACGCCGTACAGATCGCCGAACTGGTCGTCACCAACCAATAACCCCCTGTGCCGTTTCTCCCGCTTAGCGGGACAAACGGTCGATGAGGGGCGTTTTGAGGTCGTTATCGACCATCTCTCCCGCTTAGCGGGACAAACGGTCAAGGAAGTAGGAAGGGCCCAGGGATTGACCCTGGGCCCTTCCTGTGCGTCGGGGTGGCGGGATTTGAACCCACGACCTCTTCGTCCCGAACGAAGCGCGCTACCAAGCTGCGCCACACCCCGAGGGAGCCGGTGAAGTCTAGCCTCCCGCCCTGGGCAGCAGCGTGAGGAGGGTCGCCTCCGGGGGGCAGGCGAACCGGACCGGGGCGTAGGGGGAGGTGCCGAGGCCACCGGAAACATGCAGCCACATGGCGTCCTGGTCGTGTGGCGCGAACTCCATCAGGGGGCGATCGTGCTGCGACAGCCCGCGGGCACGTCGGCGGTCGAGATCGCAGTTGGTCACCAAAGCCCCGTATCCCGGCACACAGACCTGGCCACCATGCGTGTGACCGGCGAGCGCCACGTCGACCCCGTCGGCCGCCATCGCATCGAGGACCCGCAGGTACGGCGCATGGGCCACACCGAGCGATATGTCGGTGTCTGGGTCTGCGGAGCCGGCCACGAGGGCGTAGTCGTCTCGCTCGATGTGCGGGTCATCCACCCCGCGAACGTCGACCAGCAGATCGCCCACGCGCACCGTCGCTCGGGCGTTGGGTAGGTGCTGCCAGCCGCTCGCGGTCAGGGCACTGACGAGTTCGGGCCAGGGGAGTTCGGGACGGTCCGGATGGAGGTCCGAGGGTCCGGCGAAGTACTGGAAGGGATTGATCGGCCGCGGTGCGTAGTAGTCGTTGCTGCCGAGGACGAAGACACCCGGGACGGTACTGAGCAGCGGATCAAGCGCCGTCACGACCGAATCCACCGCGTCCGCATGCCCAAGGAAGTCGCCGGTGACCACCACGAGATCCGGCCTCAACTCCGTGAGGGAAGCGACCCAGCCCTGAAGCCGATGTCGACGCGGAGTCATATGGAGATCCGACAGGTGCAGGATGCGCACGGGATCCGCCCCGGCGGGGAGCGCCTGCGCGGACATTCGGCGCAGGCGGTACGACGACGCCTCCCACCGCGCGTAGGCGGCGATCGCCGCTCCGGCCACGATGGCTCCACCGAGAAGTCCGCGGGTAGCCATGTGGGCAGTCTGTCACGCCGCGTCATGGACAATGCAGCCATGAGCACCCTCAAGGACCAACTGCAGAGCGACCTCACCACCGCGATCCGCCAGCAGGATGAAATCACCATGTCGACCCTGCGCATGGCGCTCGCCGCGGTCACCAAGGCCGAGGTGGCCGGTAAGACCGCCCGTGAACTCGACGATGACGAGGTAGTCGGCGTTCTGGTGGCCGAGGCCAAGAAGCGACGCGAGGCGGCGGAGGCCTTCGACGGAGCGGGAGCGACTGACCGCGCCGACCGGGAGCGCGACGAACTCGTCGTGCTCGAGCGCTACCTGCCGTCGCAGCTAAGCGAGGACGAGATCAAGGCACTCGTGGACGAAGCCGTGGCCGCGGCCGCTGCCGAGGGCAAGACCGGCCCGGCGGCGATGGGCGTGGTGATGAAGTCTCTGACACCGCAGACGCGTGGTCGCGCTGACGGGGGCGTGGTCGCCGCGATGGTGAAGCAGGCCCTGGCCTAGCCCGGTTCGGCCGGGGCCGTGGGCTCGGCCGGTGGGGGTTCTGGACTCGGCTCCGGTGTCGGCTGCGGCTCCGGAGTGGGCTCCGGTGTCGGCTGCGGTTCCGGGCTCGGCTCGGGTGTGGGCGTAACCGTCGTGTCATCCGTCGGCTGAGGGCTCGGCTTCGGATCCTTTGTCTTGTCCGGCTTCGGCTCCTCCGACGACGTGCCTGTCGGCAGATTCCACGGGACGAAGACCGGGGATGGCCCGACACCGCGCACGGGTCCAACGCCCCACTCGTTCAGCAGTTCAAACGGGGTAGGCGGGATGTTCGCGTGCGCGGCGATCATGACCTCGCGCCAGATCGGTCCAGGGATTTGACCGCCGGTGACGTAGGAGTAGTACTGGCCGTTGATCGTCACGTCGGTCATCGGGTAAGCGAAGCCACCGCGCGGATCGCCGACCCAGATCGCGGCAGCGACGTTGGGGGTGAAGCCGGCGAACCAGATGGCGGCGTTGTCGTTGGTGCTACCGGTCTTGCCCGCGGCGGGTCGGTCCGGGAGTGACATGGCCTGGCCCGTGCGCCCACCAAGATTGCCGTCGATGACGTTCGTGAGGACGCCGGTCACTGCATCGGCGACACCGCGCGAGACGACCTCCCGGCAACGGGGAGCGGGCACGTCGATCTGCTGGCCGTAGCGGTCGCTGATCTCCAGCACGACACGTGGCGCGCAGTAGACGCCGTGATTGGCGAACGCGGCGTACGCGCCGGCCATGGACAGCGGCGAGACCTCCATGGTGCCGAGCGAGAAGGTGGGCACCCGCAGCAGTGGATCACCGGTGGCCAGGCGCACGCCCATCTGCTCGGCGATCTCCGCCTGTCGGCACAGGCCATAGCGCTCTGCCAGGGTCACGAAGTACGTGTTGGTCGAGAACGCCGTGGCCTGGAACATGTTCAAAAAGCCCGCGGACCCGGAGTTGCGAACCGTGACCGGCTGGAACTTCTCACCGGTGCTGCAGTTCACGAAATTCTCGAACGTCTTGGGGTTCGGCGCATCGATGCCCTCGAACGGGGAGAATCCGGCTTCGAGTGCCTCCGCCAGGGTGAACACCTTGAAGGTTGATCCGGCCTGCATGCCGATCGTGCCGCCGTAATCGGCGTCGACGTTGTAGTTGTACGTCGTCTTGCCCTTGCCCTTCAGGCCCCACTCGCGGTTCTGCGCCATGGCGATGACGTTGCCCGTGCCCGGTTCGACGAGGGTGATGGCGGCCGCGCGCTGGCTGGGGTCCTTCACCGGGATGTACTCCGCGACCGTCTCCGTCGCCTTGTTCTGTACGTCGTGGTCCAACGTCGTACGGATGGTGAGACCACCGCGACGTAGCAGCGCCTCGCGCTCGACCTGCGTGTCACCGAACGCGGGATCGGACTTGATGGTGCGGATGACGTAGTCACAGAAGTACGGGGCATAGGACGACGTGCAGCCGTTGGGCTGCACGGACGGGTTGAGGATGTCCTCGACAGCGACCTGCTTGGCGGCCGCCGCCTCCACGTCGGTGATGAAGCCGGCCTCGGCCATCTCGTCGATCACGAGGTCGCGGCGACCCTGGGAGAGGTCCGGGTTGCGGGTGGGGTCGTACGCGGTGGGCTGCTGAACGATGCCCGCGAGCGTTGCGGCCTCGACCAGGGTGAGTTCGCTGGCAGCCTTGGAGAAGTACCGCCGAGAAGCGGCTTCAACACCGTAGGCACCTGCACCGAAGTACACGATGTTGAGGTACTTCTCGAGGATCTGGTCCTTGGTGAAGCGGCGTTCCAGCGCGAGCGCGATACGAATCTCGCGAAGCTTGCGCGAGGGGGTCCGCTCGCGGGCGGCCTTGAGTTCTTCCTCAGTGGTGGCGCTGGCCATGAGGACGTTCTTGACGTACTGCTGGGTGATCGTCGATCCGCCCTGCAAGGTGCCCGAGCCGCTGGCGTTGGACACGATCGCGCGCATGGTGCCGCGCAGATCGATGCCAGGATGATCGAGGAAGCGAGCGTCCTCGATTGCGACGATGGCCTGGCGCATGATCGGCGAGACCGAACTCAGGGGCACCTCGATGCGGTTCTGGTAGTAGATCGTGGCGAGGACCGACCCGTCACTGGCGAGCACGACCGATCGCTCCGGCAATTCCGGTGTGTTGAGTTCGGTGGGGAGGGACTCAAAGCTCTCGACCGCACCGCGGGTCAATAGACCGGCCGCGGCCGCCACCGGCAGCACCATGGCGGCAGCCACGGCGCCGGCAAGGAGCGACACCAGCGCGAAGAGGCCCAGGCGCCCCAAAAGGGACGCCGGACCGACGCGACCGGACGGTCGGGTCTTGCGCACGAGTGACTCCCTCGGATCGGCTGTCCTGTAAGGGTAGGTCCCCGACCAGGGGGAAGTCGCGTTGGCTCAATACTCGGGTCTTCCCAGAGTTAGTTATTTCAGGCTATGGTCTGTTGGTCAGGATAGACCTGTCTGGTCACGGTCGTCCGGCGTAACGTCCGGGCGCACCAAGGCAAGCCAGAGTGACACGGCACGTCAAAGTGACAGGCCACGTCGAAGTGACTGGACAAGCCAGAGTGACTGATGAGGCGGCCGTGCTCAGTGCGGCGGGAAGGGGACACCCGATGACCTGGTCCACGGAGTGGACAGCGCGAGCAGCCTGCCGGACGTCGGATCCCGACGCCCTCTTCGTTCAGGGCGCCGCTCAGAACCGTGCCAAGGTCATTTGCCAGGGTTGCCTGGTACGTACCGAGTGCCTCGCCGATGCCCTCGACAATCGGGTCGAGTTCGGTGTGTGGGGTGGGATGACCGAGCGGGAGCGCCGCGCCCTGCTGCGTCGTCGGCCCCAGGTCACCTCGTGGCGTCACCTGCTGCAGACCGCACGCGACGAGTACGAGCGTGCCACCACGCTCGACTGTTCAGCCGCGTCCTAGTCAGCAAGCAGGTCGCCGACCGTACGCAGGCCGGCGAGATCGTGCACGTCCTCCGGTAGCGCCACCACCTCGGTCACCGACACGGACGGGTGTGCTGAGACGAATTTGCGGGCGAGCTTCTCCTGACGCTCGGCATTGCGCAACCGGTCGGCGTGCAGGCGCAATAGGGCGGCCGTCATCGGATCGGAATCCGCGACGCGATCCGCGCCTGCCACCGCCCGTTCGACCGAAAGCTCCGGTGCCCGCACCTCTTGCACGCGGTTCAAGACCAACCCGGCCAGGGGCATCTGGTCCGCCTCGAGGCGATCGACGAAGTACGACGCTTCGCGCAACGCATCAGGCTCCGGTGCGGCCACGACGACGAACGACGTGCCCTCATCCTTGAGCAGTGAGTACGTCGCTTCCGCGCGTTCGCGGAACCCACCGAACATCGTGTCGACCGCGCTGACGAACGCCCCGAGATCGGTGAGCAACTGCGCGCCGAGGATCTTGGTGAGCACCCCGGCGAAGAGGCCGAAGCCAGCACCGAGGATCTTGCCGATCCCGCGCCCGGCGCCCCGCGCCGGTGCGGTGAGGATCTTGATGAACCGTCCGTCGAGGAAGGTCCCGAGTCGGTCGGGGGCGTCCAGGAAGTCCAGCGCCGAGCGCGACGGTGGCGTGTCGACGACGATCAGATCCCACGTGCCCTCGCGATCGGCCTCGGCCCGCAGTTGGCCGAGTTTTTCCATCGCCATGTACTCCTGCGTGCCGGCGAACGACGACGAAAGCGCTTGGTAGAAGGGGTTGTCCAAGATCGCCTGGGCTCGCTCGGGATCGGAGTGGGACTCGACGACCTCGTCGAAGGTCCGCTTCATGTCGAGCATCATCGCGCTGAGCGATCCGCCGCCCTCGACGCCGGGGACAACGCGCGGGCTGTTGTCCAACTCGGTCAGTCCCATCGCCTGGGCGAGCCGTCGCGCCGGATCGATGGTCAGGACACACACATTCCGACCCATGTCGGCAGCGCGCAGGCCGAGCGCGGCCGCCGTCGTCGTCTTGCCGACGCCGCCAGCCCCGCAGCACACCACGATTCGGGTGGACCGGTCGGCGAGCAGGTCGTCGATGTCGAGATGCGGCGCGTTCAGTGTGAAGGTCATCAGGCCATCCCCTGGTTGCGCAGCATGCCGGCCATCTCCTGCAGGCCGGTCAGGTCCATGCCGCCGGGCAGATAGGGGAGTTCGTACATGGGTCGATCGAGTACGGCGAGCCGCTCGCGCTCAGTGGCCTCGAGTGCGACACGTGCGATGTGATCAGCCGCTTCACCGCGCAGCGCCTCGATGACCGGTGCCGTTGCCGTGAGTCCGGCCGCGGTGAGTCCGACGTCGAGTTGGGCGACCGCGGGGACCTCGCAGTTGCCGGCGGGCAACAGCGGGGGACGCATCATGTTGATCACGATGCCCCCGACGGGCAGCGCCGAGTCCTGAAGTTCGGCGACACCGTCGATCGTCTCCTGGACCGGCATCTCCTCCAAGATGGTGACCAGGTGCACGGCCGTGCGCGATGAGCGCAGGACGGCCATGACGCCATCGGCCTGTTGCCGGATGGGGCCGACCTTGGCGACACCGGCGATCTCGGTGTTGACATTGAGGAACCGCGTGACGCGCCCCGTGGGCGGTGCGTCGAGGACGATCGCGTCGTACGGCGTGCCGTGCTTCTTGTCGCTGCGGCGTACGAGTTCGACCGCCTTGCCGGTGAGCAGGACATCGCGGAGCCCGGGGGCGATCGTCGTCACGAATTCGACGGCGCCCATCTTGCGGAGCACCCCACCCGCGCGCCGCAGGTTGTAGAAGAGCTCGAGGTAGTCCAGCAGTGCTTCCTCGGGGTCGACCGCCAAGCCCCACACCTCACCCCCGCCGGATACCGTCACGAGGCGGCGCTCGGCGTAGGGCAGCGGTGGGCACTCGAAGACCTGGGAGAGCCCCTGCCGGCCCTCGACCTCCATGACGAGGACGCGTCGGCCGTCGCGGGCCAGGGCAAGCGCCAGGGCCGACGCCACCGTGGTCTTGCCCGTGCCGCCTTTGCCGGAGACCACATGCAGTTGCACGTCGGGCCAGTCGTTGGTGGGCACCGGTCGAGCCTAGTCGCCCCCGGCCCGGCATACCGATCGGAACGGCGTACTAGGGTCAGCCCATGACCCGATGGGAGTACGCGACCGTGCCGCTCCTCGTGCACGCGACCAAGCAGATCCTCGACACCTGGGGTGAGGACGGCTGGGAACTCGTGCAGGTGGTGCCCGGACCCAATCCCGACAACCTCGTCGCCTATCTGAAGCGTCCGAAGGAGTAGTTGTGAGCGTTTCTGCACGACTCGCCGAGCTCGGCATCGAGATCCCCGAGGTCGTCCCACCGGTGGCGGCCTACGTGCCCGCGGTGGCCACGGGCCGCTACGTGTACACCTCCGGCCAACTGCCCATGCGCGGCGGCGAGATGATCGCCGTCGGGCTGGTCGGAGCTGCCGTGGATGCCGACGTCGCCAAGGACTGCGCCCGACAGTGCGCCATCAACGCGCTTGCGGCGATCCAGTCGGCCGTCGGTGATCTTGAGCGCGTCACCCGCGTCGTCAAGGTGGTCGGATTCGTCGCCAGTGCTCCGGGATTCACCGGCCAGCCTGGTGTGATCAACGGTGCGAGTGAAGTTCTCGGTGAAATCTTCGGCGACGCCGGGCGCCACGCGCGCTCCGCGGTCGGCGTTGCCGCCCTCCCCCTGGACGCTCCGGTTGAGGTGGAGATGATCGTCGAGGTAGCCGACTGAACCTGCCCCGGATGCCGCGTGAGGTTCGCGAACGCACCCTCGCGCTGATCCGCGGTGAGTTCACGCCGCCGGCCGTCCGCGACGCGACCACGGTCCTTCTCGTTCCTGACGATGGCCCGGTCCGCACCTACCTCATGCGGCGCGCGACCACCATGGCCTTCGCCCCCGGCATGTGGGTCTTCCCCGGAGGCCGGGTCGATGGCCGAGACTCCGCCGTCCCGATCCTTGGTGACGTGCCAGTCACGCGCATGTCCGCACCGTCGGAAGCCGCGGCCCGTGGACTGATTGCCGGTGCGGCGCGTGAACTCTTCGAGGAGACCTCAGTCCTGTTGGCCGTGGACGCTAGCGGCGATACCCCGGAGGAAGACTCGCGATGGGAGGCCGATCGCGCAGCTGTCGCGGCCGGCGACCTGACCTTCGCTGACTTCCTCGCCGAACGCCGCCTGCAGGTCGACGCGCGAGCTCTGCGCATGTGGACGCACTGGGTGACACCGGAGATGGAGACCCGCCGCTATGACGTGCGGTTCTTCGTCGCCCGCGTGCCCTCCGGTCAGCAGGTGCGGGATGTGAGCGGTGAGGCCGACCGCACCGGATGGTTCACCGCGACCGAGGCACTGACGGCGTACGGGCAGGGAGCGATGCCGATGCTGCCGCCGACGGTCGCCACGCTGGCCGACATCGCGGGGGTGCGCGATGCCACGGAGGTCATCGACGCGGCGGATGCGCGGGAGATCCGGCCGCTCATGCCCCGGCCGCGGTTGACCGATGACGGCGAACTCACCTGGGACGTCGTCGATGTGCGCGACGACAGCATCGTGATCTCGATGGCGCAGGAGCCAGCGGGTTCTGAGGTGGAGGGCATGTCGTGAGCGGATTGCCGGTCATCGGGTCGTCGGACCCGTGGACCGGTGGCGTGCACTCGGCTCGGCTCCGCTGCGTCCTGGCCCCCAATCCGAGTCCGATGACGCTGGACGGCACCAACACCTGGCTGGTGGGTGCGCAGGAGGATCTCATCGTCATCGACCCAGGGCCGAACGACGAGGGGCACCTGCACGAGATCGCGGCAAGCGGTCGGGTTCGTCAGATCCTGTTGACGCATGGACATCCCGACCATGCGGAGGGCGCGCGTCGACTGCACGAGATCACCGGAGCACCGGTGCGGGCACTGGATCCGGTGCACCGGCTCGGGTCAGAGGGTCTTGATGCGGGTGACGTCGCCGTCGTGGATGACATCGAAGTACACGTGGTGGCGACGCCGGGACACACATCGGACTGTCTGTCCTTCTTCATCCCCACGGATGCCGCACTGCTCACCGGTGACACCGTGCTCGGTCGTGGCACCACGGTCGTCGCCTACCCCGACGGTGATCTGGGGGCCTATCTGCGATCGCTGGAGCATCTGCGTCAGTTGGCGCTGGCGCAGGGGGCGACCCACCTGCTGCCCGGACACGGCCCGGTCCTCGGCGACCCGGTCGGCGTACTCGACGCCTATCTGCAGCATCGTCAGGCCCGGCTTGAGCAAGTGCGCGAGGTATGGGCCGGCGGACAGCGCACTGCCGACGAGATCGTCGACATCGTGTACGCCGAGGTGCCGGCCCAGGTGCGATTCGCCGCGCTGGCATCAACCCTGGCGCAGGTGGCCTACCTCGAGGGTCGCTAGCGCGCGCGACGGGCCAGGCGCTCCATGTCCAGGAGCATGACCTCGCGCTGATCCACCTGGATCCAGCCGCGCGTGGTGAAGTCCGCGAGAGCCTTGTTGACGGTCTCGCGCGAGGCACCCACCAGTTGCGCGAGTTCTTCCTGGGTGAGGTCGTGATGGACGAGCACGCCGTCCGGCCCCGGCTGACCAAACTTGTCGGCGAGATCGAGCAACTGCTTGGCGACGCGGCCCGGGACGTCGGAGAACACCAGATCGGCCAGGGCCTCATTGGTGCGGCGCAGTCGACGGGCCAGTGCCTGCAGCAGTGCCTCGGCGACCTCGGGCCGACCGGTGAGCCAGGTGCGGAGGTTTTCGTGCCCAAGGCCGATGACAACCGAGTCGGTGACCGCAGTCGCCGTCGCGGTGCGCGGACCGGGATCGAAGAGTGAGAGCTCACCGAACACTTCACCCGGGCCGAGGACGGCCAGGAGAGACTCCCGTCCATCCGGTGATGTCTGACCGAGTTTGATCTTGCCGTCGAGGATGACGTACATCCGATCACCGGATTCACCCTCGGTGAAGATCGTGTCCCCGCGCGGGACTCGGCGCTCCTCCATGGAAGTGCGCATCGCTGCCGCACCCTCGGCGTCCAGCGCTGAGAACAGCGGTGCATGCATGAGAACGTCGTCCACCACTCCTCCTTCAGGCACAGTCTCCACTATCGGCGTCTCCGCGGCGAACGCGGAGCCAACAAACTCGTCGTCCGTGGATTCCCGGGCGGTCCGACGTACCCTGGCGGGGTGCCTGTTTCGAGATCGCGTTCCGGTGGCGCGGCCGAACCGGCGACCCGCACCGCGCTGGTGCGTCGTGCGCGCAAGGTCGGACGGGTCCTCGCGCAGACCTACCCGGACGCGCACTGCGAACTCGATTTCACCACTCCGCTGGAACTCCTCGTGGCGACCGTGCTGTCGGCGCAATGCACCGATCGCCGGGTCAATCAGGTGACTCCCGCCCTCTTCGAGCGCTACCCCGATGCCGCGGCGTACGCGGGTGCCGACCGGGAAGAGCTCGAGGCCCTCATCCAGCCCACCGGCTTCTATCGCGCAAAGGCCGCGAGCGTTCAAGGCCTCGCCCAGGCGCTGTGCGACAACTACGGCGGGGAGGTGCCCGATCGGCTGACGGACCTGGTCACGTTGCCGGGGGTCGGCCGCAAGACGGCCAACGTGGTCCTCGGCAATGCGTTCGAGACACCGGGTATCACGGTGGACACGCATGTCGGCCGCCTCGCCCGCCGCTTCGGGTGGACCGAACAGACCGATCCCGATCGGGTGGAGGCCGATCTGATGGCCCTCTTCCCGCGCAAGGACTGGACGGCCCTGTCACATCAGATGATCTGGCACGGCCGGCGGTGCTGTCATGCGCGCAAACCCGCCTGCGGGGCTTGCCCCGTCGCGCAATGGTGTCCGTCGTACGGCGAGGGCCCCACCGACCCGGAGGTTGCTACCGGACTCCTGCGGACGGAGGGCCGGGCATGATCGACCGGGACCCCGCACGCGGCTATCGGCTGCCGGCCGACGACCTGCCGACCTGGCTTGATCCCGTCGCGAATTCGATCGCGCAGGTGCACGGCAGCGACCTCACACGGTTCCTGCCCCCCGTCGAGGGCGCTCGGCCGTCGGCGGTCCTCATGCTGCTCGGTGAGGGTCCGGACCTGCTCGTCATCGAGCGTGCACACGATCTGAGCCTGCACTCAGGGCAGCCGGCGTTCCCGGGGGGAGCCCTCGAGGCGGACGATGCCGGGCCGATCGAAGCCGCGTTGCGGGAGGCGACCGAGGAGACCGGCCTCGACGCTCGGGGAGTGGTGCCGTTCGCGGTCCTACCCGATCTGTGGGTGCCGGTGTCGAACTACATCGTCACTCCGGTCATCGCGTGGTGGCGTGAGCCCTCGGCCGTGCGGGCGGCCGATCCTCGGGAGGTGGCGAGCGTCCATCGGATCCCGATCGGGCAGTTCGCTGACCCCGATCGCCGGGTCCGGGTGCGGCATCCGTCCGGCTACGTCGGCCCGGGATTCGATGTGGCCGGGTTGCGGGTGTGGGGCTTCACCGCAGGGCTGGTTTCGGGACTGCTGGACCTGGCCGGCTGGAGCAAGCCGTGGGACGACACACGGGTGGTCGATCTGGACTCACCACTGGTGAAGGACGATCGATGAACGTCGTCGATGCCGTGGTGATCGCTGCGCTCGTCGTCTTCGCCTGGGCCGGCTGGCGGCAGGGGTTCGTCGCCGGGCTGCTCTCCTTCGTCGGGTTCCTCGCCGGCGGTCTGGGCGCCGCGCTACTGCTACCCCCGCTCGTCGAAGGGCTCGCACTGCCTGATCTCGCTGGTGCGATCGCACTCGCGGCCGGAATCTTGGTGTGCGCCCTCGTCGGGCAGAGCCTGCTGTCCTTCGTCGGTCGGCGCATGCGCAACGGCATCCCCTGGGAGAGCGCGCGCGCCATCGATAGCGCGGGCGGGGCAGCCCTCAATGTCGTCGCCCTGGCCGTCGTGCTGTGGATCGTCGCATCCGCCGTCGGCTTCATCCCCTCGCTGAGCGTGGCCAAGGAGGTGCGGTCATCGCTGCTGCTGAGCACGATCGATCGCGCCGTTCCCGATCCGGCCCGCGACATGCTCACCGGATTGCGCAACGCCGTTGATGCTTCCGGACTGCCGCGCGTCTTCTCCGGATTCGGCCAGTACGCCGGTCCGCAGGTGCCGGCACCGAACAGGAAGTTACTCAAGGATCCCGCTGTCCGCGCTGCGTGGCCGTCGCTCGTCAAGGTGACGGCGGTTGCGTGCGATGTCACGGTCACCGGATCAGGCTTCGTCTACGCGCCCGAACATGTGCTCACCAATGCGCATGTGGTCGCTGGTTCGAGCGAACCGCGCGTACGTCTGCCGGGTGATCCTGCGGTGTACGACGCGATCCTGGTTGAGATCGATGACCAGATCGATGCGGCCGTGCTCTACGTCCCGGGTCTCCCCGCACCGGCACTGCGTTTTGCCGATCGCGTGGCCGATACCAAGGACAGTGCGGTCGTGGCGGGATTCCCCGGTGGCGGTGACCTGACGGCCGGACCGGCCCGCATTCGCGCGCGAATTGACGCCCGTGGTGAGGACATCTATGGGCGGGCTGGCGTGGTGCGGGAGGTGTACTCGTTCCGTGGTGAGGTGGTGCCAGGCAACAGCGGTGGGCCGCTCCTTGCGCCGGATGGCACCGTCTACGGCGTGGTGTTCGCTGCGGGCACCGGCGAACCAGAGACCGGCTATGCGATCACGGCCGCTCAGGTGTCGGACATCGCACGGGCGGGTGCTCGGGCGACCGCCGGAGTCGATTCCGGCGCGTGTCGCCGTTAGACATTGCGACCGTTGGCCACCGTCGTCGTGAGGTGCCTGGTGGGCCGTTGACGCGAAGTGCGCCGAAACGTTGGCCGCCGCAACCATGTCCCTATGAGGCGCACCTCTCTCAACGAGACGCACTTCTCCTAACGAGACGGCTCAGCCGCGGAGCCAGGACAGGAGAGCGGCGTTGAAGCGCGCCGGATCCTCCTCGTGCGGGAAGTGTCCGACGCCCTCGAGTTCGAGGAGCGAATACGGTCCGGTGACCCAGTCAGATGAGCCCTGGGCGGAGCGAACGAGGACCGACGGGTCCTCCACACCATGCATCTGGAGCACGGGTACGTCGATCGGTGTCTCCATACGCGCGGCGTAGCGGCGGCCGTCGGTGCGTAGGAAGGACCGCACCGCCCACCGGTGGTACTCCACGGCACAGTGCGCCGTAGGCCACAGCGAGAACGCCGACCGATAGACCAAGGACGCCTCGTCGTTCGGCCAGGTCGGGGAGGCGGACCAGTCACGCAGGATCTCCTCGATGCGAACGCAGTCATCCTCCTGCAGGGAACGCTCGGGCAGGAAGGGCCACTGGAAGCCGAGGGCGTACAGCGATCGGCGACGCTGCAAGGCATCTCGCGCGATAGCGGCGCGCAACCGACGGGGGTGCGGCATGGAGACCGGCGCGATCGCGGTGACTGCATCCGGCTCGAGTACGGCCATGGTCCATGCCACGAGCCCACCCCAGCCGTGCCCGACGATCGTCGCCGATGGTTCACCGAGGCAGCGGATGACCCCGGCCACATCATGCGACAACGTCGCCGGGTCGTAGCCGTGCGGGGTGTGATCGGAGCCGCCATAGCCGCGCAGGTCCATTGCTACGGCGCGGTATCCGGCGTTGGCCAACTCCGTCACTTGCTGGCGCCACGTCCACCAGAACATCGGGAAGCCGTGCAGCAGAACGACGAGTGGGCCGCTACCCGCTTCGACGATGTGGAAGCGGGCGCCGTTGGCGGAGATGTCGCGATGAGTCCAGGGGCCGGGTGCCCGGATGACCGCCTGCGGGTCGAGGAGCACTCAGGAGTCCGACGCGGGACGCGCCTCGATCTCGATGATCTCCACCTCGTCGATGGCGGGGACCGAACCACCGCTCAAAGCTTCTTTGACGGCGGCCTTGGTCCGTTCGATCTCGACGATCGTCTGCTCGGGCCCCTTGATGCCGTTGGCGGCCTTCTTGCCCATGAGGCCGAGGACGAGTGCGACGAGGAAGAGGGCGAGGGTCACGATGCCGAAGCCGGCCCACACCGGAAGTCCGAGTGCGACGAGGACGTAGGCGATCGTCACCAGCAGGAACAGCCCACCGACACCGGCCATGGTCAGGGCGCCGATGAACAGGCCGCTGGTCTTGCCCGCCGCCTTGCCGGTCTGCTGGAGTTCGAGCTTGGCGAGTTCGACCTGCGCCTTGATCAGGCGCTGTAGGTCGGCGACGGCCGACTGCACGAGGGCCTTGAGCGACGTCTCCGTGCTCGCTGTGGCCATGATTCCTCCTCCGTGGACCGGATTGTCGACGCTCCGAGGCTAGTGGGTCGTCCCGGGTGAGGCGGGCGGATCCCCGGCATCGGCCGCGGGGGAGTCGTCCGTCGTCGCCGCCCCGGCCGCTTCGTCCACGCGCTGGTAGACATCAGGTACGCCGTCCTGATTCTCATCGGCTTCCTCGATCGCGGCGACCTGGCGGTAGTGCCGGTTGCGCCCGATGAGGACGAGGGCGGCGAGGATCGCCGACACGACGGACGCCGCGAAGACGGCGACCTTTGCCCCGTCAAGGCTCATCAGATCGCCGTAGTAGGCCAACTCGGTGATGAGCAGGGCCACGGTGAAGCCGATACCGGCCAACAGGCCGACGGCGAGGACGTCACGCCAACCGATGGCGGGGTTGAGGCTGGCTCGCGTGAAGCGAGCCATGAGCCATGACGTGCCCACCACGCCGAGTGGTTTGCCGATGACGAGACCGAGGAGGATGCCGATGGCAATCGGACTGGTGAGCGGCTCAATGAGACCAGTACTGCGCAGGTCGACGCCGGCGGCGAAGAAGGCGAAGAGGGGCACGCACAGTCCGGCGCTGAGCGGCAGGATCATGCGTTGCAGTCGGTCGGCCGGTGACTCCGCCTCGCCGGGATCGGTCGTCGCGCGAGTCAGCAGGGCCATCGCGACACCCGCGACGGTGGCGTGGATCCCGCTCTCGTGCGTGGCCCACCAGATCACGAGGGCGAGTGGGATGTAGATGAAGGGACTGCGCACGCGCCATCGCTGCAGTACGGCGTACACACCGAGCAGCACGATGGCGACCGTGAAGTAGGGCAGTGAGAAGCCCTTCGAGTAGAAGAGCGCGATGATCGTGATGGCACCAAGGTCATCGACGACGGCCAGGGTGAGCAGGAAGGCGCGCAGTGCGATCGGGAGTTTGCGTCCGACCACCGCGAGCACCGCGAGGGCGAACGCGATGTCCGTCGCCATCGGGATGGCCCAGCCCGCGAGATCTCCGGACTCGCCGGTGCGGGCGACGATGACGGTGAAGATGATGGCCGGGAGCGCCATGCCGCCGATCGCGGCGGCGATGGGCACGGCCGCCTGCGCCGGCTTGGAGAGGGTGCCGTGAATGAACTCGTGCTTGAGTTCGAGTCCAGCGACAAAGAAGAAGACGGCGAGGAGGCCATCCGCTGCCCAGGTGGCAAGGGAAAGGTTTAGCCCGATGGCCTCGGGGCCGAGCTGGTAGTTGGCGAGGGCGAAGTAGGCATCTCCCCACGGGGAGTTCGCCCAGATGATGGCGATGATGGCCGCGGTGAGCAGCAGGACGCCGCCGATGGTCTCCCCGCGCAGGGCGTTGAGCAGCCAGATGCGCTCGGTCAAGGGCGGCCGGTCGAAGATCTCGTGCGGCTGCATCGCTGTGCTCATTTCGGCCTCCGGGCAGATGGAAACGGAGCCGACCAGACTTCCCGGCGCACCACCTTCACCCTATCCCGAGTCCGCCAACACCGTTGAGTGGCGGGTTGTGGACGATTTCGCGGACCAAAACCGTCAACAACCCGCCGGTCAACGCCGGGTCGGTGGTGAATCAGTCTTCGCTCTTGCCCGACTGCAGGCCGGTGGCGATGAGGTTCATGACGCTCGGGTCCGCCAGGGTCGTGGCATCGCCGAGACTGCGGTTCTCCGCAACATCGCGCAGCAGACGGCGCATGATCTTGCCCGAGCGGGTCTTCGGCAGTTCCGGTACCACCATGATCTGACGTGGTTTCGCGATCGGCCCGATCTCCTTGGCGACGTGGTTGCGCAACTCGGTGATGAGTTCGGTGCCGTCGGCGCCCTCCTCTACGCCGCCCCGCAGGATCACGAAGGCCACGATGCCCTGGCCGGTCGTCTCATCGGCAGCGCCGACGACGGCGGCCTCCGCCACCGCCGGGTGGGACACCAGCGCCGACTCCACCTCGGTCGTCGAGATGCGGTGGCCGCTGACGTTCATGACGTCGTCGACGCGACCGAGTACCCAGATCGCTCCGTCTTCGTCGATCTTGGAGCCGTCACCGGCGAAGTAGTACTGCGGCCAACGTGACCAGTAGGTGTCGACGTAGCGCTGGTTGTCGCCCCAGATCCCACGCAACATGGAGGGCCACGGTTCGGTCAGGACGAGATAGCCTCCACCACCCCACGCGACCTCGTTACCCTCGTCATCGACGACCGCGGCGCCGATGCCCGGCAGCGGGCGCATGGCCGAGCCGGGCTTGCATGCGGTGACGCCAGGCAGCGGCGAGATCATCATCGCGCCCGTCTCGGTCTGCCACCAGGTGTCGACAATCGGGCACCGCCCGCCGCCAATGACCTCGCGGTACCACATCCACGCCTCGGGATTGATCGGCTCGCCAACGCTGCCGAGCACGCGCAGTGACGACAGATCGAACTGCGCGGGGATGTCGTCGCCCCACTTCATGAAGGTGCGAATGGCCGTGGGCGCCGTGTAGAAGATCGTGACGCCGTACTTCTGCACGATCTCCCAGAAGCGGCCCTTATGCGGGGTATCCGGTGTGCCCTCGTAGATCACCTGCGTGGCGCGGTTGGCGAGCGGGCCGTACACGATGTAGCTGTGTCCGGTCACCCAGCCAATATCGGCGGTGCACCAGTAGACGTCGTTGTCCGGCTTGAGGTCAAAGACATTGCGATGCGTGAATGACGCCTGGGTGAGGTACCCGCCGGTCGTGTGCAGGATGCCCTTGGGTTTCCCCGTCGTTCCCGACGTGTACAGGATGAACAGGGGATGCTCGCTGTCGAACGCCTCGGGCGTGTGCTCGTCAGACTGTCGGTCGACGATGTCGTGCCACCACACGTCGCGCCCGTCGACCATCTCGACATCGCTGCCGGTGCGACGCACGACCAGCACATGCTCAACGGTGGGCGTCTGCGCGACGGCCTCGTCGACGGCGGGCTTGAGGGCCATCGCCGATCCGCGACGGTTCTGGCCGTCGGCGGTGATGACGAGCTTGGCCTCGGCGTCGTCGATGCGCGAACGCAGGGCTTCGGCGGAGAAGCCGGCGAAGACGACCGAGTGGGGGGCGCCGACCCGGGCGCAGGCGAGCATCGCCACGACCGCCTCGGGAATCATCGGCATGTAGATGGCGACGCGGTCTCCGGCCGTCACGCCGAGTTCGGTCAGGGCATTCGCCGCCTTGCTGACCTCGCGCTGCAACTCGGCGTAGGTGAGGGATCGGGTGTCGCCGGGCTCGCCCTCAAAGTGCAGCGCGACCTGGTCACCGTGGCCGGACTCCACATGTCGATCGACACAGTTGTAGGCGACGTTGAGCTTGCCGTCGACGAACCACCGGGCGAAGGGCGCCTTGCTCCAGTCCAGCACCTCACCCCAGGGCTCGGCCCAGTCGAGGAAGCCGGCCTGCTCGGCCCAGAAACCGAGGCGATCGGCCTTGGCTGCCTCGTACATGTCAGCGCCGGCATTCGCCTGGGCGGCGAACTCGGCACTGGGCGGAAAGGCCCGGTTCTCCTGAAGCAGGTTCGCCAAAGCCTGATCGTCTGCCACGTGTCCTCCTCGGTCCCGTTCATGTGACGTGCGCCACGGTAGCCGCCTCACGGGGCATTCGGGGCGGGTTCCCGCGCGTCACAGGGAGCCATCCGGGGGTGTCATGCGTCAGGATGGGGAAGGCCGCACTTCCTGCGGCCCGCTGTTTTGCGGAGGTGTGTGTTTCGTGCGTGCCCGGGTTCTCGTGCCGCTGCTGCTGGCTCTCGCGGCGGCTCTCGGCCTCATCGTGGGTGCTGTGCTGCCCTCCGGTACGCCGGTGGCCGACTCGCCGACCGCTGATCCGACACAGAGCAGTTCGACGGCTCCGGCCGACCCCACGGAGACTCCCACTGAGTCCACACCAGCCACCGACGGCGTCGACACGGTCACCGAGGTGATGGGTGACGGAGGCGGGGTCTCGGCGGTCAACCTGCCCCAGCCGGAGTTCGAGGTCACGAAGTTGGCCCCGGGCGAGAAGCCACCGCAGTTCGTCACCATCTCCTTCGATGGGTCCTGCAGCAACGACATCATCAACCACTACATGGACACCGCGGAGCAGGTCGGCGCTCGCCTCACCTTCTTCGTCTCCGGCCTGTGTCTGCTGCCCGAGGAGCAGAAGTTCCTCTACGACACCCCCGGCCGTGATGCGGGATCCAGCGCCATTGGCTTTGCGGACGACACCCCCGAGGTCGTTCAGCGCATCGCCAACTACAAAAAGGCCTATGAGGCCGGTCATGAGATCGGCACCCACTTCCTTGGTCACTGGTGCGAGCCGAATGACGGCGCGGTCAACTCCTGGGGGACGGCGCAGTGGGACAGCGAGTTCGCTCAGGACGTCATGTTCATGGACGACTGGGCCGGCATCAACGGCGTGGCCAATCCGGATCCCCTGCCCTTCAACCACAGCGTGATGCAGGGCGCCCGCACTCCGTGCCTGGAGGGTCAGCGCGATGTCATGTACCCGGTCTTCGCCGCCAACGGCTTCACCTACGACGCGTCGAACCCGGGCATGCTGCAGTGGCCGAGTAAGAACGACTACGGCCTGTGGGAGTTCCCGCTGCAGACCATGAAGGTCGTCGGCTACGACCGCAGCAACCTCTCCATGGACTACAACTTCCTGTGCGCGCAGAACGAGTGCAACCAACAGGCTGACCAGGCGACCTGCGATCGCATCGAGCAGTCGACGTATGACTCGCTCATGGCAGCGGTTGACGCGCTCTACAACGGCAACCGCTCACCCTTCTTCTTCGGCAACCACTTCAACACCTGGGTCTGCGGCGCCTACCAGAACGCGCTCACCCGCTTCATGATCGATGCCTCGGCGATGTACCCGGATCTGCAGTTCATCTCGAACGCCGACCTGGTGAAGTGGCTGGAGGCGCAAGACCCGGCGGTGCTGGCTCAGCTCCAGGCCCAGGGGGTGCAGGACTACTGAGCACCGACCCCCTGGGCACCCTGACCGAACTCCCCGGGGTGGCCGATGCCTGTGCGGCGGCCCGCGATGAGGTCGATCAACTGCTGTGGGATCGCGGTGTGCGTGCCCGTGCCGCCGAGGTAGCGGCCGAGTCCCGCCTGCTCGGTGCGCGTGACTCTGCCGCGCTCGAGGGCGCTGACGTCGCTCTTGAACTCCTCCGCTCGGGCCCGGAGGACTCCCCGCTCGGCCGGTCAGTTGCGGCCGCGGTGCTGGTCACCGCGGAAGTGCCGTCGCTGGTCGATGTCTGGCAACACTCACCCGCGCAGGCTCTCGCTCGACTCCACGCGATCGCCGCGGCGGGCTTCGATGATTCCGATGCACTCGGCCGGCCGCGCCGCGATGACGAGGTCATCGACCCGCTCCACATTGGGGCACCGACACCGGCCGGCGAGCTCGCGGGGCGTCTCGATGGGCTGGCCCAGGTGCTCACTCGACCGACACGGGCCCCGGCCGTCCTCGTTGCGGCGATCGCCCACGGTGAACTCCTCGCCCTGCGGCCCTTCCGCTGGGGGTCCGGGCTGGTGGCACGGGCTTCGGTGCGCCTGGTTCTGGCTGGCCGCGGGGTCGATCCGGATCTGCTGTCGGTCCCCGAGGCTGGGATGTTGTCCCTGGGCCGCACGTCGTACGTCGCAGCCCTGCGCGGCTATCAGTCCGGTAGTGCGGATGGCATGACCGAGTGGGTGCGCTGGAACTGCTCAGCCATTGGATTCGGTGCGCAGCGGAGTCGCTGACCGCAGTGCGGCGGGGGGTACGACTCTGATGATCCACGGGTAGGCCCGATCGTCAACGACCGTGATCGCACGCACAAGTGCATCGAGGACGCCGTCGGTGTCCTCCGCGAGAGGTGCCACGGACCACATGAGGGTGATGTCCGGTCGCTCGGGCTTGCTGAAGGTGCCAATGCCGCGCAGCCCTGGGCCGTCCAGCGGGTGCAGCAGGATGCGCTCGGCGGAGTCGTCCGCCTCCGCCGTCACCGTGATGTCGAGCACCTGCTTGCGCCACGGACCGTCGAGGCGTGCATCGACCATGGTGATCTGCGGTGGCGGACCCGCCGGTGCGCACAACTCGGACAAAATCTTGGCGAGGCTGTCCTGGGCCGCGTCGGAGACGGGCAACACGACTCCATCGGTGGTTTCCAGGAGTTGTACGCCGGTGGCCCGTCGCCAGCGGTAGCCCGCCTCGTCCAACGTGGCATCCGTGACCGCGCAATCCAATGGTGCGACGGTGACGGGGACGTCCACGGTTGCGCCCGCGGGGATGAGCGTGGGTGGGACCGGCTCCACCGAGAGGGCGCCACCGGACGTCGCGTTGCGAACCTCGGTGTCCCGACGGGGATCACCGGTGACGCGCACGCTGGTGACGGCCGCCGGCAGATCAATACCGGCGGGCATTCCCACCTTGATCGGCCAGCCGGAGCCGCGAGCGTTGGGATCAATCGTCGTGGACTGCGTCAGCTCCACCGACTCGATGCGGAGCGCGTCGCTGGTCGGATCGCTCATCAACACGGCGCGCGCTGCGCCCACGATGACCGCAGTGATGGCGATGATGATGATGGCGATCCAGAGCCTTCGGGTGTTGCGGCGCGCAGGAGTTCCGGACTCCAGGACCTCATCGCTCACCGGGCAAGGCTAGGTGGTGAGCTCCTTGTGCGCGCGCTCCCAGCCGGCGATTCCGCCCTTGATGACCAGGGTGATCAGGATGACCACCGCAGCGCCGAGCAGCGTGGCACCGATCCGGTCGATCTCCATGCGCGCCCGGTCCCCGGCTGACGAGTCCATGAGGACGACGCCGACGGTCAGGGGGATGACGTATTGCCAATAGGGCCGCTTGAGCGCATATCGCACGACGAGGGCCACCGTCAGCAGCACCACGCCGAGCACCAGCCCGGTGAGGTTGCCGAGGGGGAGCAGGATCACCGGGATGGCGAGCAGGCCGCCGAGGAGCGTGCCGCCGAGGCGCTGCCAGGTCTTGACCCAACTGTCGTGGGGATCCGGCTGCAGCAGGACCAGCAGCGTCACCAGGAGCCACGCCCCGCCCTGCGTCGGATCCACTGCCAGGACGAGCCAGGCCGCGGCCCCGACCACCACGCCGGCAACCGCCGCGTAGACGGTCGACGTACGGGGTCCGACCGGATGGACCGGCATGGAGGGCATCTGGCTGCCCAGGACGACGCGCCACACCCCGATGACCCACAGGCCCCCGACGGCCACCGCGGCGCCGACCATGAGTGAGCCGACGATGGGTGAGTCGACGCCCTCGATCGACGGGGGAGACGCCAGCACGATGGAGAGGAAGATGGGGACGAGCATGGCCGCGCTATGCAGACCGCGCCGCGCGGTGTACGCCGCCACCGCCGTCATGAGGCCGAAGACGATGCCGCCGATGAGGGGATAGGGGTGGGCCAGGGTGATGGCGGACGCGGCCACGCCAGCGAACAGCGCCAGGACCAGGCCGAGGCGAACGCTGATGAGTGTTCCGACGGCCGCCACGATGGCGCCGGAGATGGTCGGTGAGGCCAGCCCCGGCTGTCCGAACATCGTCACGATGACGGCGGGAATGAGCCCGGCGAGGTTGAGCAGGCTCAGGACGACGATCTTGCGGCCGGTCTTCTTGTTCATGAGCGCCGATGCCTTGCGTACCAGGCGAGGCCGAGGGCCGCGGCGCCGATGGCGACCCCCGCACCGGCCGCAACCTTCTGACCGGTGTGGGCCTGCGATTGCATAGAGACCGGCTTCTCAAAGTCCATGACCGGCCAGTCGCGCTCGGTAGCAATGGCGCGCAACTCGTCGTCGGGGTTGACCGCGGTGGGATGGCCGACCACATCCAGCATGGGTAGGTCGGTGATCGAGTCGCTGTAGGCGTACGACTCGGCAAGGTCGTAGTCGCGCTCGGCGGCCAACTCGCGCATTGCCTCGGCCTTGCCCTCGCCGTACGCGTAGAAGAGGATCTCGCCGGTGTAGTGCCCGTCTTCGATTGCCATCTGCGTACCGATGGCGATGTCGACCCCGAGGCGATCACCGATGGGTTCGACGACCTCGGTGCCTGAGGACGAAATGATGATGACGTCGCGTCCGGCCGCGTGGTGTTCATCGATGAGCGCCACGGCCTCCGCGTAGATCATCGGATCGATGATCTCGTCGATGGTCTCCGCCACGATTTCACGCACCTTGGCCACGTCCCACCCGTTCACCAGGTCTGACATGTACTTGCGCATCGACTCCATTTGCGAGTGGTCCGCCCCTGACGCGAGGAAGATGAACTGCGCGTAGGCGCTGCGGATCACATCGGAGCGGCCGATGAGACCGCCTTTGTAGAACGGCTTGGCAAAAGCCAGAGCGCTGGATCGGGCAAGAATCGTCTTGTCTAGGTCGAAGAACGCTGCCGCTGTTCCACCGCTCACGAGAGTCACCGTACCGCTCACGCGTCCACAGGGACGGTGACGCGCAGTTATCCCCAGATTGCGTGGCAGGGGCGGTGCGGGGCGCCGCAGTCGTCGCAGCCTCGCACCATGACACTGCCCTTTCTTCTCACCGCTGATTCCGAGCTTCTCGATCTCGTGCTCAAACTGGCAGCTGCAGCGGGCACCGATGTGCACGTCTCCCCGTACGCCGAACCTGAGTCGTGGCGGGCGGCCCCGCTGGTCCTGGTCGGGGAGGACCTCCTGCACACCCTTGCCGCACGTGGCATGCCTCGCCGAGGCGAGGTTGTCGTGGTGGCCCACCGCGACCCCTTCGACGAGTCCGACGTTCCCATGGCGGTCTGGCGAGACGCGGTCGCGATCGGAGCGAGCCACGTCATTCGGTTGCCCGATGCCGAGCGGTGGCTCATCGATCAACTCGCGGACTCCACCGATGCCCCGTCTACGGGGGGCCCGGTGATCACGGTGATGCCCGCGTGTGGCGGCGCTGGAGCCACGACACTCGTTCGTGCCCTCGTGGCGGACGTGCCCGGCGCTCTGCACGTCGATCTCGATCCGTTCACCACCGCTGACGACATCGAGAGCGGCGGCTTGCGCTGGCCGGATCTTGCCGCCACGCGCGGGCGCATTCCGCCGAACAGTTTGCGCGATGCCCTTCCCGCCGCCGGTCAGGCCCGCTACCTCGGCGGCATGACGGAAGGCGTGGGCGACGAGGCGGTGGCCGCGGTACTCGAGGCTGGATCTCGTGGGTTCCCCCTCACCGTGGTGGACGCGCCCCGCGTGCTGAGCGCTCTGGTCCGGGCGGCCTGGTCGCGCAGCGACGCCGTCGCCCTCGTCGTGGGCCCGGATGAGCGTCGCCTGCTCGGCCTGGAGAGCGTCGTTCGCGCGGTGCGCGAGAGCGGCAATCGTGTCGCCGTCGTGCCGCGCCTCTCCTCTGGTCCGCTCGTCGGATGGCATCTTGACCTCGCGGACCTTCTGCAGACTGATGTCCTACCGCCGATGCGTCACGATCGCGCGCTGGCACGCGGTGATGCGCTGGGTGGGTCGGTGCCTCGATCACTGCGCTCGACGGTGACCGATCTCCTGGAGTTGGTGGCGCCCAACCACCGTCATCGACGCGGCTCGAAGTCGCCGGACTGGTCCGCACGTCGGGGCGGTGTCGCGTGATGGCCACCGACACGCTGCTCGTCGACCGTGTGCGGCGTCGGCTCATCAATGGTGGTGCCGGTGTCGCCCCGAGCGCTGCTCGCGTGGCCGAGCTCCTGCGTGACGAGGGCTTGGCCGTGGGAGACGAGTCCCTACTGCGGCTGGTGTCTGACCTACGTGACGAGTTCACCGGTAGCGGTCCGTTGCAGCCACTCATCCGTGACCCCGCAGTCACTGACATCCTCGTCAATGCTCCCGATGAGGTGTGGCTCGATCGCGGTGCCGGCCTCGAACGCAGTTCCGTCATCTTCCCCGACGCATCGTCGGTACTGCTCCTCGCACAGCGGCTTGCGGCGGCGGCGGGCCGGCGTCTGGACGAGGCGGCCCCCTTCGTCGATGCGCAACTTCCTGATGGGTCACGACTTCATGCGGTGATCCCGCCCATCGCCGAAGGCTGCACGTCCATCTCGTTGCGCATCCCTCGTCGGCGCGCGTTCACCCTTGACGACCTCGTCGCTGCAGGCACGGTCGATGCGGTCATCGCCTCATGGCTGCAGGCGATCATCGATGCTCGACTCGCCTTCTTGATCACCGGGGGCACCGGCTCCGGCAAGACCACCGTCCTGTCCACTCTGCTGGGCCTGGTCCCGGCCGCCGATCGGTTGGTGATCGTCGAGGACTCCGCTGAGCTTCGCCCACAACACCCCCACGTCGTGCGCTTGGCTGCCCGACCGCCGAATGTCGAGGGCGCGGGCTCGGTGACGCTGCGTGACCTGGTGCGACAAGCACTGCGTATGCGCCCGGATCGCGTGGTGGTCGGTGAGGTTCGCGGGGCTGAGGTCGTGGATCTCCTCGCCGCACTGAACACCGGGCATGAGGGCGGATGCGGCACCGTGCACGCCAACTCACCCGAGGATGTGCCCGCCCGTCTCGAGGCGCTCGGCCTCATGGCGGGACTGCCGCGCGATGCGGTGCACTCGCTCGTGGCGGCGGGGCTGCACGTCATCATCCATGTCGAACGGCGCCGTACGGACAGACGGTTGTCGGCCCTCCATGTGATCGACGAGCACGCGGGGCGTGCCCGTGCCGTCCCGGTACTGGTGCGTGCACCCCACGGTTGGCATGTCGGCCCCGGATACGAACCGCTACGCGAACTGCTCGGTCTCCACGCGATGTCGGTGCTGGTGCCGTGACCGCCGCCCTCCTCGTTCTCCTGCTGGTCGTTGCCGCCGTACTGCTCGCCATGCCGCAGCGGGCACGCTCGACCGGTGGAACTCGCCAGGGCGCGACCGTCGCGGACCGACTAGGTCGACAGGTGACACGGCGACTCCGTCGCGGGTCTGCCCGCCGACAGCGCCGGCGCGCACAGGTGCGCGAGGCCATGGCCGAGTTCGCCGCGGAACTCTCGGCGGGCCAGCCCACTCGCCGTGCCCTTCTGCGATCCTTCGACGACTCCCTTGCTCCTCGGGCCCGCGCGGCCGCCCGTTTCGGTGGGGACGTGGCCGCCGCCCTTCGCGCAGACTCCGATGATCCGGGTCGAGAGGTGCTCGCGTCGGTCGCGGCCTGCTGGAGTGTCGCGGAGCGCAATGGCGCGGGGCTGTCCGCGGCCCTCGAGCGACTCGTGACGCAAGAGCGGGCAGCCGAGGACACCCGGGTGCAACTGACAGCCCACCTGGCCGCGCCTCGCGCGACCTCCCGCATGCTGTCACTGCTGCCGTTCATCGGACTGGCCCTGGGGTTCGCCCTCGGGGTGGATCCGATCGCCTGGCTATGGGGCTCGCCCTTGGGAGCCACGTGTCTGGCGCTTGGAGTGGGGCTGGTGCTCCTCGGACTGTGGTGGTCTTCGCGCATTGTCAAGCGAGTCGAGGCCCTGCTGTGACGGTCGCGGCCGCCGTCTTTGCCGCGCTGGCCGGTGGATTGCTCGTGTCACCGCGGCGCGTCATCGCCCGATCGATGTCCACTCCGGCTGCCCGCCGGTCGCTCTTCGGTGATCCGCGCACCGTGCGTGTCGTGGCCGCGATCAGCGGTGTCATCTTCGCCTTTGTCTGGGGTGGTCTGATCGGCATCGCGCTAGGCGTGGTGATTGCCGTGGTTGCCCCCATCGTCATCGGCCGCTTGGAGTCTGGCGCAACGCGAGCGCGTCGCGAGGCGCTTCAGGCGCAGGCGGCCGTATGCGCCGATCTGCTGGCGTCCTGTCTGATCTCCGGTGCTCCACCCGCATCCGCCGCTCAGGCCGTGAGCGAGGCCATGAGCCCGCCGATTACCGATCAACTTCGAGCCTTGGTCAGTTCGCTGGATCTGGGAGCCGATCCGGTGAGTGCCTGGCAGGCGTTCGGGTCGGACGAGCCGCTGCAACCTATTGCTCGGGCGGCCGCGCGCTCGGCGGAGACCGGTGCACCTCTGGCGCCCCTCCTCATCGGGGTCGCCGACGACCTTCGACGCGCCGAACGAAGTCGCGGGGAGGCGGCGGCACGGGCTGCCGGGATCAAGGCGGTCGGCCCGTTGGCGGCGTGCTTCCTTCCGGCCTTCATTCTGCTCGGGGTCGTGCCGGTCGTTGCGTCTCTCGCGGCGCCGCTGCTCGCCTAGGCCCGACGGCGGTCCCGTACGACGATGTAGGCGACGACGCCGAAGGTCGCGATGAGGAACACCCCGCCGCTCACCGCGATGGCGATCAGTGACAGGGAGCCGAGTTGCTCGGCCGGATCGAGAACGGCACTTGCGGTGGTCTGTGTGGGCGCCACAGTGTCGTCGGCCACGGTCGCGCTCGATGATGTCCTTGTCGGGTCGGGCTGTCCCGTCGTCTCGGATTCCGGCAGCACCGCCTCCGGCTCCGCCGTGGGCGAGGGAGCGGGCGATGTCGCCTGGGCCGGCAGCGGGACGCGGAGGATCCGATCGTCGTTCTCGCTCGCGACGAGCAGCGCGGAGCCATCCGGAGTCCAGGTCACCGCCTCGCCCTGCACCTGGTCGGGCAGCGGGAGTCGAGTGATCAACGCTCCGGGAGGAGCGCCGGAGTAGATGCGCGCCTCCGTGTAGTCGCGCACGACATATCGATCGCCGCTGGGAGCCATGGCGGCATCCGTGACCAGGCCTTCCTCCACTCCGACCGACTCGGTGCGGTTGGTGTCGTTGGCCGTGAGTGGCAGCGTGAGGTGCTGCACCGTGCCGGCCGCCAAGCCCTTCGTGACGATCCAGAGTTCGGTGTCATCGAGGATGATGGCCTCGGCATCGGCGGGGGCGTCGTAGCGCACCGCGTAGGTCTGCGCCGAGACCTTCTGGTCGACGAGATCGCTCGGCTCAGCGATCTGATGGAGGTAGACCCGCTTGCGCTCCGCCGTGTTGTCGCCGATGTCGGCAACCCAAATGAGTGAGCGCCCCTGTTCGTCGACGCCGACCCCCATCGCTTCGAAGTCGCGCGCCTCGATCCCCTTGATCTGGAGCGTGGCGACGACATCGCAGGTGGTCGTGTCGAGTGCGTAAAGCCGCGGTCCGCCGCCGGAATCGTTGTGCACCCACAGGACACCGTCGTGGAGTCCGGAGAACGCCATACCGCTGATCTCATTGAGTCCGGTGTCACTGATGGTGCACACCGTCTCGGCCTCGGTGGCCTGGGCGATCGGAGTGCCGCCGAACGTGATCGCGCCGAAGGCCACGCCCACCGCGGCGAGGCGACCGAGGACACGTTTGTGGGACACCCCGAAAGGTTAGGTCGCAGTGTCATCCCCAGGGAAATCGACCGCCCTCCATCCACAGGTTCGCGTATGGCTCTGCCGCTCGGGGCTTGCGCGGACGGACGGTACGTGGGCGCTCAACCGATGCGCACGCACCGGCCGTTCAGCCGGAGAGGAGGCACTATGAAGCACACCATCACCCGAGCCCTCGTTCGTGTTCGTCATGACGATGCGGGTATGACCACCGCGGAGTACGCCGTGGGCACAGTGGCAGCCGCAGGGTTCGGCGGAATCCTCATCAAGTTGCTCACCAGCGACGAGATGCGCAACGCACTGTGGACCCTCGTCAGCGGCGCGCTGTCGGCGTTCTTCGGGGGATAGTCGTGCGACGAGGACGTTCCCGACGCGATATCGGCAGTGTGACCGTCGAACTTGCGTTGGGGATTCCAGCCCTCGTCGTCATCACGGCATTCGCGGTCTGGGCGGCATCACTTGGTGCGACGTACGTTCGCGCCCTCGATGCCGCCCAGACGGCGGCTCGCCAGACGGCGAGAGGTCAGCAGGCCACCTCCCCTCCGGCAGGAATGGTGCTCGACCTACGCGTCGAGGGCGATCTGGTCCGTGCCATCGTCACGTCGGATCAGACCCCTGATCTTCCGGTTCTCGCCGGACTCGATGTCGTGGTGCGGGCTGATGCCACGGCCGCCCTGGAGAACCCGGTGGCGACACAGGAAGACCCGTGATCGGCCGCCGGTGCGATGCGGGTTCGGGCACTGTGCTCGTCATGGCAGCGGCCGTCGTCGTCCTGCTCGCGGCCGCAGTCTTCACCGGTCTGGTCGGGGCTTATGCCACGCATCAGCGTGCCGCGACGGCGGCCGATCTTGCGGCGATTGCCGGCGCCACGCATCCGGACCGTGCTTGTGAGCTCGCTGCGCGGGTGGCCATGGCACATGAGGTGCAACTTGAGGACTGCCTGCTTGCTGGTCGGGATGTCCTGGTGAGCGTGTCTGCGGATCTGCCGGAGATTCTGCGGCGCCTGACTCCGGAGGGTCAGGCCACGCGGATCATGGCTCGAGCGAGGGCCGGCCCGACGTGAGCACGTCGGGCGCCCCAGCGAGCAGCAGGTCGAGCAGTCTCACGGCGCCGGCCTTGTCGAGCGGGTTGTTGCCGTTGCCGCACTTGGGGGACTGGACGCAGGCGGGACACCCGTCAGGGCAGGGACACCGCGCGATGAGGTCGCGCGTCGCGGACAGCCAGGTGGTGGCGGCGGCAAAGCCACGATCGGCGAAGCCAGCGCCCCCCGCGTGTCCGTCGTAGACGACCACGGTGCACCGATCGGTGTCCGGATGCCGAGGGGTCGATACGCCGCCGATATCCCATCGATCGCAGGTGGCGACGAGGGGCATGAGACCGATGGAGGCGTGCTCAGCAGCGTGAGCCGCGCCCGCGATGTCCACGTCACCCCCGGCGAGGAGGTCTGCGAGTTGCCCATCGCTGACGGTCCACCACACGCCGCGTGTTCGCAGGGTGCGCTCGGGCATGTCGAGAGTCTCCTGGCCGAGGATCTCTCCGGTGATGAGTCGGCGTCGCAGGAATCCGGTCACCTGCGAGGTGACCTCGACCTCCCCGAGGCACAGGGTGGCGTCGCCCCATGCGACCTGCTGTTCGACGGTGAGGATCCGGTAGTCGGCGATCTCGGTGGCGGTGGTCGTATACGTGACGTCCTCGGCGTGGACGAAGGCCACGGATTCATCGAGATCGAGGTCGCTCACCAGGTGTGTCGTGCCCTGGTGGACGTAGACGGCATGCGGGTGGAGGGTGGCCGGTGCACGCGAAGCCTCCACGGTGCCGAGAAGTCGGCCGGTTCCTTCCTCCACGATGCGCACCGGCGCGGCCGCATCGCCGCGCAGGTCAATGCGAGCGGCTGGTGAGTCCTTCTGCGTCCAGTAGTAGCCCGTCCGTCGTTTGCGCAGCAGCCCCTCACCGGCAAGGTGATCGAGTGCAGCATGCGCGGTGTCGCCGAACCAGGCCGTAGCGCTGTCGCTCGTCAGCGGAGTCTCGGCACATGCCGCGAGCAAGTGCGGGCGCAGGATGTAGGGATTGGCTGGGTCGAAGACGACCGCCTCGACCGGCTCATCGAAGATCACGCCCGGATGGTCCAAGACGTAGCGATCCAGGGGATCTTCGCGGGCAACGAGGATGGCGGTGGCGTGACCACCCCGGCGGCCTGCGCGACCCCACTGCTGCCACAGCGATGCGCGCGTGCCGGGCCAACCGGAAACGACGACAGCGTCGAGGCCACTGATGTCGATGCCGAGTTCGAGAGCGTTGGTGGTGGCGACGGCCCGCAACTGTCCTTCGCGCAAGCCTGCCTCGAGGGCGCGACGTTCTTCGGGAAGGTAGCCGCCTCGGTAGGCCGCGATGCGTTCGGCAAGCACCGGATCCACCTCGGCCACCGAGTCCCGCGCCATCTGGGCGACGGCCTCGGCGCCACGTCGGGAGGAGATGAACGCCAGGGAACTCATGTCATCGCAGGCCAGGTCAGCGAGGAGGTCCGCAGTCTCGGCCAGCGATGAGCGACGGGGCGCGGGCCGGTCCGGATCGTGGTGGGCGATCCCGATGGCCTCGGGCGGCTCCCACAGGGCGGCCGTGACGGCCCCGTGTGCGGACCAATCGGTGGTGATCGCCGTGACGGGTGCGCCGATAAGTCGGGCGACGCAGTCCTGTGGTTGGGCCATCGTCGCGGACGCTGCGACGATGATCGGGTTGGCACCCAGCTCGGCCGCCATGCGACGTAGTCGGCGCAGGACCAGGGCGACATGCGAGCCGAACATCCCGCGGTAGTGGTGCGCCTCGTCGACGAGGATGAAGCGCAGGTTGCGCAGGAAGCGGGACCACGCGGTGTGCCGCGGCAACATCGATCGATGCACCAGGTCGGGATTGCTCAGGACGAAGTTGGCATGCGCGCGCACCCAACTGCGCTCGTCGGGTGGCGTGTCACCGTCGTAGGTCGATGCGCGCAGGCCATCGAGGCCGAGCGAGTTCACGGCGGTGGCCTGATCGTGGGCGAGCGCCTTGGTCGGCGCGAGGTAGAGCACGGTCGCCTCTGGGTCGGTGAGGAGAGCACCGAGGGCCGGCAGCCACATGGCGAGGGTCTTGCCCGATGCCGTGCCCGTGGCCACGACGACGTGCTCCCCGCGTTCGGCGGCGATCGCGGCATCGATCTGGTGTCGCCAGGGTGCGGTGATGCCGCGTCGGCCCAGCGCCTCGATCAGGGCCGGGGGAGTCGCCTCGGGCCACGGGCCGGTTTCGCCGGCCCGTGCTGCCAGGGAACGGACGTGTCGGAGGGATGCGTCGGCGCGGCCCCGAAGGGCGGGCGGCAGACCGTCGGTATCCATCGTCCCCATCCTCTCCGAGGGGTCCGACGACACGCCTTTCGGCTCGTGCGTAAGATTCCGCGGAGTTTCAGCCCGTTACACGGGCCCGACGTAAAGCCAGGAGACCCATGCCCACCGAAACAGCAGCGATCGAGCTTGCCGGGACCAATATGGTCACGGTCGGCATCGTCGCCGTGATCGCCGTTCTCGCCCTGCTCGTCGCCTTCATCCTCGTCCGCGAGGTGCTGAGCGCCAGTGAGGGCACGCCCAAGATGAAGGAGATCGCCGCCGCGGTCCAGGAGGGCGCTGCCGCCTATCTGAGCCGTCAGTTCAAGACGCTCGGCATCTTCGCGGTCATCGTGTTCTTCGTTCTGTTCGTACTCCCCGCGGAGACGACGAGCGAACGTATCGGCCGCTCCATCTTCTTCCTCGTCGGTGCGGTCTTCTCCGCCATCACCGGCTACATGGGCATGTGGCTTGCCGTGCGCGGCAACGTGCGCGTCGCGGCCGCCGCCAACGAGTCCGGTGAGCAGAAGGCGATGCGCATCGCCTTCCGTACCGGTGGTGTCGCGGGCATGTTCACGGTGGGCCTCGGTCTGCTCGGTGCCGCGATCGTCGTGCTCGTCTACGCAGGCGAGGCGCCCAAGGTTCTCGAGGGCTTCGGCTTCGGCGCTGCGCTGCTCGCCATGTTCATGCGTGTCGGTGGCGGCATCTTCACCAAGGCGGCGGACGTCGGCGCCGACCTGGTGGGCAAGGTCGAGCAGGGCATCCCCGAGGACGACCCCCGCAATGCAGCAACCATCGCCGACAACGTCGGTGACAACGTCGGCGACTGCGCCGGCATGGCGGCCGACCTCTTCGAGTCCTACGCCGTCACCCTGGTCGCCGCGCTGATCCTCGGCAAGGCCGCCTTCGGTGAACTCGGCCTCGTCCTTCCGCTGGTCATCCCGGCCATCGGCGTGGTCACCGCCGTGATCGGCATCTTCGCGGTCTCCCCGCGCGCCACGGATCGCTCAGGCATGAGCGCCATCAATCGCGGCTTCTTCATCTCCGCGGTCATCTCGGCACTCCTCGTACTCGTGGCGGTCTTCGTCTTCGTGCCGAACAGCTGGGCAGAGATCACCTCCCTCGGTGGCCTCGCCGCCGAGACGCTGGGCGAGGGCAACCCGCTCAACCCGCGCGTCTACGTCATCGCCGCCGTCATCATCGGCATCGTTCTCGCCGCGGTGATCCAGCAGCTGACCGCGTACTTCACCGAGACCGATCGTCGCCCCGTCGACGACGTCGCCAAGAGCTCGCTCACGGGCTCGGCGACCGTCATCCTCGCCGGCATCTCGATCGGTCTTGAGTCGGCCGTCTACTCGGCGCTCGTCATCGGTGCGGCCGTGTACGGCGCCTACCTGCTCGGTGGCGGCGTCGTCATCCTCGGCCTCTTCGCCATCGCGCTCGCCGGCACCGGCCTGCTCACCACCGTCGGTGTCATCGTGTCGATGGACACCTTCGGCCCGGTCTCGGACAACGCCCAGGGCATCGCTGAGATGTCCGGCGACGTCGAGGGCGACGGCGCGGCGGTGCTGACCCGCCTCGACGCGGTCGGCAACTCCACCAAGGCCATCACCAAGGGCATTGCCATCGCCACCGCCGTGCTCGCCGCGACCGCACTCTTCGGCTCGTTCCGCGATGCCGTCGTCGGTGCGACCGCCCAGGCCGGCGAGGCAGCGCAGGGTTCGATCAAGTCGCTGGCCGACCTGCTGCAGTACTCCGGTGTCCTCGATGTCGCCAACCCGGCGAACCTCGTGGGTCTCATCATCGGCGCGGCAGTCGTCTTCCTCTTCTCCGGTCTCGCCATCAACGCGGTCTCCCGCGCTGCGGGCGCGGTCATCTTCGAGGTGCGTCGCCAGTTCCGCGAGCGCCCCGGCATCATGGAGGGCACCGACAAGCCGGAGTACGGCAAGGTCGTCGACATCGTCACCCGCGACTCGCTTCGCGAACTCATCACCCCGGGCCTGCTGGCCGTCCTGACCCCCATCGCCGTCGGCTTCGGCCTCGGTGTGGGTGCGCTGGGCGCCTACCTCGCCGGCACCATTGCGACCGGCGTTCTCATGGCGGTCTTCCTGTCGAACTCCGGCGGCGCCTGGGACAACGCCAAGAAGTACGTCGAGGACGGCAACTTCGGTGGCAAGGGCTCCGAGGCACATGAGGCCACGGTCATTGGCGACACCGTCGGCGATCCCTTCAAGGACACCGCTGGCCCGGCCATCAACCCGCTCATCAAGGTCATGAACCTGGTGGCCCTGCTCATCGCACCGGCCGTCGTGGGGCTGTCCATCGGCGAGGGTGCCAATACCGCCCTGCGCTGGGGTATCGCCATCGTGGCCGCGCTCATCGTGGTCGTCGCGGTGGTCATCTCCAAGCGTCGCCCGATCGCGGTCGGCGAGGAGCAGCCCAGCGCTCCGGCCGCCCAGTAGGCAGCAATCCCGCGGAGCGGGACGGCGTGACGGGCCTCACCCCCTTAGGGGGGTGGGGCCTTGCCGGTCCGGGCCGCATTTGACAGGGGCACCCCCCGGGCCCGCAGACTCCACTCGATCGGGTCCACCGATCTTCAGCACGATCGAGCACAGCGAAGGAGTAGGACGTGGCCAACGAGCGAGTGCTCGTCATCGTCGAGTCGCCGGCCAAGGCCAAGACAATCGCGGGGTACCTCAATCGCCAGGGCGGGCGCACCTTCGACGTCGAGGCGTCGGTGGGTCACGTGCGCGACCTGGCCAGCAAGGCCTCGGAACTCCCTGAGTCGTTGCGCAAGGAACCCTGGGCCAAGTACGCCGTGGACACCGAGTCCGACTTCGCGCCGTACTACGTCATCCATGCCAATAAGAAGCAGACGATCGCCGAGCTCAAGCGCAAGTTGAAGACGGCGGACGAACTCCTGCTCGCGACGGACGAGGACCGCGAGGGCGAGGCCATCGCCTGGCACCTGCTCGAAGTGCTCAAGCCCAAGGTCCCGGTCCGCCGCATGGTGTTCCACGAGATCACCGAGCACGCGATCACCGACGCGCTCGATCAGACCCGCGAACTCAACATGAAGCTGGTTGATGCGCAGGAGACACGTCGCATCGTCGATCGTCTCTACGGCTACCCGGTCTCCGAGGTCCTCTGGAAGAAGATCGGCCGCGACGCCCGGTCGGCCGGTCGCGTGCAGTCGGTCGCCGTTCGACTCGTTGTTGACCGCGAGCGCGAGCGCATCGCCTTCGTGTCGTCTTCGTACTGGGATGTCGAGGCCACCTTCGACCCGGGTGCGTTCTCGGCACGGCTCGTGGCGATCGACGGCAAGCGCCTCGCCACGGGCAAGGACTTCGACGATCGCGGTCAACTCACCGCCAAGGAGGCGGTCGTCCTCGACGAGTCCGGTGCGCGCACCATCACCGAGTCGCTCACCGGCGCCGACTTCACCGTACGTTCGGTCGTCGAAAAGCCCGGCAAGCGTTCGCCGTCCGCGCCGTTCATGACGTCGACCCTGCAGCAGGAGGCGTCACGCCGATTCCGCTGGAATGCCCAGCGCACCATGCGGGTGGCGCAGGGTCTGTATGAGCGCGGCTACATCACCTATATGCGTACCGACTCGACCTCGCTGTCCGAGCAGGCGGTGTCGGCGGCGCGCTCCCAGGCGGCGCAGTTGTACGGCCAGGATCACGTGGCGGATGCCCCGCGCCGGTATGACCGCAAAGTGAAGAACGCTCAGGAGGCACACGAGGCCATCCGCCCCGCGGGCGATGTCTTCCGCACCCCGGGCGAGGTGCAGCGCGAACTCAATGCGGATGAATTCGCCCTCTACGACCTCATCTGGAAGCGCACCGTGGCCTCGCAGATGGCCGATGCTCGCGTGGCGACCACCACGGTGCGCATCGGCGCCGTGGCCGCGGATGGGCGCGACGTCGAGTTCAGTGCGTCCGGCACCGTGACTCTCTTCGCGGGCTTCAAGGCGGCCTACGAGGACACCCGCGAGGATGACGGTGACCGCAAGGGTGGCGACGTCGAGCGCGTGCTGCCGGTGCTGCGTGAGGGCCAGACCGTCCAGGCGGCGAACCTCGAGCCCGACGGGCACACGACCAACCCGCCCGCCCGATTCACCGAAGCATCCCTCACTGCACGACTCGAGGAGCTCGGCATCGGTCGCCCGTCGACGTACGCCGCCATCATGGGCACGATCGTCGATCGCGGATACGTGTGGAAGAAGGGCAGCGCCCTGGTGCCATCCTTCCTCGCCTTCGCGGTGATCCGTCTCCTGGAGGAGCACTTCACCGACCTGGTCGACTACGGATTCACCGCACGCATGGAGGAATACCTCGATGCGATCGCTCGCGGCGATGCGGCGCGCACCAGCCAATTGTCGACGTTCTGGCGCGGTGGCGAGACCGGCGATGGCGCGTTCCCCGGTGTCCGCGAACTCACTTCCGACCTCGGTGCGATC
>CAYGMM010000006.1:0-37524 GCA_964351035.1 uncultured Actinomyces sp.
GCCCCGTCAACGAAGTGCGCGGCCGAGTCATCGGCCTATCGTCGCATGATCAGCGAGCGAACCGCGGGAACGCCGCGGCCCCGGCGTAGCGGCCCGCGTCGTCGAGCTCCTCCTCGATACGCAGCAGCTGGTTGTACTTGGCCACCCGCTCCGAACGCGCCGGGGCACCGGTCTTGATCTGGCCGGCGTTCACCGCGACGGCGAGGTCGGCGATCGTGGTGTCCTCGGTCTCGCCCGAGCGATGGCTCATCATGCAGCGGTAGCCGTTGGTCTGCGCCAGCGTGACCGCGTCGAGCGTCTCGGTGAGGGTGCCGATCTGGTTGACCTTGACGAGCAGTGCGTTGGCCGCGCCCTCGTCGATACCACGCTGGAGGCGGGTCGGGTTCGTGACGAAGAGATCATCACCGACGATCTGCACCCGATCTCCGAGGGCATCGGTCAGGTGTACGTAGCCGGTCCAGTCGTCCTCGGCGAGCGGGTCCTCAATGGACACCAGCGGGAAGTCCGCCACCAGGCTCTCGTAGTAGCCGGTCATCCACTCGGCGGAGCGTTGCGCGCCCTCGAAGTCATAGGAACCGTCGCGATAGAACTCCGTGGAGGCGACGTCCAGGGCGAGCGCGATATCAGAGCCCACCGCGAGGCCCGCGCTCTCGATTGCCTTCGCGATCAACTCAAGCGCTGCGCGGTTGCTGGGCAGACTCGGCGCGAAGCCGCCTTCGTCGCCGAGTCCGGTGGCGAGGCCTTCGGACTTCAGCACACTCTTGAGCGAGTGGTAGACCTCGGCGCCTTGGCGCAGTGCCTCGGAGAACGTCGCGGCACCGATCGGCGCGATCATGAACTCCTGAATGTCGACGTTGGAGTCAGCGTGGGCGCCGCCGTTGAGGATGTTCATCATCGGCACCGGCAGCACATGTGCATTGGGGCCGCCGACATAGCGGAAGAGCGGTAGGTCGGCCGATGTGGCCGCGGCGCGGGCCACGGCGAGCGAGACGCCGAGGATGGCATTGGCACCGAGGCGGGCCTTGTTGGGAGTGCCGTCAAGGTCGAGCATGGCCTGATCGATCATCCGCTGCTCGGAGGCATCAATGCCGATGATCTCCGGCGCGATGTCGTCCTCGACCGCGGTCACGGCCTCCTGGACACCCTTGCCCAGGTAGCGGGCCGCATCACCATCGCGACGCTCCACCGCCTCGAACGCGCCGGTGGACGCACCGGACGGAACGGCGGCGCGCGCTGCGGCACCGTCGTCGAGGACGACCTCGACCTCAACCGTGGGATTGCCGCGGGAGTCGAGGATCTCGCGGGCGATGATGTCGTCGATGCTGGCCATGTGGCCAACCCTATCGGCCCTGCGGGTCCACTCCCTCGACGGCACGGATGCGCCTCGCATGGCTGCGCGTCGCCCCGCGCAGCGCCGCCTCGGGGTCCCAGCCGCGGTCGCGGGACACCGCCGCGATGGCCAGGAGCAACTCGCCCAGGTCGGCCTCATCCTCGATATCGGCGAGCGCCGATTCGGCCGCTGATCGCGCCGGGATTTCGACCTCGAGCCCTGAACTGCGAGACAGCAATTTGCCAGCGAGGAGGAGCGCCGGCAAGGCGGGCGGGATGCCCTCGGTCACCGATGCACGGCCCTTCTCGGCCGTCTTCAAGGCGTGCCAGCGCGACTCCACGTGCTCCGGCGTTTCGACGGTGTCGTCGGCGAAGACATGCGGGTGACGCCGCACCAACTTGGCGACGATGCCGTCGGCGACATCGTCGATGTCCCAGGGGTCCTGCGGATCCTCTTGCGCGATGCGTGCGTGGAAGACCACCTGCAGCAGCAGATCGCCGAGTTCCTCGCGCAGGTGATCGCGATCATCGGCCTCGATCGCTTCGACGACCTCGTAGGCCTCCTCGATGAGGTACTCCACGAGACTGCGATGGGTCTGTTCGGCATCCCAGGGACAGCCGCCCGGTGAGCGCAGGCGATCCATGACCGCTACGAGTTCGCGCAGGCTGTCCGAGTCGTCGGGCGACGCGAGACTCCCGGACATGACGACTAGGACAGTGCCAGTGGGGTGAGCAGCGGAGCGGCGAGGTCGGTCGGCTGCGGGCCGAGCTGCAGGGTCAGTGGGTCCCAGGTGCCGAAGCGCGGGCTGACGTCGACGCCGGTCTGCAGACCGAAGCCGGTCACGTACTGCACGACGGCCTGCTGCTGACCGCTCTGGTCGGCATCGGGCACGAGGGCTGCGCCGAGCGCCTGGACCTGTAGGGACAGACGCGCCTGCTCCTCGACCTCCTCGGCCGGAACGCCGCTCTCCAAGAACGCCTGGATGACCGCGTCACGGCCGCCGAACTGCGCGTCGTAGTCCAGAAGGGCAAGGTCGACATCTCCCTGCGTCACCGACACTCCCTGCTCGGCGCACGCGAGGTCCACGAGTTCGGTGATGATCTTGCGCTGCAAAGTGCCGGTGACCAGGGCAAGGTCTGGCTCGCCGGGAGTCTCGCCCCGCTGCTCCTGAATCGAATCGACGGTGGAACTGAGATCCTCGGTGCTGATCTGCGTGTCGCCCACCGTGGCTGCGGCACCCGCCTGGCTGAGCCCGGCACACCCGCTCAGGCCCAGCACGGCAACCGCCGCCGCTGCGGCGAGCAACACTCGTCCGCGAAAGGTCTGGTGGTGAGTCATGCCGTACTCCCGGTCTGCGTCGTATCGATCACGTCAAGGACTTCGGTCGCCCATGCCAGCAGGTCCAGATCGCCGGTCGGGGCCGAGGGCCTCGGCACCAGGATCGTACGGACCGCGGGCTTGAGCAGTGTGCCCGGGTAGAGCCGGGTGAGTCTCATTGACCGCGACTCGGGCAACTCCACCGGATGGAAGCGCACCTTCTGACCGGCGAGGACGACCTCGTCGATTCCGGCGGCTCGCGCCCGGACTCGGAAACGGGCGACCGCGAGAAGGGTCTCCACGGGGGTCGGCATCGGGCCGTACCGATCGAGGAGTTCCTCGGCCACCGCATCGACCTCGGCGTCGGTCGAGGCGGCCGCGAGACTGCGGTACGCCTCGAGCCGCAGCCGCTCATGCTCGATGTAGTCGTGCGGGATGTGAGCATCGAGGGGCAACTCGACCTTGATCTCACCCGGACCCTCGGGGGCATCGCCCCGCGCCTCGGCCAGTGCCTCGCCCACCAGTCGCACATACAGGTCGAAGCCGACCTCGGCTATGTGGCCACTCTGCTCACCGCCCAGGATGTTGCCCGCGCCACGAATCTCCAGATCCTTCATGGCGATCTGCATTCCCGACCCGAGGTCGGTGTGCTGGGCGATGGTGGACAGTCGCTCGTACGCCGTCTCGGTGAGCGGCTTCTCCGCCGGATAGAGGAAGTAGGCGTAGCCACGTTCGCGGCCACGCCCCACCCGGCCGCGCAACTGGTGCAGTTGCGACAGACCGAGGGTATCCGCGCGGTCGATGATCAAGGTGTTGGCATTGGCGATGTCGATGCCGTTCTCGACGATTGTGGTCGCGACGAGCACATCGATGCGTCGCTCCCAGAAGTCGACCACGATGCGCTCGAGTTCATGCTCGTTCATCTGGCCGTGCGCGACCGCGATGCGTGCCTCGGGCACAAGATCGCGCAGCCGAGCGGCCGCTCGGTCGATGGACTCGACGCGGTTGTGGATGAAGAACGCCTGTCCGTCACGCAGCAACTCGCGTCGAATCGCGGCGGCCACCTGCCGGTCGTCGTACGGCCCCACATAGGTGAGGATCGGATGCCGCTCCTCCGGTGGTGTCTGGATCGTCGACATTTCCCGGATCCCGGTGAGGGACATCTCCAACGTGCGCGGGATCGGCGTGGCCGACATCGACAGCACATCGACGCTGGTGCGCAGCGCCTTGAGGTGTTCCTTGTGCTCGACGCCAAAGCGCTGTTCCTCATCGACGATCACCAGACCGAGGTCGCGGAACCGCACCTGCGGCGTCAGCAGGCGATGTGTGCCGATGACGATGTCGACACTGCCATCGGCGAGACCCTCCAGCGTTGCACGCACCTCGGCGTCGGTCTGGAACCGCGAGAGCGCGGCCACCTTCACCGGGAACGGCGCGTAGCGCTCGGCAAACGTGCGCAGGTGCTGCTGCACCAGCAGCGTGGTCGGGACCAGGACGGCCACCTGCTTGCCATCCTGGATCGCCTTGAACGCCGCACGCACGGCAATCTCGGTCTTGCCGTAGCCGACGTCGCCGCAGATCACGCGATCCATCGGCACGGTCCGCTCCATGTCGGCCTTGACCTCATCGATACTGGCGAGTTGGTCGGGCGTCTCGACGTAGGGGAACGCCTCCTCGAGTTCGCGCTGCCACGTCGTGTCCGGGCCGAAGGCGTGTCCCGGGGAAGCGGTACGCGCGGCGTACAGGCGCACGAGTTCAGCGGCGATCTCACGGACCGCACGACGTGCGCGACCCTTCGTGCGCTGCCAGTCAGCACCACCGAGTCGGCTGAGCGTGGGCGCTTCGCCGCCGACATAGCGGCTGACCTGGTCAAGTTGGTCCGACGGCACGTAGAGGCGATCGGGCGGCTGCCCCCGCTTGGACGCCGCGTACTCGACGACGAGGTACTCCCGCGTCGCCCCAGCGACGGTGCGCTGGGTCATCTCGATGTAGCGGCCGACGCCGTGCTGGTCGTGCACGATGAAGTCGCCCGACGTCAGCTGCAGTGGATCGATGGTGCGACGACGACGCGACGGCATGCGTGCGCTCTCGCGCACGGCCGTGCGATCACCGAGGAGGTCGGCCTCGGTGAGCACCGTGAACCCGCCGTCGGGACAGACGAAGCCATCGAGAATTCCGGCGGTACCCACCACGACGCGCTGTGATCGTTCGGGAATGTCGTCCTCGACCAGCGAGGCGGGGATGCCCTCCTCGGCAAGCGCATGGGCGAGGCGTTCGGCCGATCCACGCCCCTGCGCGAGCAGCACGACGAGCTGTTCGCGACTGAGCCAGTCGCGAATGTGGTTGAGCACACCCGCGAGGTCCCCCTGCCGGTCCGGCAGCGGTGCGGCACGGAAGACGATGTCATCGACGTCCTCCTGGGCGAACGGATCGGTCGTCCACCACAGCAGGCGACCGGCGGCACTCGCCTCCAGATCGGTGATGGTGCGGTACGCCGCGGGCTCCAGATTGAGCGGTGTCAGATCCAGTGGCGTCACATTGCCCGCCGCCGCGTTGTGCCATGACGCCTCGAGGAACTCCTGCGACGTCGCCACGAGTTCATCCGCACGCGCACGGACACGCTCGGGGTCGCACACCACGATCAGGCTGCCATCGGGGAGGACATCGGTGAGCAACTGCAACTCGCCCACGAGCACGGGGGCCAGCGCCTCCATACCGTCCACCGCGATGCCCTCGGCGAGGCGATCAAGGACGTCCGCCAGAGAGGGGTGCTCCGAGGACAGCGTGCGTGCCCGGTCGCGGACCTGCTCGGTGAGCATGAGCTCGCGGGCCGGATGGATTTCGACGCGGTCGACGCGACTGAGCGATCGCTGATCGCTGACCGCGAAGTCGCGGATCTCCTCGACCGTGTCGCCCCACAGTTCTACGCGCACGGGATGCTCGGCCGTGGTGGCGAAGATGTCGATGATGCCGCCGCGGACGGCGAACTGCCCGCGCTTTTCGACCAGGTCCGTGCGCAGGTATCCGCGCTCGACCAGGTCCATGGCGAGTTCGTCGAGGTCGATGGTGTCCCCCTCGGCCAGGGAGATCACCGTGACATCGCCCAGGCCGCGCACGATCGGCTGGAGTGCTGTCCGAATGGGTGCCGTGACGACACGGAGGCCATCAGCACGATCCGGATGTGCAATACGTCGAAGCACAGCGAGGCGGCGGCCCACCGTGTCGGCCGAGGGGCTCAACCGCTCATGCGGCAACGTCTCCCAGGAGGGCATGTCGACCGCGGTGCCGGGTCCGAGGATCGCCTCGATCGCGGTGGCGAGGTCTTCCGCCTCACGGGCCGAGGCCGTGAGCACGCAGGTGAGTTGTCCCTGTGGAAGGGCAGCACCAACCTGCGCGAGAAGGAACGGCCGACTCTCTGCAATGGCCGTGATGTGCCGAGCATCGACGCCGCGCAGCGCAGCGTCGTCGACCGCTTCGGACCCGGGGATCCGAGCGGCAAGTGCTGCCAATCCCTGCAGCGTCACGCACTCCCCGCCTGCTGCATCGCGTCGCGCAGTTGCTCGGTGAGCACCGGAAGGCCGACCAACAGGCTGGTGACGTACGGCGTGGGCTGATTGAACGGAATAGGCGAGGCGTCGACGTGTGCGGCCGGCAAACCCTGGGCGTGGGCGATCGCCAAGGGCGCCGCGACATCCCACTCATAGAAGCCCGTGTCATGCACATAGGCCTCGGCGCGACCGGAGAGGATCTCGTTGACCTTGGCGCCCACCGAGCCGACGTCGACGATCTCGACACCGGTGTCGTGGCCCTGGGCGCGCAGCGCCTCATCGAGAATGCGCACCGCGTCGCCGAGCACCGCTGGGGGGCGGGTGCGGGAAGCGACGATGCGCACCGGGCGGTCCGTCGGCAGATCGCGCGACGCGAGGACAGCGTCGTCGTTACGTCGAGTCAGTCCCTGCGCGGGCAGCTCCACGGTGCTGGCACTGAGCCGTCCGCCACCGGGCGCCTGAGGATCACGGGTCCACAGCACGATGTGAACGGCGAAGTCGGTGCGCCCCTGGCCGTACTCCTTGGTGCCATCGAGCGGATCGACGATCCACACGCGGTCGGACTCCAGACGAATCGGGTCGTCCTTGCCCTCCTCGCTGAGGACGGCATCGTCGGGTCGGAGCTCGGCGAAGCGCGCCACGATGTGCTCGTGCGAGGCGCGGTCAGCAGCCTTGCGTAGATCGTTCGCCCGCTCCCCCTCCGGGCCGACGTCGAAGGACTCGCGCAGGTCCAGCAACACCCGGCCCGCCTCGGCGGCGATGAGGGCGGAGACCTCCATGTCGGTGAGATCAGCGGGTGACGAAGCGGTCATGAGCGTGCCTCCGTGTGGTAGCGATTCTGGGCGACGGCGACGCCGTCGGTGATGATGCATTCGATGGCGTCGTCGGCCTCAGCCAGGATCGCCGGAAGTTCATCGCGCTGCGATCCGCTGAAGGCGTGCAGGACGAAATCGGCGGGATCTTGCCGACCCGGCGGTCGCCCGATGCCGACCCGTAGGCGAATGGTGTCGCCGGTGCCGAGGGACCGCCGGATGCTGCGCAGTCCATTGTGGCCACCGTCGCCACCCCCCTCTTTGATGCGCAGGGCACCGAAGGGGATGTCGAGTTCGTCGTGCACGACGATGAGATGGTCCGGCTCGACGTCGTAGTAGCCGGCGAGGGCCTTGACCGGGCCGCCGGACTCGTTCATGTAGCCGCGCGTTCGCGCGAGAACGACCTGGCGCCCGCCGTACCGACCCTCCATCACTTCGCAGTGCGTCGGGCGATGCGACTTCAGGCGCCCACCCCACCGCTCGGCGAGCGACTCCACCACCATGACACCGACGTTGTGCCGGGTCCTGCCGTATTCGGGTCCGGGGTTGCCCAGGCCCACGACGAGCCAGGGATCCATCGCGCCGGTCAGTCCTCGGCGCCCTCGGCGCCGTCGGCGTCCTCGCCACCCTCGGCGGACTCATCGGCACCCGCGGCCGCGGCCTCCATCTCGTCCATGGACGGACCGGACGGCTCCGGCGCGTTGGCGGCGGCCTCGGCTGCGGCAGCGGCCTCCGCCACCAGGATCTCGGCCTCGGCCGCACGCTCACGCGCCTCGGCCTCGGTGACGATGATGAGGTCGACGTGCTCGATGGTGCGGCGAACAGCGTCGCGCTGGATATCGCGCGGCTTCACCAGCGTGGACGACGAACCCTGGACGATCTCCAAGGTGACCTTGGGCTTGCGCAGCGCCTGCTCGAGCTCGTGGCCGGGCAGTGACAGGTGGATCAGTTCGGAGCCACTGCCGTAGAGCACCACGGGGATACGGCCATCCCGACGCAGTCGGCGGGCAGCTCCCTTGCCGAAGTCCGAGCGCGGTTCGGCGTCCAAGCGGATGTTCACAGGTCCTCCTCGTATGTGGCCAGGCGCACCCAGGCGCGGGGCGGGAGGAATCCCGCGGGCCACGTCGATCACGGTGTCGGTGAACCGTCACCCTCGCCGAGGAGCGACGTGAAGGCTACCACCCGGGTCAGGCGTCCTCGAACATGCGGGTGACCGAGCCGTCGGTGAAGACCTCGTAGATGGCCTTGGCCAGCAGCGGGGCGATCGACAGCACGGTGAGCTTGTCGAAACGACGGTCCTCCGGAATCGGGAGCGTGTTCGTGACGACGACTTCGCTGATCCGCGATTCACTCAATCGCGCGGTCGCGGGCGGGCTGAGGATCCCGTGCGTGGCGGCGACGATGACATCGGCCGCACCGTTGTCGAACAGGGTCTCGGCAGCCTGCGCGATCGTGCCACCGGTGTCGATCATGTCGTCGACCACGACGCACACCCGGTCCTTGACGTCACCGACGACCTCGAGCATGCGCACCTGGTTCGGCGTATCGGGATCCCGACGCTTGTGGATGATCGCCAGCGGAGCACCGAGGATGTCGGTCCACTTCTCCGCCACGCGGACGCGCCCCGCATCCGGTGAGACGACGGTGATGCGCTCGCGATCCAAGCGAGCGGACACGTGCTCGGCGAGCAGCGGCAAGGCGAAGAGGTGGTCGACGGGGCCGTCGAAGAAGCCCTGGATCTGGGCCGTGTGCAGATCCACGGTGATGAGGCGATCGGCTCCCGCGGTCTTGAACAGGTCTGCCATGAGGCGGGCGGAGATGGGTTCGCGCCCGCGGTGCTTCTTGTCCTGCCGGGCGTAGCCGTAGAAGGGGGCGATGACGGTGATGCGCTTGGCCGACGCACGCTTGAGCGCGTCGACCATGATGAGTTGCTCCATGATCCAGGTGTTGATCGGCGTCGTGTGGCTCTGGATGACGAACGCATCACAACCGCGGACGGACTCTTGGAAGCGCACGAAGATTTCGCCGTTGGCGAAGTCGTACGCCGAGACCGGACACAGGGACGTGCCGAGGGCGTCGGCCACCTCCTGGCCTAGTTGCGGATGTGCTCGACCACTGAGCACCACCAGTCGCTTGCTCGGCGGGACGGTCAACTCGCTCACGGCGTCTCCTTCGTCACTGCGTCGATTCCGTATCCGTCGTTCACTGGTCCGTCGTCCACTACTCCGCCGTACCCGCATCGTGCTCGGCGGCGGCCTGCGCGGAACTCGTGCCGGGGCGCTTGCGCTCAACCCACCCGGCGATATTGCGCTGCCGCGCTCGACCCACGGCCATCGCACCCGCCGGCACGTCCTCGGTGACCACTGAGCCCGCGGCCGTGTAGGCGCCGTCGCCGATCGTGACCGGCGCCACGATCATGGTGTCGCTGCCCACGCGCGCATGCTTGCCCACAACCGCGCGGTGCTTCTCCTGACCGTCATAGTTGACGAAGATCGTCGCGGCACCAATGTTGGTGCCGACACCGATCTCGGCGTCGCCGACGTAGGACAGGTGCGGCACCTTGGCACCATCCCCGAGGTCGGCGTTCTTCATCTCGACGAAGGCTCCGGCCTTTGCCTCAACCCCGAGGCGAGCCCCGGGGCGGAGGTAGGTGAAGGGGCCGACCGAGGCGCGAGGGCCGATGACCGCGAGGTTCGCCCAGGTGTGGATCACCACAGCCCCCTCACCCACTTCGCAACTCGTGAGCGTCGTCCCCGGACCGATGCGGGCCATGCTCGCCACGGTCGTCGGGCCGAGCAGTGAGGTCTGTGGCAACAGCGTGACGTCAGGCTCGAGATCGACGTCGACATCGATCCACGTCGTCGAGGGATCCAGCATCGACACACCAGCGCGCATCCAGCGATCGTTGATGCGATCGCGCATGATCTGCGCGGCCTCGGCGAGTTGCACGCGGTCGTTGACGCCGAGGATCTCGTCGGGGTCCGGAACCCGTACGGCCGCGACGGGGCGCGACTGGGCTCGCAGGATCCCCACGACGTCCGTCAGGTACTCCTCACCCTGATCGTTGTCACTGCCGATGCGATCCAGGGCCGGCATGAGTTCGGCCCTGTCGAAGACGTACATACCCGCATTGATCTCGGCGATGCGCAGGACTGATTCGTCCGCGTCGCGGTGCTCGATGATCGCCTCGACGGCGCCGTTGCCGTCGCGCACCACGCGGCCATAGCCGGAGGGATCGTCGAGGACGGCGCTCAGCAGGGTCGCCGCCGCGTGGGAACTGACGTGGGACTCAACGAGCGCCTCGACCGTCTGGCCGGTGAGCAGCGGGGTGTCCCCGCTGAGCACGATGACCGGTCCGGGAGCGAACGCGTGCTCGGCGACCAGGGCCGACATCGCGATCCGGACCGCGTGCCCGGTGCCGCGCTGTTCCTCCTGGACGACCGTGTCAGCCCACGGCGCGATCTCCTCAAGATGTGCGAGCACCTGATCGCGGCCGTGGCCGACGACCACGACAACGTGCGCGGGGTCCACCGCAGAGGCCGCCTCGAGGACGTGCCCGATCAGGCTGCGACCGGCCACGGCGTGCAGCACCTTGGGGGTCGAGGACTTCATCCGCTTGCCCTCGCCCGCGGCGAGGATGATGACGGCCGCGGGCCGGGAATCGGTCACGGGCGTCATCCTGCCACCGGCAGCGGCGCGTGTGGCGAAGTGGTCCGAACGAGTTGCTGGCTGATGGTGCGCGGGGCTCCCCGGGGAGGGGTCGAACCTCCGTTGACGGATTCAAAGTCCGCTGTCCTGCCACTAGACGACCGGGGAAGGGCTTGGTGAACTCTAGAACCTCACCTGCGCGGCACCTTGACGGGTTTACCTACGGCACCGTAACCTACGCAACCGTAGGTACTTCACGGGACGGAGTTTCACGGTGACCGCACAGATGGACATGCCCACGCAGTTCGGGCGGTCGGCGGGGGCCGACCTCTCCCCGCGAGAACGCGCCGCACTCGACGAACCGGTGGCCACCACGAGCACCCCCATGCGGATCACCATCGGCGCCTTCATCGTCGTGCCCCTTCTCGCCGTCGTCGCGGCCATCCCCGTGGCCTGGGGTGGCTGGCTCGGCTGGGTCGACATCGCGCTCGCGGCGGTCTTCTACGTCATCACCGCTATCGGCATCACTGTGGGCTACCACCGCTTCTTCACCCACGGTTCGTTCAAGGCGCCGCGATGGATGAAGCTCTTCCTCGCCATCGCCGGTTCACTCGCGCTCGAGGGCTCCATCGACCAGTGGGTGGCCAACCACCGCAAGCATCACAAGTACTCCGACGAGGTCGGTGATCCCCATTCGCCATGGCGATTCGGCACGTCCAAGCGCGCCGTCGCCAAGGGCCTGTACTACGCGCACATGGGGTGGCTCGTCGATGACTTCAACGCGCCCGTGGAGCGCTACGCACCCGACATCGCCCGCGACCCGGACCTTCGTGCGCTCTCGCGCTGGTTCCCCGCCGTCGTGACCACAACCCTGCTGCTGCCCGCACTCCTCGGTGGCCTCATCACCTGGTCCTGGGTCGGCGCCCTCACCGCCTTCTTCTGGGCCGGCCTGATCCGCGTCGCGCTGGTCCACCACGTCACGTGGTCCATCAACTCGGTCTGCCACGTCTTCGGCACCCGACCGTTCGACTCGCGCGATCAGTCGACCAACGTGTGGTGGCTCGCGGTGCCATCGATGGGTGAGTCATGGCACAACCTGCACCACGTCGAGCCGACCTCCGCCCGCCACGGGGTCCTCACCCGCCAGTTCGACATCAGTGCCGAGTTGCTGCGCGTGTGGGAGCGCATGGGCATCATCCACGACGTGCGGTGGCCCAAACCCGAGCGCATCGTCGCCAAGCTCGAGGATCCCTCCCTCGCGCACCGGGTGCGTGGCTATCGCGTACCCGACACCACCGGCGCATGAGCGTCGACCAGCGCATGAACGTCGAAGTGGCGGAAGGGACCGCGGTCGACTCCTCGGTCACCGAACTCACCGTCAGCCAGCGCACGCCGCGTCGCCCGGAGAAGCGTGAACGCACGCGCATGAGTGGCCAGGAACGCCGCGAGCAGTTGCTCGACGTCGGCCGCCGACTGTTCGCCAAGAAGGGCTTCGAGGCCGTCTCGGTCGAGGAGATCGCGGCCAAGGCGGGCGTCTCCAAGCCGGTCGTCTACGAGCACTTCGGGGGCAAGGAGGGGCTCTACGCCGTTGTCGTCGATCGCGAGATGGGCTACCTCCTGGACTCCATCACCACCGCGTTGTCCAGTCCCGCCGACGGCGGTGAACACCTGCACCCGCGCGTACTCCTCGAACGAGCCGGCATGGCGCTGTTCGACTTCATCGATCGTGACCCCGATGGCTTCCGCATCCTCGTCCGCGACACCCCCGTGGCGCGGGCACCCGAGGCCGGCGATGGCGCTCCCCCGAGCACGTTTGCCGGACTCCTGGTCGACGTCGCCGAGCAGGTGGACAACCTGCTCGCGGTGCAGTTCAAGGCCTTCGGGCTGCCGACCAAAATGGCCCCGCTGTATGCCCAGATGCTTGTCGGCATGGTGGCGCAGACCGGTCAGTGGTGGCTCGATGAGCGCAAGCCCAAGAAGGACGAGGTCGTGGCCCACCTGGTGAACCTGGCGTGGAACGGCCTGGGCCACCTCGAGGCCAAGCCTCGACCCGCCCGCCGCTAAGGCAACGGCCGCTGGTCCCTACGTGACGAGGTGCGCACCGCGCACTGGCCCGACGGCATGCCGTACCCCGCGCACCCGGCCGGTGCCCGCGAGTTCCGCGGCGAGCCCAATCGCGTGATCGCGGTCGGCCGCCAGGAACACGCACGTCGGCCCACTGCCCGAGACGATGCCGGCGAGCGCACCGAGTTCGTCACCAACCGCGAGGGTCGTCGCCAGCGACGGTCGTAGGGCCAGCGCCGCGGGTTGCAGATCGTTGACCAGAAGCGGTGCGAGTTCGTCCGGGGATCCACTCCGCAGGGCGGCGATCAACGCATCCTCACTGCCCATCGCTGACTCGCCATCGCCCGAAGCCTGCTCGACGTGGCCACTCGCCCGGAGTCGATCACACTCGGCAAACACCGCCGGCGTCGACAACTCCCCCTCGTCGAGCGCCACCACCCAGTGCCACTGTCCCCCGTCGAGGATCGGCACCAACTGCTCACCGCGGCCGGTCCCCCGCGCCGTACCGCCGAGCAGGCTGAACGGCACGTCCGATCCCAACTGCGCGGCGAGGTCATGGAGCACCTCGTCGTCGACGTCGACATTCCACAGGCGACGACAGGCGACCAGCGTGGCGGCCGCGTCCGCACTGCCCCCTGCCATCCCGCCCGCGACCGGGATGGCCTTGTCGATCTCGATGCGCACGTCGGGGTCGGCGAATCCGGCGAGGCGGCCGAGGGCGAGCGCAGCGCGCGCCGCGAGATTGCGATCATCGACCGGCACTCCGTCGACACGCTCACCGCGGACCACGATCGTGCGCCCGGTGCCGGGATCGCCGGGGGCAACGGTGATCTCATCGATGAGCGAAACCGCCTGGAAGATCGTCGACAGGTCGTGGAAGCCATCCGGGCGCAGGGGCCCGACCCGCAGGCTCAGGTTGATCTTCGCGGGCACCGCCACCCGTACGCCGGTCACGCGGTGACAGTACCGGGCCAGCCCTTAGATCTGCTGCGCCCGCGCACTCGCGATCCGGGCGAAGGCCGCCACGTCGAGCGCCTCGCCCCGCGCTGAGGGGTCCACCCCGGCCGCGAGAAGCAACCGTTCGGCCGCCGCGGCCGAACCGGCCCAGCCGGCCAGGGCGGCGCGCAACGTCTTCCGGCGCTGCGCGAAGGCAGCATCGATACAGGCGAACACCTCGGCGCGCGAGGCGGTGGTCTCCGGTGGGGCCTGTCGAACGAAGGCGACGAGACCGGACTCGACCCGGGGCACCGGCCAGAAGACGCTCGCGGGTACCGATCCGGCCCGCTCACCACGCGCGAACCACGCGAACTTCACTGAGGGAACGCCGTAGGTCCGGCTACCCGGTGGCGCGACCAGGCGATCGGCCACCTCCGCCTGCACCATCACCAGGCCGCGGCCGATCGAGTCGAAGGACTGCAGGAGGTGCAGCACGATCGGCACCGCGACGTTGTAGGGCAGGTTCGCGATGAGCGCGGTCGGCTCGTGCGGCAACTCCGACACCCGCATGGCATCGCCCTCGACCACCGCGAGGCGGTGGGCATCATCGGGCCGATGGGCGCGCACCGTCTGCGGCAGCGCAGCAGCCAGAGCCGGATCGATTTCGAGGGCGACCACCTCGGCTCCCGCCGCGAGCAGTCCGAGGGTCAGACTGCCCAGGCCCGGTCCGACCTCGAGGACGACATCTTCTGCCGTCACCCCAGCCATGCGCACGATGCGTCGAACGGTGTTGGCGTCGACGACGAAGTTCTGCCCCCACTGCTTCGTCGGCCGGATGTTCAGCCGCTCGGCGAGTTCGCGGATGTCGACCGGGCCAAGGAGGCCGTCGGACACGGCGCTACCACTCTCCGAAGGCACGCTGGGAGTTGTCCCACAGGTCGTGGCACAGCGACTCGACCTCGACCTGCCGAACCTCGGCCATGGCCCGCACCGTATGGGGAATGAGGTAGGAGGCGTTGACTTTGCCACGGTGCGGGACCGGCGTGAGATACGGCGCGTCCGTCTCCACCAGGATCGATTCGCGCGGCAGCACGCGCAGCGCCTCGCGAAGGTCCTCGGCGTTCTTGTACGTCACCACACCCGCGAACGAACACCACCAGCCGCGTTCAGCGCAGTAGGTAGCCATGGCCGCATCGCCGGAAAAGCAGTGGAAGACCACACGATCGGGCGCACCCTCCTCATCGAGAATGCGCAGGATGTCCTCGTGCGCGTCTCGGTCGTGGATGACGAGCGTGCGATCGAAACGCTTGGCCAAGTCAATGTGTCGACGGAACGACTCGTGCTGGACCTGCTGAGCCTGCTGGTCCCGAGTGCGGTAGTAGTCCAGGCCGGTCTCGCCGACGGCCCGCACACCATCGCGTTGGGCCAACGTTTCGATCTGCGCCAGTGCATCCTTCAGCGCCGCCTGGCCACCTCGTTCGACCAATCTCGGCGCCTCGTTCGGATGTAGGGCTACGGCAGCGATAACGTCGCTGCGTCGGTCGGCTAGATCGGCGGCCCACTGCGAGGACGGCACGTCGCAGCCGACCTGCACCACCCGAGTGATCCCGGCGGCCTCCGCGAGGGCCAGGGCTTGGTCGGGGTCGAGGGTGTCGCCGAGATGGCGATCGGTGACGTCGAGGTGGCAGTGCGAGTCCACCACCGGCGCCGGCAGCGGCTCGGTCTCCTCGGGACGTTCCTTCACTCCGCGGGCTCCTCAAGGCGCGGGAAGAGAGCGTCGCCCTTGGTGACTCTCAGGGCCGCCGGGAGTTGTCCCCATCGCGCCACGTCACCGATCCGCTGCTCGGCGATGGCCCCGAGCGCCGGCTCGGCGCCGAGTTGCTCCCACAACTGGGCCATGGCCTTCGGCATGACCGGGTTGTAGAGGACCGCGATGGCGCGCAACGACTCGCACACGGCGTACAGCACCGTATCCAGCCGCTCGGCTTGCGCCTCGTCCTTGGCAAGGACCCAGGGCTCCTGTTCGGTCACGTAGAGGTTGACCGCATCGATGAACCGTCGAATCTCGGCGATGCCACCGGAGAAGTCGAGGGCCCCCATTGCCGCATCCGCGCGCGGAGCAACCTCGGCGAGCAGATCGATGAGCGCCTGCTCCGCGTCGGTGGTCGGCCCGCTGGCCGGCAGCGATCCATCCCGGTAACGCTGGACCATCGCGGTAGCCCGCGAGGCGAGATTGCCCAGTCCATTGGCGAGTTCAGCGGTGTAGCGCGCCGACATGTCCTCCCAGGAAAATGAGCCGTCCTGGCCGAACTGGATCGCGCGCATGAAGTAGTAGCGGAATGCGTCGGAGCCGAAGTGGTCGGTGATCTGCTCCGGCGCGATGCCGGTGAGGCGCGTCTTGCTCATCTTCTCGCCACCGACCAGCAGCCAGCCATGCGCGAAGACCTTGCCGGGCAGCGGTAGACCCGCCGCGAGCAGCATCGCCGGCCAGTAGACCGCGTGGAAGCGCAGGATGTCCTTGCCCACGAGGTGGACGTCGGCCGGCCAGGCACGGGCGAAGAGTTCGGCGTCGGGCGTGCCCTCCGGCGCGCCGTACCCCACAGCCGTGGCGTAGTTGAGCAGGGCGTCGAACCACACGTAGATGACCTGCCGCTCATCCCAGGGCAGGCTGATGCCCCATGCCACGCTGGACCGGGACATCGAGATATCGACGAGGCCCCCGCGCAGGAAGGACATCACTTCGTTATAGGCGCTGACCGGTTCGATGGCCTCGGGGTTGGCCTCGTAGTGCGCGATGAGCGCGTCGGTGAAGGCGGACAGTTGGAAGAACCAGTTCTTCTCCTTGACCATCTCGACCGGCCGGCCGTGCACCGGGCACAGCGGCTCGCCACCATCCTCCGGTACCTGCAGGTCTCCGGGGAGCTTGAACTCCTCGCACCCCACGCAGTAGGGGCCCTCGTAGTCCGCCTCATAGACATAGCCGTTGTCGCGCACGACCTCCCAGAATCGCTGCACACGCTCGGTGTGACGCGGTTCGGTCGTCCGGATGAAGTCATCATTGGCGGCATCGATCGTCTCCAGCACCGGTCGCCAGGAGTCGCGCACGAGTCGATCGACCCACTCCTGCGGCGAGACGCCACCGGCTTCGGCCGCGCGCTGCACCTTGGTGCCGTGCTCATCCACGCCGGTGAGGAAGAGCACGTCATCGCCGCGCTGGCGACGCCACCGCGTGAGCACATCGCCCGCCGTCGTCGTGTAGGCGTGCCCGATGTGGGGTGCGTCATTGACGTAGTAGATGGGCGTCGTCACGTAGTAGGCCGCCATGGGGAGCGATCCTACTTTCGCGGGCCGGCTGCCTTGACAGCGACGTACGCGTCGTAGACCTCTCGCCGGGGAGCGGCGTACTCGGTGGCTACTGCGGCGATAGCCGACTTGGAGTCAGCACCGCCGGCGACCCGATCGGCCACGGCACTCCCCCACACCTGCGCATCTCCACGCGGTCCTCGCGATTGCGCCCCCGCGACGACGAGCGTGATTTCGCCGCGGACCTCCCCAAGATCGTCGCGCAGGCTGCCCAGGGTCCCGCGGCGCACCTCTTCGTAGGTCTTGGTGAGTTCGCGCGCGAGGGCAGCCGGTCGCTGCTCACCGAAGGCCGCCGCCAGATCCACGAGCGCCTCGCCTACCCGATGCGGTGCCTCGAAGAACACCATCGTGCGCGGCTCGTCGGCGAGTGCTGCCACACGTCGACGGCGTTCACCGGATCGGCGCGGCAGGAAGCCCTCGAAGCAGAAGCGGTCGACCGGCAGCCCCGAGACCACCAACGCGGCGAGCACGGCACTCGGACCCGGGAGAACGCCGACGGCGAGCCCCTCATCGAGGCAGGCCCGCACGACCCGATAGCCCGGATCACTGACGGCGGGCATCCCCGCGTCGCTCACCACCAGCACGGTGTCGCCGGACCGGACGGCACCCACGATCGCCTCGGTACGCGCGGCCTCCACCGAGTCGTGCAGCGAGATCACCCGCCCGCGCGGCGTCACCTGCAGGTCCCGAGCAAGGCGGTGGAAGCGACGGGTGTCCTCCGCCGCGATGATGTCGGCGGTAGCCATCGCGGAGATGAGCCGCGCCGAGGCGTCCTGAGGATTGCCCAGGGGGGTCCCCGCGAGCACCAACCGACCCTCGCCGCTCATCGCGCCATTCTGTCAGGCGGGCACCGCATCAGTCGTACGTCGTCACCGGCCCCCATCTACGATGGCGCGGTGGCCGACTCGACCAAGCCCGCAGCGCCATCGGCGCTCGGCACGACCGCCGCCACCCTCTTCCCACCATTCCGACTGACCGGCTGGAAGAGCTGGATCGGGCCGCTCGCCGTCATGGTGTTCGGCGGCATCATCCGATTCGTCAACCTGGGCTGGCCCCACTCGTTCGCCTTCGACGAGACCTACTACGCGAAGGACGCCCTGTCCCTGCTGCGCTTCGGCCACGAGATGCAGTTCGACGACAGTGTCAATGACATCATCTTGGCCTCGGACGGCAATTGGCGAACGATCGACATCTTCAAGGATGACCCGTCCTTCGTGGTGCATCCCCCGTTCGGCAAATGGGTGATCGCCACCGGCGAGTGGATGTTCGGCCTCAACCCGTTCGGCTGGCGCTTCGCCGTCGCCGTTCTCGGCACACTCGCCGTCCTCATGACGGCACGGATCGCACGCCGACTGACCCGGTCGGACCTCATCGGCGTCGTCGCGGGGCTACTGCTCGCCGTTGATGGCATGCATCTGGTGACGAGCCGGTCCGCCGTCCTCGACATGGTCATCTCCTTCACCTGCCTCACCGCATTCGGCCTGCTCCTGCTGGACCGCGATCAGGTGCGCAAGAGATTCGCCGACAAGGTCCCCCTCCCCCCGAGCGAATGGGGTCCACGGCTCGGGCCTCGCCCGTATCGCTGGGCGGCCGGCGTCGCGCTCGGTCTCGCGATCGGGGTGAAGTGGTCGGGGCTGTGGTACCTCGCGTTCTTCGGGCTCATGACCGTCTTCTGGGACATCTCCCTGCGCCGACAGTTGGCCGTGCGACAGCCCTGGACGGCGACCTTCCTGCGCAGCGCTCCCCCGGCCGCGCTGGCCATGGTCGGCTCGGCCGCGGTGACGTACCTCGCGACCTGGACCGGCTGGCTACGAGGCGACTCCGGGTGGGGGCGCACCTGGGCCGATGGCATGGACTCGACGTTGCCGATCCCTGCGGCGCTGCGCTCCCTGTGGCACTACCACGCCGAAGCGTGGAAGTTCCACGTCGGACTCACCGGTGATCACTCGTATCAGTCCAACCCCATGAGCTGGTTCATGCAGACCCGGCCGGTGTCTTTCTATTGGCGCAGCCTGGAATCCGGTGACGCGGGGTGCGGGGCCGAGAAGTGCGCGGCCGAGGTGCTCGCGGTCGGCAATCCGGTGATCTGGTGGATTGGCTCGATCGCACTGATCTACATGATCTGGCGATGGGCGGCGCGACGCGACTGGCGCGCCGGCGCGGTGCTCGTCGGCGTGCTCGCCGGCTGGGTGCCGTGGCTGCTCTACCTCGACCGCACGATCTTCAGCTTCTACTCGGTGATCTTCGTGCCCTACATCGCGATGGCATTGGCGATGACCCTCGGTGCCGTGCTCGGGCCAGCCGACGCGCCACCCGAACGACGGAAATGGGGCGCCATCGTCTCCGGCGGAGTGGTGCTGCTCGCCGTCATCCTGGGCTGGTGGTTCTACCCCGTGTGGACCGGCGAGACGTTGCCGTACGTGCAGTGGACCTGGCGCATGTGGATGCCCACGTGGATCTAGCCCGGAACTGGTCTCGGCTCTTCTGAACCATCCGTGACTGGCTCCTGTGTGCCGATGACCACGGCCATCAAGGGAACGGTTCTTTGGGTGGATTGCGCCACCCGGTGACCACTTTTCACCCTAGGAATCGGGTATTCCGGCGCAGGCTGCTCTAGCTGCGGGCTGGTCTAGCGCCGCGGGCACCAGTCGGTGGCGTCCTCGGGCATGAGGCACACGCCGTACTTCACCTGCGTCTTGCGATAGGCGTAGGCCGTGCCATCGGGGAGTTCACCCTCGGTGGCCGGCAGAGTCAGCCGGAAGCGCGTGGTCTCCATCTCCATCAGCATGTCGACAGGGATACGAACGCGGGTCATGTAGGGGTATTCCTCAGCGCACTTGTCCGAGGCGTTGCTCTTGACCGGCAGGTCACGGGTCTTGCGCCACGGAGAACCGGTCTGCTTCGTGCTGACGTAGGCCCGAGGAGACGCGGGCATCGACCAACACTCGATGACGTCGACGTACTCCAGGCCCTCGGTGGGCTCCGAGCAGTCGTAGGTGGCGGTGTATTCGGAGTCGATCCACTGGCAGGCCATGACCGGTGCCGCCTGAGCAACACCGGCACCGGCCACCAGGCTCGCGCCCACCAGCCCGGTTGCCCCGGCTGCGGCTGCGAGTCGGCTGAGGGCTCGTCGGTAGGTGCTCATGGGCCACCACCGTACGGCCGGTTCCGGGATTGAGTCGAACCGGCGTGGGGCGATTCGCCGAGATCTGCCGGATTTCCCAGGAAACCGCCGGGGCGGCTTGGGGGGCGAACAGCGAAGTGCCGGGCCGCCTCAGCGGAGGCGTCCCGGCACTTCGTGGTGTGGAGCTGAGGGGATTTGAACCCCTGACCCCCTCGATGCGAACGAGGTGCGCTACCGGACTGCGCTACAGCCCCGGAGCCCAGCGGAGATGGCCCTCCCTGGACAGGCGGTGAGACTACCAGTCGCTCCGTCAGTCCGATCACGCCGACTGGTCGAAGACCTCGTCCCAACTCGCGAGTGCAGCGTGCCGACCGGTCGGCCGCGCGACAGGCGCGCTTGGCTCCTGCGTGGCCTGGTCAACGGGCACATCCTCCTCCGCGGGCGCGGCCGTCTCCGGCTCGGCGATCGGCCGCTCCTGCGCGACCCGGGTAGCACTGCGCCGGGCCGCTGCGGCGGCCAGCGGCGCGTAGATGACCACCGGCAGGACACCGATCGCCATCGCCACCGTGGGCAGGTAGCCGAGCAGCCAGGCGCCCACGGCCAGCACGGCGGGCACGGCAAGTGCCGCGAGCAGCGTGCGGCGGCGACGCGAAGCCACTCGCGCGGCCGTCGATTGAGGCGTGGAGAACGACGCGAGGGTCCCCATGGCCGACCGGTGTCGGTCCAGGCGTCGCGCCTGGTCATCGTCGTGCCGGCGCAGCCACATCGGGATGAGTACGGCGGCCCACAGGGCGACAATCGCCACGTAGACCAGACCCGTCATATTCAGACCGTAGATCGCCGATGCGCGAAGTCGCCGGAACCGAGCCCCCAAGCGCCTGCGTGTCGCAGGTGGGCGGTCAGTGCTGTTGGACCGTCAGTCCGGTCAGACCGTCAGTCCGGTCAGACCGTCAGTCCGGTCGGACGGTCAGTGCTGTCGGACGGTCAGTGCTGTCGGACCGCCTGCCACCGCGCCATCAGCCCCTCCGGGACCTCCTCGGCGCACAGCGCGAAGGTCACATGATCGCGCCAGTCGCCGTTGATATGCAGGTAGCGCTCGCGCACCCCCTCATGGCGGAAGCCGAGCTTCTCGACCACCCGCAGGGAGGCGGCGTTCTCGGGCCGGATGTTGATCTCGACCCGGTGCAGGCCACCCGCGGTGAAGCAGTGATCCGTGGCCATGGCGACCGCGGTGGGCATGATCCCCCGGCCGGCGTAGCGCTGATCGATCCAGTAGCCGATGTAGGCGCTCTGCAGTGAACCGCGGGCAATACCCCCGACGGTGACCTGCCCGACAAAGGTTCCGTCATGGGTGAGGGCGAAGGGCATCGTGCGCCCATCGCGAGCCTCGGCCCGCAGCCGTCGCACCATCGCGCCGTACGACGACGGCACATCATGTTCGAAGGCGGGCGTGGTGGCCTCCCACGGTCGCAGCCAGGGCGCATTGCGAGAGCGCACCTCGCGCCAGACACTGGCATCGCGCAGACGCAAGGGCCGCAATTCGATCGGGCCCTCTCGCAGCCGGGCGGGCCAACCGGCCGTCATTCGGGCCTCCGCCACTCCCCGCGCTTGCCGCCGGACTTCGTCTCCAGCCGGACGTCGGTGATGACCGCGGCCGGGTCCACGGCCTTGACCATGTCGATCATGGCGAGACCAGCTACGGCGACACAGGTGAGTGCTTCCATCTCCACGCCCGTCCGATCCGCAGTCCGGACGGTCGCCTCGATGGCCACGTGATCGTCGCGTACGTCGAGGCCAACATCGACACCGTGGATAGCCAGCGGGTGGCACAGGGGCACGAGGTCCGGGGTGCGCTTGGCCGCCTGGATACCGGCGATCCGCGCCACAGCGAGCGCATCACCTTTGGGCACACCGGCGCCGCGCAGGAGCGCGATCACCTCGGCGGAGACGAGGACCCGCCCACTGGCCGTGGCGGTCCGCACCGTGATGTCTTTGCCGCTCACATCCACCATGCGCGCCGCGCCCTTGTCGTCCAGGTGGGTGAATTCGGCGCTCATCAGGTCGTCCCTCCAGACGCAAGCAGGTCGATGACCACCAGTTCCTGCCCCTCCGCGACCTCGGTCACCTCGGGCGGGATCACGGCGAGACCGTTCGCGCGCGACAGACCACCGATGATGTGCGAGCCCTGGCCGCCCTCCGGCTCCGCCACGACTAGCCCGTCGCGCTCGGCAAGCCGCACGCGCGCGAACTGGGTCTTGTGCGCGGGCGAGGTGAAACCGCGCGCACAGATCGCGTGCACGCGCGGACGGTCGATGTCGCTGTGTCCGAGAAGACGTCGGATGAGCGGGCGCACGAATACCTCGAACGACACGTAGGAACTCACCGGATTGCCGGGCAGCGTGACGATGCGCGTGCCGTCGACACGGCCGCAACCCTGGGGCATCCCCGGCTGCATCGCGACCTTGACGAACTCCACGCCGCCGAGGTCGGTCAGCACCGCCTTGACCGTGTCGTAAGCGCCCATGCTCACGCCGCCGGAGGTGAGGATCACATCGCATGTAGCGGCCTCTTCGGCGAGGACGCGCGCCAACGTCGCGTCATCATCCGGCACCGGGCCTACGCGGCGAGCGACCGCGCCCGCCTCACGCGCGGCCGCCGCGAGCATGTAGCTGTTGGAGTCGACGATCTGCCCGATGCCGGGGTCGATGCCGGGATCGACGAGTTCATCACCGGTGGAGATCACGGTGACCCGTGGCCGTGGATGGACCAGCACCTGACCGCGGCCGACCGCGGCGAGCATGGCGAGCACTCGCGCGGTGATCACCGTCCCGGCCGCCACGACGAGATCGCCGGTGTCGACGTCTTCGCCCGCGCGACGGATGTGGGCACCGAGATCGGGCTGACGGGTGATGCCCACCGCCTGCGTCCCACCGTCGGTCCACTCGACCGGGACGACGGCATCGGCCCCCGCTGGAACCGGCGCACCGGTCATGATGCGGACGGCCGTGCCGATGGCGAGCGCGGCCTCGGCGGACTGTCCCGCCGCGATATCGCCACGCACCGGGAGGGTCACCGGCGACGACTCGCTGGCACCGGCCACTTCTGCCGCGCGCACGGCGTAGCCGTCCATCGAACTGTTGTCGAAGGACGGTAGCGGCCAGGCGGCGGTCACATCCTCGGCGAGCACGAGTCCTTCCGCGTCGGTGAGGCCCACCAACTCCGGGGCGAGGGGCGCAGCTCCAGCCAGGACCGCGGCCACATGGTCGGCGACCGGTCGCAGCGTCGTCATGATGACTCCTCACGCAGTGGGGGTGGCGTCTCGGTGTCGAGAAGTACGGTCGGGAGCCACTCGCGCAGAGACGGTCCGAGATCGTCCCGCTCGAGCGCGAGGCGGATCACCGCCTGCAGATAGCTCAGGCGATCGCCGGTGTCGTAGCGACGACCGCGGAAGATCACGCCATGCACCGCTCCGGCGTGTGCGAGTTCCTGCAGCGCATCGGTGAGCTGGATCTCACCGCCCCGTCCGGGCTTGGTGTCTGCGAGGACTCCGAAGATCGCGGGGTCGAGGACGTAGCGACCGATGACGGCGAGGTTCGACGGGGCTTCCTCGATCGATGGCTTCTCGATGAGGTTCGTCACGCGCACCAACCCCTCGGTATCGGTGGGCTCCACCGCAGCACAGCCGTACAGCGAGATCTGGTCGCGCGGCACTTCCATCAGGCACAGGATCGAGCCACCCACTGATTCGCGCGCGTCGATCATGTCGCGCAGCACGTCGTCGCGCTCATCGATGAGGTCGTCACCGAGAAGGACAGCGAACGGCTCGTCGCCCACGTGACGCTCGGCCATGGAGACGGCGTGGCCGAGGCCGAGGGCCTCGCCCTGGCGCACGTAGTGGATGCGGGCGAGGTCGTTCGACGCCGTAATGCCCGCGAGGCGTTCAACGTCGCCCTTCTCGGCGAGCACCGTCTCGAGTTCGAGGTTGCGATCGAAATGGTCTTCCAGGGCGCGTTTGCTCCGCCCGGTGATGAACAGCACATCATCGATGCCAGCCGCCGCGGCCTCCTCGACGACGTACTGGATAGCCGGCTTGTCCACCACGGGAAGCATTTCCTTCGGGGTCGCCTTGGTCGCCGGCAGGAAGCGGGTACCCAACCCGGCTGCCGGAATCACCGCTTTCCGCACGCGCACGGGAGACAGCCTAGAAGAATGCCCGGCGTGGCAGGCACGGATGAGGTCGTCGGCCCGTCGGACAAGGCGACGGCGCGGGCACAAGCGCGGGCACGGCGACGCTCGGGCCCTGCGGTGGACGCACAGGGCCTGGCGACGAATGCGCTGACCTTCCTCCGTGATCTGCCGGGTCCGGAGCGCACGACCTGCTACGTCTCCTACGGGACCGAGCCACCCACCGAGCCGATGGTCGAGATGCTGGAAGCGGCAGGCATGACTGTCCTGCTCCCTCGCGTCAGGGGAAACGATCTGGACTGGGTCGATAGCCGCGGGCCGCGAGCGGTGTCCTCGATGGGGATCGCCGAGCCCATCGGGCCGAGCGTGGACCTGCTGCCGGTGCGGGCCCTGCTGATCCCGGCTCTCGCTGTGACGCTTAATGGCGCGCGGCTGGGCAAGGGAGGCGGCTTCTACGATCGCGCACTGGCGGAACTCCCGGTGGACGTGCCGGTGGCCGCGATCGTCGGTGACGGCGACATCGTCGAGGAGATCCCCCTCGAACCACACGATCGGCCGGTGGACGCCCTCATTACCCCCACGCGCATCGTGTGGACGTGATGCCGTCCTGATGTCGCGCTAGGCGAACAGCCCGGCGAGGAACATGCCCCCGACGACGCAGAGCACGCCAGCCACGATGGAGACCACCGCGTAGGCGATCGCCGCGGGACGGCGATCGGCCTGCAGCAGCAACAGCAGGTCGGCGGCGAAGGACGAGAAGGTCGTGAGACCGCCGCAGAATCCGACCCCGATGAACAGCAGAGGCTCGCCGGTGGCCAGCACGAGCGCGATCCCGAGAATGAACGAGCCAATGAGGTTGGCCGCGAAGGTGCCCCAGGGCCAGTTCGGCGTACCGCGCGCCATCGCCCACCGGGCGAGGCCGTACCGGCCGAGCGCCCCCAGGGATCCACCGAGACCCACGAGCGCGATCGCCGTCCACTCCACGGCCATCAACCCGCCCTGCGTCGTGCGAGTCGCTCACCGAGCAGGACACCGGCCAGGCAGGTGATCGCCGTGCCCAACAGATACAGGCCGGCACCGACGACCGAGGTGAGCGCGAGTTCGATGACGTCCCCGCTGAAGGTCGAGAAAGTGGTGAAGGCGCCGAGGACGCCGAAGCCGAGGAACGCGCGCCAGCGTTGCTGTGTCCGCGCCGAGATGCGAGCGAGCAGGACACCCATCAACGTGCAGCCGACGAGGTTGACCGCGAACGTGGCGAGCCAGAAGGGCAGCTGCGTCGCGGCTACGAACTCCATGACGGCAAACCGAGCGGTAGCCCCGAGGAAGCCACCGAGGGCAACGAGCCCCACCAGCGTGGCGGCCTCGCGACCGGACCGCTCCGAGAGTGCCGAACTACTCACGCGTCGCGGCGCAGGAACAGGAGCCAGGCCGGGATGGCGAGGACGAGGAACCAGCCCCCGAAGATCGCTAGGTGTCCCCACGACTCGGCGCCGTTCGCATCGAGTGCCACGGCGCCGTTGCTGAAGGGCAGCACCCAGTCCATCCAGGTCCACTGCTGCGCGCTCGCGATGCCGCCGATGATCGGTTCGATGAGCACGGACAGCACGATCGGGACGATGATCCCGAGCGGCTGATTGCGGGTCAGCGCGGTCAGCGCGAAGGCGATCAGGACGAAGATGGTCACGTAACCGATCGCCAGAAGTCCCGGCACTCCGACAATGTCGGTGCTCCAACTCTCGTTGCTGATCATGCTGCCGAGGTACTCCGCCAGGGAGATGACAGCGATCGCGACTACGGCCGTGACCGCGGCGAAGACGATGACCATCACCGTCTTGGCGAGGAAGACCGGTGTGCGCCGCGGGAAGAGCGAGAGCGTGATGCGAATCAATTCGTGGCGGTATTCCTGGCCGAAGGCGGCCGCACCGATCGTGCACAGGATCGCCGCGCTGATCGGCAGCAGACCGACCACCCCTGATTGGGTCCGGGCGCCGGGGCCCTGACCGCCACCGCCATTGACCTGGACCAGCCAGGCGACGAGAAGCGCGAGTCCGGCCGGGACCAGGACGGCCAAGGCGATGAGGATCCAGGTCGAGCGCACCGTCGTGATGCGGACCCACTCGTATTTCAGCGGCCCACTCATGACGCCTCCCCGAAGGCGAACTCCTGGCCTTCGCCGGTCAGCTTCATGAAGGTCTCCTCCAGGCTCGCGCGGCGCAAGGTGAGTTCCCACACGGCAATGCCGGCATCGAATGCGGCGCGCCCTACCTCGTCGGTCGTCATGCCCGTGACGGCCAGGCTGCCCGACCCCTCAGACGTTGCCGTGGCACCGGCACGGCTGAGCAGATCAGCCAGGGCGGCGGCGTCGCTACAGCGGACGAAGACATCGGTGCTCGACGCCGACAGCTCCTCGATGGACCCGTCGGCAATCAGTCGACCTCGCGCGATGACGACCACGTGGTCGGCCATCTGCTGCATCTCACTGAGCAGGTGGCTCGACACGAGTACGGCGTTGCCCGCCTCGGCGTAATGGCGCAGGAATTCGCGAAGCCACGCAATGGACTGCGGGTCCAGACCGTTGGCCGGCTCGTCGAGCATCAGGGCTCGGGGGCGCGCCAGGATCGCCCCCGCGAGACCAAGGCGTTGGGCCATACCGAGGGAGAATGTCTTGGGCCGGCGACGGGCAACATCGGTGAGACCCACGGTGGCGAGCACCTCATCCACGCGGGAGGTCGACACGCCGGCATTGGTGGCCAACATGCGCAGGTGGTCCCGCGCCGTTCGGCCGGGCAGGAAGGGTCGCGCGTCGAGGTGGGTCCCCACGACCTCACTCGCGTGCGGGTGCTCGATGAGGGGCCGGCCGTCGAAGAGGGTGCGTCCCTCCCCGCGGTCGAGGCCGAGCATGAGGCGCATGGTCGTGGACTTGCCGGCGCCGTTCGGACCAAGGAATCCGGTGACCTTGCCGTCGGGGACCGTGAAGCTCAGGTCGTCGACAGCACGCACGGAGCCGAAGGACTTGCTGACGGATTCGACGTCAATGCTCACCCTGCGGACCCTACCGGCTCGGCGCATCCGATCGGGTCGTCGTCCACAGGCAATGATTTAGCACTCCTACCAGTGGAGTGCTAACATCGGGGCTTCATCGAAGGAGGGTCCGTGCCGACGTATCAGTACGCCTGCACCGCATGTCATCACGAGCTCGAAGCGGTTCAGTCCTTCACCGACGATGCCCTGACCGAGTGCCCCGAGTGCGGCGGTCGCCTGCGCAAGTTGTTCGGCAATGTGGGCGTGGTCTTCAAGGGCTCCGGCTTCTACCGCAACGACTCTCGGTCCGGCTCGACGTCGAGCGGCTCCGGTTCGAGCACGGATGCCGCCAAGAAGTCCGACGCGGGATCGAGCAGCAGTTCCAGCACCGACTCGGCCAGCGCACCGTCGTCCACGTCCAGTTCGAGCACGTCGAGCACGTCCCCATCGACCTCGGGTACATCCACCTCGAGCAGCAAGACCTCGACGTCCGCCTGAGCGCGGCCGACGTCGCCCCTGTGGATGACGGCCGACGCCGCTCGCCGGATCGACCTACCGTCCAGGCATGCTCTCTGGCCCCGGACTCACCCGCATCCATCGGTTCATCCATCGCTGGCGCCGCCCGCTCGCGGCGGCATGCGCAGGTCTCGCGGTCCTTTTCGCGCTTGGCATCCTGCGCCCCGCCCCACCAGCGACGGCCGACATCGTCGTGGCCGCCCACGACCTACCCCCGGGAACGACCCTCACCGCCGAGGACGTGATGATCACCGCCATCCCGGCCCAGACCGCCATGTCCGGCACCTACCCCGAGACAGCCGATGTGATCGGCCGACTACTCGCCACCGGAATTACCGCGGGCGAACCGATCAGCGCCTCGCGCTTCGCGAGTGGGGTCGGCTCCGGTGCACTCGCGGCCGGCGAGGTCGCCGTCCCGGTGCGCCTGGCCGACCGGGCGTTGTCGGAGTTCCTCCAGCCCGGCGACATCATCGACCTCGTCGCGGCCAGTGACCGCCGCGGCCAGGTGGTGGCCGAGTCGGCTCGAGTCATCACGGTGCCGCGCCAGGGCGCCGCGGGATTCCTTGCCGGATCGAGCACCCGCGCCGATAGCCTCGTGCTGGTCGCCGTCCCACGACGGGTGGCGACCGACGTCGCGGCCTCGGCCCTGGCCGGGCCCCTCGCCGCAGTCGTCCGAGCGACAGGAGACAACACGTGATCAAGGGATTCAAGGAGTTCGTTCTCCGCGGCAACGTCATCGAGTTGGCGGTCGCGGTGGCGGTCGGCACAGCGCTCACCGCTCTCGTCGGTGCGGTGACCGCCTCCCTCATCGAACCCATCGTGGGCTGGTTCCTCAGCCTGATCTCCGGTGACGGCACCCTCGGCGGAACCGTCACCCTGGCCGAGGGCTACGAGCTCGATTTCACGACACTCATCGCCGCATTCATCACGTTCATCGTGACGTTGGCGGCCCTCTACCTGATCTTCGTCGCCCCGATGAACAAGTACCGCGAGATGACCGACAAGAACCAGGCCGCAGCCACGCCGGCCGATATCGAGCTCCTCACCGAGATCCGCGACCTGCTCAAGGCTCAGCGCGGGGCCAACTAGCCACGTTTGCTCTTGCCCGCGACTAGCCGTGATGCGGTGGACGGTCGCGCAGGTAGTGGTCGTCGTCGAATCCGTCGACACCCTCATCGGTGGTGATCTGCGGTAGCAGGTCCGCCGCACTGGACGGGGCCGTGGCGGGCGCTGCCACGCAACCCGCCGCCTCGAGTGAGTCCCCGATGACCTCGGCCAACTCCGCGATGTCATCCGTGGAGACGACGAACGGTGGGGACACCTGGATCGCGCCCGAGGCCAGCAGGCGCGTGAGGACACCCCGCTCCCGCATGCCGGCCAATACCCGCGCAGGGACTCCGGCCGCCAACGCCTCCGGGGTGAAGTCCACCGCCGTCAGCAGGCCGACACCGGTTCGCACCTCCGAGATGACGTCATACGACGCGAGGGGGGACAACGCGCTTGCGAGATCGTGCTGCAACGCATCGACGCGGGCGACCAGACCTTCACGTTCGAGGATGTCGAGGTTGGCCAAGGCGGCGGCCGCAGCGGCCGCGTGACCGGAGTACGTGTAGCCGTGTCGCCACAGCACCGGTTGGTCACGCGGGGTCCAGAACGGCTCGGCCACACGACCGGCCACGATGACCGCACCCATCGGCAGATAGCCCGACGTGAGGCCCTTCGCGGTGAGCACGATGTCCGGGTCCAGGCTCCACCGGTCGCTGGCGAACATCGCACCGGTGCGGCCGTACCCGGTAATGACCTCGTCGGCGACGAACAGCACACCGTGCCGACGGCAGATGTCGCGCACGGACTCCAAATAGCCATCCGGCGGGGCATAGACGCCGCCGGCTCCGATCACCGGCTCGCAGAAGAAGGCGGCGATGTCATCGCGCTCATCGAGGACCCGGTCGAGGGCCTGCGCGTCGTCCCAGGGGATCACGACGACTGCCGGATCGAGTGAACCGTGGCTGGCCTGATTCGCGGGAATACCGGCGAGACTCGTACCCGCGAGATGCATGCCGTGGTACGCGTGCTGGCGCGTCACGATGACCTGCCGCTGCGGCTGCCCCATCTCGCTCCAGTAGCGGCGCACCAACTTCACCGCGGTGTCGACCGAGTCACTGCCACCGCTGGTGAAGAACACGCGGGCGTCGGCCATGGGCGCCATCTCCGCGAGGCGCGCGGCCAGATCGAGGGCGGGCCGGTTGGCGAGGTCAGCAAAGGTCGAGTACGACGCCAATGTCGACATCTGGAGTGACGCGGCCTCCGCGATCTCGCGGCGCCCATGGCCCACGTTGGCGAACCACAGCCCGCCCGCGGCATCGAGGTAGCCGCGTCCCTGCTCGTCAAAGACCCGTGCGCCCTCACCGCGCGCGAGCACCAGCTCACCCTTCGCGGACACGGCCGCCATGTCGGCGAAGGGATGCCAGAACCTGGTCGTCGTCTCGGTCACGCGCGCAGGCTAGCGTGGCACCGTGCGAATCGTGCTCCTTGGCGCCACCGGATACACCGGACGTCTCACCGCTGATGCGATGGTGCGCGCCGGCCTCGCTCCGGTACTGGCCGGTCGGCGACACGACGCGGTGGCCCGGTTGGCCGACCGTCTCGCCCCTCTCGCTCCGTCTCCGGCCACCGAACCCTCCATTGCCGTAGCCGACGTCGACGACCCACCGTCGGTACGCCGATTGCTGCACTCCCCCGACGATGTCCTCGTGACGACAGTGGGTCCGTTCACCTCTCTGGGCGCCGCGGCGGTGGACGCAGCCGTCGATGCTGGGGCGGCGTACCTGGACTCCACGGGCGAATCCGGCTTCATTCGTCACGTGTTCGACGTTGACGGGCCGCGCGCCGAGCGCACCGGCGCCCGGCTCATTCCTGCGTTCGGCTATGACTACGTGCCGGGCAATCTGGCCGCCGCGATTGCACTTCACCGTTGTCGCGCATCCGGTCGCCCTGCGGCCCGCGTCGACGTCGGCTATTTCGTCGATGGCACGTTCGGCATCAGTTCGGGCACGCGCGCCAGTGCGACGGAAGTGCTGTTCGCGCCGTCCTACGCATTCAGCGGTGGGCACCTCATCGATCGTCGTCCCGGTGGTGGGGGCACGCGCGAGTTCGATCTCGGCCGCGGCCGGCACTGGAAGGGCATGGCGATGGCCGGCAGCGAACACCTCACAGTGCCGTCGCTTGATCCTGCGGTCACCGACGTGGGCGTGTGGCTCGGCTGGGCGGGCCGCTGGACGGCACCTGCTTCGGTCGCCGGCTCCGCACTCGGTGCGGTTGCCAGCATCCCGGGCCTGGGTAGTGGACTGCGCCGAGGCGTATCCCGCCGTGCGGCAAAGGTCACCGGCTCCGGCCCGGATGCAGCCACACGCGCGGGGGCACGCACGCTGGTCCAGGCTGACGCGACCGATGCCGTCGGACGGCCACTCGCCTCGGTGCGCCTCGACGGCCCCTCCCCCTACGACCTCACCGCCGACCTGCTCGCCTGGGGCGCCGCGATGGCGGCAACGCGCGACATCACGCCCGGTGCCCATGGCCCGGTCGATGCCTTCGGCCTTGAGGCCCTCGAGCGCGGGTGCGCGGACATGGGGCTCGTCGCGGTTACTTAACCGACACTGAGTTAGGTCTCGGGCAAGGGATTCGCCGCTGCGCCTTCGGTCACGATAAGCACTACGACGCTGCCCGTCCCGATGCCCAGATGCTCTCGACGTTCGTCGCATCCAGGCCCGGTCAGTGCTGCACGAGCCGCGGCAAGTCCCGCCGCACCGCACGGTCCGGCCGCCACCCCCAGCGCGGCAAGATCCTGCGCCGCCGCAAGGTCGGCCGCGTCCGAGATCGCAATCGCGGCATCGAGGCCACCGGCGATGTACGGCCAGGCCAGCGACGACGGCGTACCGCAGTTGAGCCCGGACATGATCGTTGATCCCGTCGGCACCGTCACCGGATGTCCGGCCGCCAGGCTCGGTCCCATGCACGCGGCAGCCAGTGGTTCGACCGAGGCCACGACCGTGTTGATCGCCGCCGGATCGCCGCGGTAGTGCGCCAGGGCTCCCTGCAGCAGGGAGCCGACACCGGCCGGGACGATGACCAGATCGGGACGCCCGAGCCGGAGCTCCGCGAGTTGTTCGTCGACTTCGGCGAACAGGGTCGCGTAGCCCTCGACGATCCAGCCGGGGATCTCCTCGTAGCCGGGCCAGGCGGTGTCCTGCACGAGGACACCGCCCACGTCATCAGCCAGGCGCGCCGCAGTGGCCACGGCATCGTCGTACGACCCCTCGATGGCGGTTACGGACGCACCCTCGCCCTCGATCGCCCGAACCGCGTCGGGATGGACCCCCGGCGGGACGACGATCGCGGCCCGATGGCCCAGCAGGCGCGCGAATCGAGCAACGGCCCGGCCGTGATTGCCATCCGTCGCGGTGACGACGGTGACCGGGCCCTGGCTCTGCCCGCCATCGGCATGCTGCGCCAAAGCACGGTGGACGGCCCAGGATGCCCCCAGCGCTTTGAACGCCGGCAGGCCCAGTCGCAGGGACTCATCCTTGGCGAGCACGCGACCAACCCCGAGTTCCCGCGCCAGGTCAGGAAGGTCGATCAGTGGCGTGGCGGCGTACCCGTCAAGGCCGCGATGGAAGTCCAGGGCCGCCGTCGACGGCGCTGCGCAGGTCCAGCTGCGATCGCGTTCGTGCGCAAACCAGGCGGCATTGGTCATCGCACCGCTCCTCCGACCTACTCAGGAACCCGCACGACCACTTTCATGGCCGCGGGATCCTGCCGTGAGTAGGTGAGCGCCTGCTCGACCTCGTCGAGGCTGAACGTCTTCGAGACCAGCGCATCCAGATCGATCGCGCCGGAAGACACCAGAGCCACCGCGGTCGGATAGGTGTGCGCGTAGCGGAACGTCCCGGTGATCCACAATTCGCGACCCTGGATGACACCGAACGGCATCTCCACCATCGCCGTGGGCGACATGCCGACGAGGACGACGGTGCCGGCCGGAGCAACGCACCGGATGCCATCAACGATCGCCGGAGCGGCCCCGCTGCACTCGATGAGAACGTCGGCCTCCACCACGTCGGGCAGGGACTGCGTGCGGGAGTCAACGATGTCGAAGCCGAGTTCGGCGGCGCGTGCGAGGCGTTGTGGGTTCACATCGCTGAGCGTGATCTCGGTGGCGCCGTTCGCCCGCGCCACCAGCGCGACCATGACACCGACCGGTCCGGCTCCGGTGATAAGCAGCCGCGTACCTAGTCGGACATTGCCCTTCTGGCAGGCCCAGACACCGACGGAGAGCGGCTCGAGGAGCGCGGCAGCATCGAACGACACGCTGTCGGGTACCGGGTGCACGAAGGCGCGCGGCAGGGTGACGTACTCCGTGAAGGCCCCATCGATCGGCGGCGTAGCGAAGAAGCGCACGTCGGGGCACAGGTTGTAGCGGCCGGATCGACACTGCTCGCAGGTCCCGCAGGGAACGCCCGGTTCCATCGCCACGCGGTCGCCGATCGACAGGTCAGTAACACCATCTCCCAGCGCGACGACCTCACCGGATGCCTCATGGCCGAGGATGAGCGGCGTCTCCACGACGAAGTCGGCGATGCGGCCATGTTCGAAGTAGTGGATGTCACTGCCGCAGATCCCCACCGATCGCACGCGGATGAGTACCTCTCCCGGTTGGGGGGCGGGTACCGGACGCTGTTCGACATGCAACTGCAGGTCCGTATCCAGCACGCTGGCGCGCTGCATGGCGGGGACTTCGAAGACTCCCACGGTGGACTCCTATCTAGCCACGACGCATGACGAATTGGCGGCGTGTGTCCCGCCAGTATGCCGGGAGCGACTCACCCCAAGGCCGCGAGTGCGGTCAGCGTCTCGGTGACACGCCGCCGCAGTGGCTCTGCTACTGCGATCAACGCGCGTTGCTCCGCGGCGTACTCCTGTCGTCCCTCCGGCGTTTCAACGGGGATGGGCTCCAGGCCGAAGCGACGGACGTCGTACGGCGAAGACCGCATATCGAGTTCGCGTGCTCGGGCCGCGACCAGGAAACAGTCGAAGACCAGATCGGACGGGACCAGCGGGGAGAACCAGAAGGCGTACTTGTATAGATCCATGGCGGCATGCACGCACCCCGGCTGCTCGTTGTCCGCCTGTGTCGCCCGCGTCGGGACGATGGTGTTGAGGGGTACCGCCGGAGGCGTGAAGAAGCGATACGCGTCGAGGTGCGTGCATCGCAAGCCGACGTCCTCGACCGTCTGCGCGACGACGTCAGGCGAGACACGGAGCGGAAGGTAGGCATGCCGCAACTCCTCCTGCGAGAGCCGGTAGGTCATCGCCCATTCGTGCAACGCGAAACATCCGCGCACTGCCGGACGATCCGCCGTCGCCCGCAGAATCGCGATCGTCTGCTCGAGTCGCTCCCGGCGGGGCTCCAGCCACCCGATGTCGGCCGTGGCGCCATCACCGGTCTCGCGGTAGCCGGTGAGCGCGAGGTAGCGCCCGGACTCCGGACCCTCCAGGACGATGCCGTAGCCCGGATGCCAGGTCGCGAGTTTGCTCGGTGAGTACGGGTAGTAGTCGAAGAGGAAGTCTTCGACGGCGTTCTTCTCACCGCGGGGGGCCCGCTCCCGTCGCCCTGCGATCCACGGCTCGACGCGCGCGGAATACGCCTGCGCGAGCGGAACCCACTCCTCGGGCCGCATGGCTACGCCGGGCGAGGCACGCCCGCGGCGTCGAGTTCGGCGATGATCTGTTCGTACCGCTCATCGATGCGTCGCGCCGTTGCCTCGTCGTAGTCCCGCCGCCAGCGCCCCACGTGCGCCTGGTGCGGCAGCACCTTTGCATCGAACCACTCGCGCATGCGTCGGTCATCGCGCAGATCGAGCCCGTGCAGGATCCGCTGCAGGGTCCCCTCGCGATCGGTCACGGCCAACTCATGGAGGTCCACGCGGATCACGGTGTCGGGCGGGCAGGCCTGTTCGGCGCGCCAAGCCTCGATCATGCGCTCCCGCCAGGCCTCGAGTGCCTCGAAGACATCGGCGGGGCCGAAGGGCTTGGAGACGAACGACGCGGCAACGTCGCGGCCATCCCGCATCATGTGGACGACCCGTCCCTCGGGGAAGAGCGCGAGCACGCGATCGGCGGCCCGGGCATTGGCCGGCGTCGTGTCGACCCAGCGACCGTCCGGATCTCGCCGGACGTGCGAGGAGACGACCGTTTCGACGAACCGACGCGAGGCGGCGTACGGATCATCGGCAAACTCACGGACGTAGACATCGCAGACCTGCTGCATCGCGTCACGATCGAACCGGCGGAAGAGCCCCGACGTGGCCCCGGATGGCTTGGTGCGTAGGTACCAGTGCTCCCACAGGTTGGTGACCACCTGCTGTGGCGTCACCCGACCGGCGTAGGCGTCGGCCACTCCCCCGGTGGAGGCAACGAACCGCAGCTCGCGCGGGTTCGTCGATCCGACATCGCGGTGATGGCCGAGCAGACGGCCGGCGATCGTCGTACCGCTGCGGCCGGTGCCGCCGACGAAGATCGGTCGATTCGGGGCGTCGCGGACGACGACCTCGGTCAGATCCTTCACTGCCGCTTGCGGTTGGCCCGCTGGGCGCGACGCCGCTCGGCGCGGCTGGCGTTGGGATCGACCTCGATCTCCTCACCGTCGCTGGCCAACTCCTCGTGGGTCACACCACCACTCTCGGAGGGAGCGGAGTACTCCAGACGCTGCGGTCGCTGCGGACCGAGGCCGGGCGCGGTGACCTTGGGCGCGGTCTTGGGCGCCGCCTGCACCGCCGCGGCGAGCGACTGCACCGCCGCGCTGGCAGTGGCGTCCTCGACCGCTTCGGCCGCCTCAGCGGCCTCTTCGGACACCGGTGCGGGCGTTTGGACCTCGACGTGGAAGAGGAACCCGACGGTCTCCTCCTTGATGCTGTCCATCATCGCGTTGAAGAGTTCGTAGCCCTCGCGCTGGTACTCGATCAGCGGATCACGCTGAGCCATGGCCCGCAGGCCGATGCCGTCGCGCAGGTAGTCCATCTCGTACAGGTGCTCGCGCCACTTGCGATCCAGCACGGACAAGATGACGCGGCGTTCGAGTTCACGCGTGACCTCGACGCCGAGGTCCGCCTCACGTTGGTCATAGGCAAGGTGGATGTCGTTGGTGAGTTCCTCGATCAGGAACTCCGACGACAGGCCGGCTCGGCCACCCCCGGACTGCTCCTCGAGTTCCTCCACGGTGACGTCAACCGGGTAGAGCTGGCTGAGCGCCGTCCACAGTTGGTCGAGGTCCCAACTCTCGGGGTAGCCCTCAGCCGTAGCGCTGACGACATAGCCGGTAACAACGTCGTCCATGAAGGAGCGCACCTGCTCGTGAATGTCCGCACCCTCGAGGACCTGTCGACGCTCGTCGTAGACGACCAGGCGCTGACGGTTGAGGACATCGTCGTACTTCAGGACGTCCTTGCGAATCTCGAAGTTCTGCGCCTCGACGTTGGTCTGCGCCGACCGGATCGCGTTGGTGACCATCTTGGCTTCGATGGGTACGTCGTCCGGGACGTTGAACCGGCGCAGGAACGCATCGACCATGTCGGCCTTGAACAGGCGCATGAGGTCGTCCTCGAGCGAGAGGTAGAAGCGCGTCTCACCCGGGTCGCCCTGGCGGCCGGAGCGGCCACGCAACTGGTTGTCGATACGGCGGGACTCGTGCCGCTCGGTGCCGAGGACATAGAGGCCACCGAGTTCGATGACCTCCTCGTGCTCGGTGCGCACCGAGTCCTCGGCCGCCTTGAGCGCCTCGGGCCATGCGGCTTCATAGGCCTCGGGGTCCTCGACCGGGTCGAGTCCGCGGCGCTCCAACTCCTGCGCGGCCCGGAACTCGGTGTTGCCACCGAGCATGATGTCGGTGCCGCGACCGGCCATGTTGGTGGCGACGGTCACCGCACCCTTGCGGCCGGCCTCGGCGACGATGGCCGCCTCGCGCTCGTTGTTCTTCGCGTTGAGGACCTCGTGTTTGACGCCCCGCTTCTTCAACTCATGTGAGATGAGTTCGCTCTTCTCGACACTGGTGGTGCCCACGAGGATGGGCTGACCAAGGGCGTGCCGCTCCTCGATGTCATCAACCACCGCGGCGTACTTGGCGGCTTCGGTGCGGTACACCAGATCCGGCTCATCCAAACGCACCATCGGTCGGTTGGTCGGGATCGGCACCACGCCGAGCGTGTAGATCTGCTGGAACTCCGCCGCCTCGGTCATAGCCGTGCCGGTCATGCCGGCCAGCTTGTCGTAGAGACGGAAATAGTTCTGCAGCGTGACGGTGGCCAGAGTCTGGTTCTCCGCCTTGATCTCGACGTTCTCCTTGGCCTCGATCGCCTGATGCAGACCCTCGTTGTATCGGCGTCCCTTCAACAGGCGGCCGGTGTGCTCATCGACGATGAGGATCTCGCCCTCGAGGATGACGTAGTCCTTGTCACGCTTGAACAGTTCTTTTGCGCGAATGGCGTTGTTCAAGAAGCCGACCAGCGGGGTGTTCACCGTGTCGTAGAGGTTGTCGATGCCGAGTTGATCCTCGACCTTGTCGATCGCAGCCTCGAGTACGCCGATGGTCTTCTTCTTCTCGTCGAC
>CAYGMM010000007.1:0-35663 GCA_964351035.1 uncultured Actinomyces sp.
GTTCCTGCGCTGGGGGCAGGACGCGTTTGAGGAGTTCCAGGTCGTGCCTCCAGGCACGGGTATCGTGCATCAGGTCAACATCGAGCACCTCGCCCGCGTGGTCATGGCGCGCGGCGGGATGGCCTATCCGGACACGGTCGTCGGCACGGACTCGCACACGACCATGGTCAACGGACTCGGCGTCCTCGGTTGGGGCGTGGGCGGCATCGAAGCCGAGGCCGCCATGCTCGGACAGCCGGTATCCATGCTCATCCCGCGCGTGGTGGGCTTCAAACTCACCGGGGAGTTGCCGCCTGGTGCGACCGCCACGGATCTCGTCCTCACCATCACGCAGATGCTGCGTGCCCACGGTGTCGTGGGCAAGTTCGTCGAGTTCTACGGTGAAGGCGTGGGCGCCGTGCCGCTGGCCGATCGCGCCACCATCGGCAACATGAGCCCGGAGTATGGCTCCACGGCGGCAATCTTCCCGATCGACGATGCCACGGTCGACTACCTGCGCCTTACGGGGCGAAGCGCCGATCAGATCGCCCTGGTGGAGACCTATGCCAAGGCACAGGGCCTGTGGCATGACCCGGCCCACGAGGCGGCCTACTCCGAGTACCTCGAACTCGACCTCGGCACCGTTGTGCCCTCTCTCGCCGGGCCGAAGCGCCCACAGGATCGCGTGTCCCTGAGCGAGGCCAAGCAGATCTTCGAGCGAGATCTCGCGTCGTACACGAAGGAGCCGGCGGCCGCGGTCGAGACGGTTATTGAGGACGTGCCGGTCGAGATCGGTCACGGTGCCGTCGCGATTGCGGCCATCACCTCCTGTACCAACACCTCCAACCCCTCGGTCATGGTGGGCGCGGGTCTCCTGGCCAAGAAGGCGGTCGAAGCCGGACTCTCGCGCAAGCCCTGGGTGAAGTCCACGCTCGGTCCGGGATCGCAGGTCGTCACCGACTACTACAACAAGGCTGGACTTACGCCGTACCTCGACAAACTGGGCTTTGACACCGTGGGCTACGGCTGCACCGTGTGCATCGGCAATTCCGGCCCGCTCATCCCCGAGGTGAGCGCCGCCGTGAACGAAGCCGATCTGGCGGTCGTGTCCGTCCTCAGCGGCAACCGCAACTTCGAGGGACGGATCAACCCGGACGTCAAGATGAACTACCTGGCGTCGCCGCCCCTGGTAGTGGCCTACGCCATCGCGGGCACGATGGACATTGACTTCGCCACCGAGCCGCTGGGGATGGACAACGAGGGTCAGCCCGTGTTCCTCGCCGATATCTGGCCGAGCCCGGCCGAGGTTCAGGCGGTCATCGACGCGACGATCGATGAGGGGATGTTCGCTGCCCGGTACGCCGACGTGTACGCCGGCGATGATCGCTGGCGCGCGCTACCCACTCCGACGGGTGACCGCTTTGCCTGGGACACGAACAGCACCTACGTGCGCAAACCGCCGTACTTCGACGGTATGACCCGCGAACCGCAACCCGTACACGACATCAATGGCGCGCGCGTACTGTTGAAGTTGGGCGACTCGGTGACGACCGACCACATCTCTCCGGCGGGCAGCATCAAGCCGGACAGCCCCGCTGGGCTGTACCTCGCCGAGCACGGTGTCGAGCGCAAGGACTTCAACTCCTACGGTTCTCGCCGTGGCAACCACGAGGTGATGATTCGCGGCACCTTTGCCAATATCCGGTTGAAGAACCTCATGCTTCACGACGTGGAGGGGGGCTACACGGTCGACTTCACGACGCCCGACGACGAGACGGTGCCGGTCTACGACGCGGCCATGGCCTACGCCGCCCACCACACACCGCTCGTCATCCTGGCCGGCAAGGAATACGGTTCGGGCTCGAGCCGGGACTGGGCGGCGAAGGGCACGGCACTCCTCGGCGTCAAGGCCGTGATCGCGGAGTCCTACGAGCGCATTCACCGGTCCAACCTGATCGGCATGGGCGTCCTCCCGCTGCAGTTCCCCGAGGGAATGACCGCGGACACCCTGGGACTGCAGGGGGACGAGGTGTTCACCATTCGCGGGATCACCGAGTTCAACGAGGGACGCACGCCGCGGATGGTGGAGGTAGAGGCGGTCGCCGCCGACGGTCGCACCGTGGAGTTCACCGCCCTCGTGCGCATCGACACCCCGGGCGAAGCCGACTACTTCCGACACGGCGGGATCTTGCAGTACGTCCTGCGCTCGCTCGTGTGATCGCCAGGTCCCCATGATCCCGGTCGGGTGGCCATCCGGACTCCCGGCACCTGATCACGACGACTTCACCGAGCAGGCGGTGCGCTGGATGCTGGACCTCGGTCCGGCAGAGTGGCGTACCCAGAGTGTCTGGCGTGAGTTTCCACAGGCGCTCGCCCATCGGCTGCGATGTGACCTCGAGGCTCGACGCGAGGGTGCGCGGGTCGCCTACGCCACCGCGCGTGCCGCGCTGAGGGACATGGAGATCGATATCGAGCGGGTCCTCACGGCGCTGGAAGCGGAGGGGGCCGCTCTCGGGCTGCGGCTGAGTGAGGTCGAACTCGTGAGCGAGGCACTGGACGGCCGTCGATGGAAAGCCCGGCTCTAGGCGTTGCCAACGGGTGCGAGTGGGCAGGGGCGCCTAGACTGTGCCGGTCGATCAAAGGAGGGCACGTGGGGCTGCTTGAGGGAATCAACTCACCCTCTGACCTGCGCGCCGTGCCCGCGGAGGACCTGCCCGCGCTCGCCGAGGAGGTACGCGCGTTCCTCGTTGACCGTGTGTCGCGCACGGGTGGGCACCTTGGTCCCAACCTCGGCGTTGTCGAACTCACGCTCGCTCTCCACCGCGTGTTCGACTCGCCGCGCGACGCCATCGTGTGGGACACCGGGCATCAGTCCTACGTGCACAAGATGATCACCGGCCGCGCCGAGGAGTTCGAGGGACTGCGGCAGCGTGGCGGCCTGTCGGGCTATCCGAGCCGCGCCGAGTCCGAGCACGACATCATCGAGAACTCTCACGCTTCGACGGCACTTTCCTATGCCGATGGCATCGCCAAGGCCTGGCAACTGACCGGCCGCCTGGGCGGGGACGCGGGCCGCCATGTCGTGGCCGTCGTGGGCGATGGGTCGCTCACCGGCGGCATGGCGTGGGAGGCCCTCAACACGATCGCCGCCTCCGATCGGCCGTTGAACAACGTGGTCAACGACAACGAGCGCTCGTACTCGCCGACCATCGGGGGAGTGGCGCACCATCTGTCCACGCTGCGCACCACCCAGGGCTACGAGCGCTTCCTCGAGTGGGGGCGCCGCACCCTGCAGCGCACGCCGGTGCTCGGCGCTCCGGTCTATGAGGCCCTGCACGGGATGAAGAAGGGTCTGAAGGACATCGTGGCGCCGCAGGGGATGTTCGAAGACCTCGGCCTGAAGTACATCGGCCCAGTGGACGGTCACGACACGGCGGCCCTGGAGCATGCGCTCGGTCGTGCCCGAGCCTTCGACGCTCCCGTCATCGTCCATGTGATCACCGAGAAGGGCCGGGGCTATCGCCCGGCCGAGAACGACGAGGCGGACCGCTTCCATGGCATCGGTGTGATCGATCCCGATACCGGCCGACCGATGAAGGCATCGGGTACCACGTGGACCAACGTCTTCTCTGATGAGCTCGTCCGCCTCGGCGGAGAGGACGAGTCCATTGTGGCGATCACCGCGGCAATGATGGGTCCTACCGGGCTGGACCGCTTCTGCGCGGCGTACCCGGATCGCACCTTCGATGTCGGTATCGCCGAGCAGCACGCGGCAGCGAGTGCGGCGGGCATGGCCTTCGCCGGTCTTCATCCGGTGGTGGCCGTCTACGCCACATTCCTGAATCGGGCGTTCGACCAAGTCCTGATGGACTGTGCATTGCACGGGGCGGGCGTCACCTTTGTGCTCGACCGGGCCGGCGTCACCGGCGATGACGGTCCGAGCCACAACGGCGTATGGGACATGAGCATCCTCGGGGTGGTGCCGGGGCTACGACTCGCGGCTCCCCGCGACGCCCGCACGCTCGTGGAGGCGCTGCAGGAGGCGGTCACCGTGAGTGACGGGCCGACCGTGATCCGATTCCCGAAGGGGCCGGTTGTCGACGTGATCCCCGCGGTACGCCGCGTCGGGGTGGTTGACCTGTTGCGCGAGGACGAAGACGCTTCGGTCCTCATCGTCGGTGTCGGTGCGTTCGCGGCACTGGCCGTCGAAGTCGCCGGTGGGCTGCACGCCCAAGGGATCGCCGCAAGGGTGGTCGATCCCCGTTGGCCACTACCGGTCCCGGTCGACGTGGTGGACATGGCGCGAGGGGTTTCGGTGGTGGCCGTCCTTGAGGACAACTCGCGTGCGGGCGGGATCGGCACGGCCGTGCGCACAGCGCTGGAGGACGCCGACCTCACCCTGCCGACGCTCACCTTCGGCGTCCCCCGCGACTTCCCGGCGCACGGCAGCCGGAGCGCCGTACTCGACGAGGTGGGCCTCACCGCCCAGCAGGTGACGCGTCGCATCGTCGAGGAAGTCACCGCGTTGATGCCCGAGCCGGGCATTACGGCCGAGCGCTAATCCGTCGAGGGGTCGGCCAGGGCTTCAACGAGCGGCCCGGCCACTGTCTGCACCTGCCACGCCCGAGCACCCCGCTCGCGCAGGGCGGTGGCGATCGTGTCCTGCGTGACCGGATCCGGGGGGCGCCAGGCCAGACGTCGCACGAAGTCGGGCGTCACGAGGTTCTCGACCGGCACGTTGCGCGATTCGGAGATCTCCGCGAGCGCGGCCTTGGTGCGGTCGAGACGGTCGGCGGCCGCCGGATCCTTGTCCCGCCACATGCGCGGCGGTGGCGGACTGTCGGAGGGCAGGCTCTTGTCCGGCAGGTCGCTCTCCGGCAACTGTCGAGACGCCTCGATCGCGCGCCACCAGCGGGCGAGATGTCGAGCGGCTCCGCGTCGGCGAAACTCCGGAAGTGCCGCGAGGGCCTCCGCGCTCGACGGATGGGCATTGACGGCGGCAACGATGGCGGCATCGGGCAGGATGCGACCAGGGCTCACGTCACGCTGCTGGGCGAGTTCGTCGCGGCTCATCCACATGCTGCGAACGGCCGCCAGATCGCGCTTGCCCCGAACCTTGTGCAGTCCGGACGTGCGACGCCAGGGATCCTCGCGTGGCGGCGGCGGGGGAGCAGTGCGCACGGCTTCGGACTCTTCGCGCTCCCACTGGTCCTTGCCAGCGGCAACAAGTTCCGGGGCGAGGCGGTCGTAAAGGTCTGGCAGCACCTCGACATCGAGGGCCGCGTAATGGCGCCAGTCATCCGGGATCGGTCGTTGGGACCAATCGGCAGCACCATGACCCTTCGCCAGATGGAGCCCTAATTCGGACTCGACCAAGGGTCCGAGCCCGACCCGTTCGCGTCCGAGCAAACGCGCCGCGACCTCGGTGTCGAAGACCTGGGGAGGCTCAAGGCCGACCTCGCGCAGGCATGGGACGTCCTGGCTCGCCGCATGAAGGATCCACACCGTGTCGGCCAGTGCGTCGCGCAAGGGACTGAGATCGGGTAGGGCGATGGGATCGAAAAGCCAGGTGCCCGCACCACGACGGTAGAACTGGACGAGGTAGGCACGCTGGCCGTAGCGGAAGCCGGAGGCGCGCTCAGCATCGACACCCACCGGGCCGGATCCGGCAGCAAGTGCGTCCACCGCCCGACGGAGGTCGTCCGGGTCGGTCGTGACCTGCGGAATGCCGTCCACGGGCTCGACCGGGGGCAACTCGACGGGCGCATCACTCATGCGGGGTGCGCCCCGGGGTCAAGATCGCCACGCCGTCCGGGACGGGCAGGAGCCCCGCCGCGTGGGCCAGCGCAGCCCCCCAGGCTTGGGCGGAGCCGCCGATCAGGCTCGGATCGGCCGATGGCGTCCAGGAGGCGCGGATCTCGACCTGTCCTGCGACGTCACGCTCGCCCAGCGTGCCGAAGGACTCGCTCATGACTCGGGTGACGGTGCCGCCGAGTTCATCGACCGGTCCGGCATAGGACTCCAGAGCCTCCAGCAGCCAGGTCCAGGCGACCCCGGTGAGCAGGGGATCGGTCGCGAGATCCGGCTCCAAAACGGCCTTGATGAACGTCACGGCGCGGAAGGAGCCAGCCCAGGCGTCGACCCCGTCGGGGTCGTGCAGAAGCACGAATCGACCGCTGGCGAGTTCCTCGTCGTCTTCGACGAATTCTGCGGTGAGGGCGACGGCGTGCGGTGCCAATCGCTGGGGCGCCGGGCTCTCCTCGACGGACAACTCCGGCCGAAAGCGAACCTCGTGCAGACTGCGTAGCGCTCGATCGAAGGCGTCGTCGGCTAGCGCGGTCACGTCCTCAGGTTACGCCGGAATCGGCCTCCGGCCCGTCATCCACGCCGTCGCTCGAGGGCTCGAGGGTGAGGCAGACGCTGTTGATGCAGTACCGCAGGTCCGTCGGCGTGTCGTAGCCCTCGCCGGAGAAGACATGCCCCAGATGGCTGCCGCACGAGGCGCAGCGCACCTCCGTGCGCAACATCCCCAGCGAACGGTCTTCGATCTCGACGACACGGTCTCCCGCCAGGGGGCTAAAGAACGAGGGCCAGCCGCAATGCGAGTGAAACTTCTCGTGGGAGCGGAAGAGTTCGGCGCCGCAGGCACGGCATGAGTAGACCCCTTCGGTCTCGGTGTCGGTGTATTCGCCAGTGAAGGCCCGCTCGGTCCCGCCCTCGCGCAGGACGGCGTACTCCATCGGGGTGAGCCGGGCCTGCCATTCGCTCTCGGGCATGGTCACGGGGTAGGCGGAGCCGTCGGGCTGCCTGGGCTCTACAGTCGACATGCGTCGAGGGTATGGCCCTTGGCGACCCACGGCGACCTAGGCGCATTTTTCGGCGACGGGAGATCGAATGAGCGACATGCTCGACACGCGCGGCTCATGGCTGAGCAATGAAGACCTCGAGCAGGCCCGCGAGCGCCTGCCACTCGTCTACGTCGAAGCTATTCCCGTGCGGACCGACTCCTGGGGACGCATCACGAGCGTCGGTCTGCTTCTGCGCGCCATGCCCGATGGCAGTATCAGCCGTGCCCTGGTGTCTGGTCGCGTGCTCTACGGCGAACGAGTGCGAGACGCCCTCCTTCGACACCTGGAGAAGGATCTCGGCCCGGTCGCGCTACCGCGTCTGCCGGTCAATCCGGCGCCGTTCACCGTGGCCGAGTACTTCCCCGACCCCACCGTGAGCGGCTATCACGATCCGCGGCAGCACGCGGTGAGCCTGTGTTTCATCGTGCCGTGTGACGGTGACTGCTCACCGAGCCAAGACGCTCTGGACCTCACCTGGGTCGATCCCTGGGAGGCCGCCTCCACCGGATTCCAGGCGGAGATGACCGGGGGACAGGGCCGACTGGTGCGCCTTGCGCTGGCCCACGCCGGGCAACTCGACTAGGAAGTGGGCGGGTAGGCGACGAAACTCGGCTCACGCTTCTGCAAGCGGGCCATCATCGCCTCGGGCAAGTCCGGGCCGGCGAAGGACTCCTTCATCAACTCCAGCGCGGTCGCGTGGGCTGCGCTCAGCGATTGTTCGGCCCCTTCGATGAGTTGCCGCTTGGCCATAGCGACCGAGTACGGCGAGCATTGAGCCACCGCCAGGCCCCACTGCACTGCGCGCTCCACGGGGTCCTCGGCAATGTCGTTCGCCATTCCCCAGGCAAGCGCGGTTTCGGCGTTGATCTCCCGGCCCGTCAGCAGCACATCCGCGGCTCGCGCTGAACCGATGCGGCGGGGCAGCAGCCAGGCAACGCCGTACTCAGCGACAAGGCCGAGCCGGGGAAAGACCGGTATGAAGCGCACATCCGGCGCCACGAAGGTGGTGTCACCGGCGATAGCGAGGACGAATCCTGCTCCGGCAGCGGCGCCCTGGACGGCGGTGGCGACGGGCGTTGACATGAGGGTAGGTGCGATGGCGAGATCCTTGAGCTCATCATCGTCGGCGAAGGCCATGAGCGCGCTCGGGCCCTCGCGCAACACCGTGAGGTCCGCACCGGAGCAGAAGGCTGGACCGGCGCCGGCAATCACCACCGCGCGCACGCCGGAGTCCTGATCGAGGTCGCGGAGTGTGCGCACGAGGAGACGGCCCGACTCCGGGAGTATCGCGTTGCGGCGTTCGGGTCGAGTCATCCACACGATGGCGACCGGCCCGCGTTGCTCGACGCGAACGGTGTCGGTCACTGCTCCTCGTCCGGATGGTCGTAGGGGTCAATGCCAAGAAGGGTCTCGTCTTCAGCCGTGAGTTCGCCGCCGGGCCGATCGAAGGGATCGATGTCGACGTCCTCGTCCTCCTCCATTTCGTCGACAGGTCGGCCATCCCACTGGTCGTCGGAGTCCACGATGTGCATGGCGGCGCGTTCGGCCGGCACCCATGGCGCAGGATCGAGTCCGCCAGCGTGCATCGGATCGTCACTGGAATCCTCGGCGTCTTCCATCGCCAGCACGCTCTCGGTGTCCTCAAGCGGATAGTCGTAGCCGTCGAGGGACCCTTCGCCGGAGGAGTCGCCGTGCAGAGCGTTGCGGAGGGCTTCTGCCTCCATCACCATGGTCAAGCGCTCGGCCTGATCGGCTGCGTCACCCGCGGGATCAACGGTGTCCTGGGTGACCCGGGCCACCTCATCAGGGTCCTGAGCCTTCGCATCGCTGCTCATGACGGTCTCCTTTCGTAGAAACGATTCTCTCCCGGACGGGCCAGAGAAGTCAGGGGCTCTAGTCCCTGGCGAGAACGGCCGCCATGGCGTCGGCCACCACGATCGACCACCGCGGGTCGGGCAGCCAGTGTGGCTCGCCGCGCACGGCGCGGCCGACGTGCTCGATCATCGTCCGGTAGGGATCCACCGGACCGAAGTGTTCGACGCGCTCGCCATCACGGTCGAGCACGCGCAGCGCACTGGGTTGCAGGCAGGAGGTGAAGGCATCGTTGCCGGTGAATTCCAGGACACCATGGGGACCTTCAATCACCAGTGTCTGGAGCGGCGCTTCGATGAAGGAACCGCGCACATGCACGTCGATCCCACCCATGCTCAGACGGGCGTCCGTGGTGAGGTCCACGCCCAATTCCGACCGCGTGATCTCGGCGTCGACCACCTCGAGGTCCCCGGCGTGGGTTACCCAGGCGGCGGCGGTCATCGGATAGCAGCCGACGTCCAGCAGGGCGCCTCCGCCAAGTTCGGGATCGAGGCGGTAGTTGTTCTCGGGAACTCCGTCGATCGTGAAGGTGCCGGACATCGACGTCACCGGGCCGATCGCGTCACTGGCGATGAGAGCCGCCGCCCGTGCGGTGCGCGGGTGCCAAAGGTTCCACGTGGCTTCAACGAGAAGTCCGCCCGTCTCGTCGGCGACCGCGCGCAATCGGCGCGTCTCCTCCGGATCTCGGGTGAGCGGCTTCTCGCACAACACCGCCTTGCCGGCACGCAGTGCGGCCTCCGACCACGGCAGGTGCCCGTCGTTCGACAGGGCGACGTACACGGCGTCGATGTCGGGATCGTCGATGATCGCGGAGTAGTCGTCGGCGGCGTAGCGGGCCGGGTGCAGCGACGCGGCGCGATCACGATCCCGTGCCGCGACAACATCAAGGACTGCGCCGTCGGCCGTGTGCAGGGCTGGTGCGATCGCGCGACGGGCGATCCACCCGGCGCCGAGCAGGCCCCATCGAGTGGCATGGTCTGAATCAGACATGTCGCCACCCTAGGGGACGCGATGGGCGAAGGTGCTTGCCCTGCGGTGTTGCGGGCTCTAGTGTCCGGCACGTGATGCTGCTGATGTTCGTCCTGTGGGGAGTCATCTTCCTCGGCATCTTCCGCCATTGGCGCTGGATACCGATCCTCGTGCTGGTGAACCTTGCCTACACGCTCATCGTGCTGAAGTCCCACATGACCGATCCCATCCCCCTGAACTTCTGAGGTGACCGTGTCCCAGCAGACGACGCCCACGTGGATGCCGCCCGAGCGGGCGGTGTTCCTCTCGCGACTGCTCAATGTCGCCGCGCTGTTCGCGTTGCTCGGTGTCCTCGCCGGGTCTCTACACCTGCAGTTCGGGGTGGGGGAGCAGCCCTGCCCGCTGTGCATCGTGCAGCGCTCGGGCATGTTCGCGATCGCCGTTGGCCCCATGATGAATCTGCTCTGGGGGATCCGAGCGCGCCACTACGCGCTGAGCATCCTCGGAGCCGTCGTGGGTGCCGCAGGTTCGACGCGACAGATCTTGCTGCATATTGCCGACCCCAACGATCCCGGCTACGGCCCGGCGGTGTTGGGCTGGCACCTGTACACCTGGGCGCTAGTGACGTTCGTGATTGCGATCGTCGGTTGTGCGCTACTGATCCTGTGGCAGACGCCGTATGAGGCGGGCGACCAGGGCGTCCTGCGCGATCCCGGGCCGATGCGTCCCGTCGGCGTTTTTGCCATCGTGTGGATCTCACTGGTCGCCATCATCTGGATCGTCATTGACCTTGCCGCGGTCGGCTTCTCCGTCATCCCCGAGTGCGGGTTGGGGGAGTGCCCAGACGACCCGCCGAACATTGCGGGCCTGGGCAATATGGGCGGCTGGTATGCCGTCTTGGCCGGAGGTGTGGTTGCGGCGATCATCGCCTGGGTGATCGTGCGACGGATGAACGCCAAGAAGGACTAGCCACTCTGCGGTGAGCTCAAGACCTGCTGCGGACTAATGGCGATGTGCTCGGAATACAGCGGCGGCAGCGGGTAGATCGTCCGCTGTAGATCGTCGGCCGTGAGTCCGGGCGGCAGGTTGAAGTACTGGAAGGCGCTCGGGATGAGCGGTGAGCACGGGCTTCCCAGAGTGGAGCCGTAGGCGCCGATATCGAACAGGCCGAGAGCGGTGCGCACATCAGGCGCGGTCAGCCAAACGAAGGTGCCGAAGTTCGGATTCGTCAGCGTCTCAGCGGCCACATCCGCGGTCCTGGGGTCGGCCATGAGGGCAAACCGCGTCTGCGCGTAGCTGCGGGTGCACAGCGCGAAAGCGGTGTTCAAGGCGTTGACCTGCTGCTGGTCCGCGCAGACGGTGAGCACGTTGCCGAACGGGTCGACGAACGCGCAGGCGTTGGTGGAGCCGGGCATGGCCCGCACAGTCGCCTCCAGTAAGCCACGAAGTGCCTCATCGGGTCGCCGCGGGTCATCAAGGGTCACGGTGAAGGCGCCGGGAGAGGCCGCTTCGAACGCTCGCACGATGGGCAGGGCAGTCGGGAACGTCGATGGGTTCTTCAGTTTGTCGACGCTGGTGTCCTGGCTGCGGCGGGCAGATCGCACCGTATTGGCCGACGAGGCGTACAGGTCTGAGCACTCCTCGAAGGTCGACTGTTCGATGCTCTGACCGACATAGGCCGCCTGCGGACCACCCTGGTAGGCACGTACGCCGTCGACGGCGAAGTAGCCGAAGCGCTCACGGGCCCGAGACCGCAACGGTTCGGGTAGGTCGAGGAACTGCCCGTCTTGTGCGTAGTCGATGCCGGAGTAGGTGTCCGGGGCCGCCGTTCCAACGCTGACCCCCACCTCCAATAGCGACGAGGCGCACATGAGGCAGGGGTCCACCGTGGTCACCAGCGTCAGCGCCTCGGGTGGGGGCATGGGACGGGCTGCTGACTGGGCGAGATACCAGGACATCAGTTGGCGCTCGCCATGTGCGGTTGGGTCCCAGACGAAGACGGGGCTGTCGTCTTCGCCCGGTGCCAACCGCGCGAACACCCGGTTGGGCATGGTCTGCAGCACGTGGCCGGTCGCCGTCTCGATCAGTGCCCCGCCAATGCCGTAGGAGCCGTCCAGGGCAGCCTGGCGGGCGGTCCACAGTGCCAGCGCCGTGGCCTGCTGCGCGTCGGTGGTACTGGAGGTGTTCTCCGGGCTGGGTACGCCTGCGCCTGGTGTGTTGGACCCGCAGGCCGACAGTGCACCCACGGCACCGATGCCCAGCAAACCTCCGAGGACCTGCCGCCGGGTCGTCATAGCGCCGAGGTCCCTGCGTCGAAGTCACGCGTGAACACCGCATCGATGCGGTCCACTGAGGACGGATCGGTAAGGAGGATCCCCAATTCACGCTCGGTCTGCACGGACTCGTCAAGGAAGGGGTTGACCGAGCCGACGTAGGCCACCGCGGTGGGGAGACCGGCGTCGGCCACGATCGTCTTGGTGTGGATATACATGACCCGGCCATCCCCGGACGGATCGGTAGTGTTCCAGCGCACCTGGGCCCCACAGTTCCCGAGGCTACGGAGGACTTCGTCGTTGATGCCGCCCTCGTTGCCGACGACACGCACGCTCACGCCGCTGGCGCAGGCGTCGAGGAGTGGTTGCAGCAACTGCGAGGGGTAGGCGAACGCTTGGACGTACACGTCGAGCGTGGTGGTCGCTGAATCGATCAGGGCCGTGATGGCCGCGCGTGAGTTGCCGACCGGCTCCAGCGGGACACCGGGCATCTGGCAACTCGGCGAGTCACAGGTGGGATCGCTCGGCGACCAGACCAGATGTGGCGCATTGTTCGCCGGCCACGGCGCAAAGGGAGGCCAATCGGCATCGAAGGTCCGTTGGATCATCGACACGTCCACCGGATTGGTGTCGAGCACGGCCATGCCGCGGGTCTCGCCCTCGTCGGGGTACGCCGGATCCAATCCGAAATAGCCCGGACCCAGATTGAAGTCGCACAGCAGCACCGAGCCGCGGTCGGTGGCGCCATCCGCGATCAGGACCTTCCAGTGCGAGAAACTGAACTCCGGTCGGCTCAGTTGTGCATCGAGTCCTAACGCCTGTAGGCGTTCCGCATCTGCCGGATTGCCATTCTCCGCGGTGGGCGGGTAGATGGTGCTCGATAGGAGGATCCGCACCCGCACACCACGTGCTTGGGCCCCTTGCAGGGCCTCCACGAGTACGTCGTAGCCCGGCTCCATCTGATAGACCGCGATGTCGAGTGTCTTGGTGGCGCTATCGATGTAGTCCACGACCGCCTGCACCCCATCGTCGGGCTGGATGGTGGCGACGACGGCTGAGACGTCTGGACCGAGATCCAGCGGCACCGGTGATCGGGAGTTGCCCGACACGCTGGGATCAGAGGAGCAGGCGGCGAGGGACCCCAGCGCAATGGCGAGGGTGCCGATCAGAACGCCAGTGCGCACCATGTCAGCCGCCGGACGGGCTCGGGGAGGCTTGCGTCTCAGTGGCCGTGGACCAGTCTCCTTCGAAGAAGGAGTACGCCTCGTTGATGAGGTTCTTGCCGGTGGCGATGATGCCGAGCTCCAAGATCGCCTCGGGCGACTCATTGATGAAGGTGTTCTGCGAACCGAAGAAGGCGCGTGCATCCGCAGTCGCAACATCGGAGAACATCGTCTTGGTATGAACGAACATCGGGTCCGACGTGATGCCGTCATAGATCGGATCGAAACGGATGTCGATGCCGGCCGCGCGCAGCCGCGACACCATTTCGGGGGACTGGCCATCAGAGTTGCCGATCATGCGGACACGCACACCGGCCTTGGCCCGCTCCTCGATCATGGCTACAAGGAAGGCATCGTCTTGGATGTATTCGGCGTAGATGTCGAGCGTCTCCTGGGCGCCGCTGACGAAGTCGGTCAGCACCTGCACAGAGTTGCCGACCGGCCGGTAATCGATTCCGCTGGGGCTCCAGACCAGGCTGGCCCGGGTCGACTCCGGGTAGGGGGCATAGGGCGGCCAGTTGGCATCGAAGTAGGCGGCGATGGTGGCGATGTCCTGCGGGTCGCGATCGAAAACCGCCATGCCGCGCGAACCCACCGGTCCGTACTGGTTCGGACCGAAGTAGGACTCCTGCAGGTTCCAGTCGGCGATCATCGCAACCGCCGTGGGAGTACCCGCGTCCACGACGATCGTCTTCTCGTGCCCGTAGTGGAACTCCGGCCTGCTGAGTTCGACCTGGATGCCTCGCTGCCGTAGGTCCTGCGCCACTTGGATCTGCTGAGCGTTGCCCTCCGGTGGGTTCGGCTGCCCGACGAGCTGGCGGGAGATGGACAGGCGGACCGGGACACCGCGATCCACCGCCCGCGCCATCGCGTCGACCACCGCGGCGTAGTCAGAGTCGATCCGGTAGATCGCAACGTCGACGGATGTCGTTGCCGAGTCGATGAACTCGACGATGGGACCGATCCCGTCGTTCGGTTGGACGTTGGCGAGCGACACCGCTTCGGGCGGAGTCACCTGGGCGTCCGCCGGAGGCGTGTATGACGCCGTCGGCATCTCGACGGACGCATTGGGGTTCGGCGCCGCCTGGTTTGAACAGGCGGCGACGGAGATCAGGCTCAGGGCCAGCAGTACCCCCGTGCCGAGGGCCCTCCTCAGAGGGCACCCCGGCGGCTGTCGCCATGGTCGCGAAGAGGGTCGATGCCCATGATGTGCTGACCGAGACGAAGCACCTGCTCGTCGGTGAGGTCGTCAATGTCGGCACGCACGTCGGCGACGATGCGGTCGGCCACGTCACGTCGGTGCTTCTCCAGATAGGTCACGAGGTGATGGCTCGCGTTGGCCTTCCCCTTCCCGTGGCCGAGCAGCACGATGGCGGACGCGGGGACCAGCGCCTCGGCCAGGGTGTGCCAGTAGACGTCGCTGTCATCGAGGTAGGTCCCGTCGACGTTGCCGTGGTGGTGGTAGACGTTGTGGAAGCGCTTGCGCGGATCGTCCGCCACCACATGCTCCGGAGAACTGTGGTCGGCGGAGTCCAGCGCGTAGATGCGCGTGGAGTGGAAGTCCACCGCCGCGATGGCGACGTTGCCGGTCAGGTCGATTGCGTCAGTCACGTCGTTCATGTCAGACCTCATTCCCGGGAGCCTTGGGCTCGAATCCTGCGTTCTTGAACATGCGACGAAGATCCACAATGGTCTGCATCTCGATGTCCTTGTGCCGTGGGCGCTCGAAGACCTCGGTCTCGCCCCCCAGAGTGACTCGGAACTTGCCGTCGTGCCGCTCCTCGACCTCCCCGGTGGCCTCGAGCAGCGACAGGACGTCAACCCAGCGAATGTTTCCGCTCGTCGGGTGGGCAAACAGCACCGTCAACGTGTCGAGGTGGTGGTTATTGAGATGGACGGGGAAGTCGTAGTCTTCAGAATGAGCCATGGGCGTACTCTGCCAGATCGCCCCGGGCCCCTGTGCCTAGGCTGGGCGTATGACAGACGGTCGACGAGCCCTTGTGACGGGGGCGTCTCGCGGTATCGGACGGTCCATCGCGCAGCGCCTGGCTGCGGACGGCTACCGGGTGGCCGTGCACTACCGCTCGGACGCCACGCTGGCGCAGGAGGTCGTTGACGGGCTGGCCGGTACGGGTCACCAGGTGGCCCATGCGGATCTGCGTGATGCCGACGCTGCGCGCGACATGGTGGACCAGGTGGCGACGGCTTGGGACGGCCTGGACGTCCTGGTGAACAACGCGGGCATCTTCGAGGCGCATCCCATAGATGAGACGGGCTTCGATGAGTGGCAGCGGCGGTGGTCGGAGGCCATCGCGGTGAATCTGGTCGGCCCGGCCAACGTCACATGGGCGGCGGTCCGGCACATGGAACCCGGTTCGAGCATCGTCAATGTGGGATCGCGTGGAGCTTTCCGCGGTGAGCCGAACTGTCCCGCCTACGGCGCGACCAAGGCGGGTATCGCGGCGTTTGGTCAATCGCTGGCCAAGGACCTGGGCCGGCGCGGAATTGCCGTGACCACGGTGGCGCCTGGTTTCGTGGATACCGAGATGGCGGCCGAGGCGATGGTGGGCGAGGCCGGGGTCATGCGCCGCGCGGAGAGTCCCTTCGGCCGTATTGGCGAGCCTGAAGAGATCGCGGCCGCTGTCGCATTCCTGGCGAGTCCGGAGGCCGCCTGGATGAGTGGCTCCATCCTGGACGCGAACGGAGCGTCGTACCTGCGGATGTAGGTACGCGGGTGCCTGAGGACGCGGCGCCATCCCTGGTCGACGTTCGTCCCTATCGATGTCGACGTTCGTCCTTATCGACAAGGCGAGAACCACACAGGGACAAATGGTCGATAGACCCCCCAAACACCTTTCTCTCGACCGTTTCTCCCGCTAAGCGGGACAAACGGTCGATGGGGGTCGAAATGGGGGGCGTATGAACCATTTCTCCCACGAGAGACGCCTCGGCTTCCCCCAGGATGAACGCCTCGGCAAGCGTTGCGGTTCGTCCGACCGAGGACCCTGCGACGCCACCGGGGGTCAGTCGCGCAGGAAGTCGGCCAGGATCCGATTGAAGTCGGCGGCGTGCTCAATCTGAGTCCAGTGCCCGCACTGACCGAACACATGCAGCTGCGCGTTCGGGATCAGTTCGAACAGGCGTAGGGAGTTCGACAGCGGAATGATCCGGTCTTCCCGTCCGTGAAAGATGATCGTCGGGTTGGTCAGCGCGGCGATGTCCTCCTCGCGATGGGCCATGGCATCTACCCAGCGCTGACGCGGCGCGGGAAACATCGCGGCGAAGGACTCCTGGAAGCCCGGCTGGATACTCGCGCGGTAGCGAAGTTCGGCCAGGCCGTCGATGTCATCGATCGGCGTGGCCGTGAACAGCCGCAGCAGGTCCGCCATGGCCTCGACACTGGGTTCGTAGCCCCACACAGCATCCAAACCCGCGGTGAGGTCAAAGGGCACGCCGACGGCCCCCATCAGGCCGAGCCGTCGAACGCGCTCGGGATGATGGATCGCCAACGAGAGGGCCAGGGAGCCACCGAAGGAATTACCCACGACATGCGCTCGCTCAATGCCCAGAGCATCAAGGACCCCGATGGCATGTCGTGTCCAGGTGTCGATGTCGTACGACGCCACCGAACGATCGGTATAGCCGAATCCGACCATGTCCGGTGCAACGACACGGAAACGTTCAGCCAAATACGGGATGGTGAGGCGCCAGTTCGCCCACGCCGAGACACCCGGTCCGGATCCGTGGATAAGCAGGACTGTGCCGCCGCCTGGGTCCTCGACGCTGTCATGGAGATTGGTCACGATGCCCGCCGCCTCGACAGATGTGCCGATCTCCGGTGTTGCGCTCACGATGCTTCGTTCCCTTCGTCGTTGACAGTTCCTGCGGACATCGTCGACTTGGAGAGTTTGACGCCCTGCTCGTCCGTTATGAGTTCGTGGTGGACGTACGTCGCCTCCGCCACATTGGCTGCATCAACAGATGCGGCCAGGAAAATCTGCGCAGCGCTGGACTCCAGCAGGTCAATGCCGCGCACGATGTGCGTGGTCCGCAGATCGCGGTCCTCGACAACTGATACGAGTTGGTAGGCCGGCAGATCATCGCGCCGCCACACGACGAAGTCCCCCATGGCCTGATCCAGCCGAACTTCTGCGGTGCCCACTCGAATGGTCGTGCCCACCGGCACGACCACCCGCAGCGCCGTGGCGCCGGGCTCCCACGACAGGTCCTTCTCGCGACAGCCTCCCGCGCAGCCTCCCGTCGCCGGCCCCCGCTGCGCGTTGCGACTGCAGAGGCAGGCGTACGTCATGAGTCCGTGATCGCGCGCCGCTGCCAACTCGGCGCGGTAGTGATCGGTCTTGTGGCGCTGAGACCAATGATCCTCGAATTCAGCCCCGTCCTCCGGAACGATCTGCCAGGTGATCCCCATCTCGCGCAGTGTGGCGAAAATATGTTCGGCGTACTCGCGGCGGTACCGGACCGCGTCCGCGTCGTCGATGCGCAACGCCAAGGGGGCATCGAGTTCGCGCGCCAGGTGGGCCGTGAGTTCGAAGTTGAAGCGGTTGCCGGCATGCAGGTAGCCACTCGGTGTCGGAGCCAGCCGCAGGAGCACCACCTCAGACTAGGTCGGCAGCGCTGCGTATGCGACGGACCTTGGACCCTTGGCGCTCACGCATCACCGAACTAGCCTGACCGCATGATCGAATTGCTGCAGGGACTACCGGACAACGTGGTGGGGTTCGAGGCGGTCGGCGAGGTCACCGCTGACGACTACACGAAGATCCTCGATCCAGCCATCAAGGCCGCGCTCGAGCGACACGAAAAGATCCGCGTGCTGTACATCCTCGGTGAGCGCTTCACCGGGTATTCCGGTGCGGCGATGTTCGAGGACGCCGCGGTGGGCACCGAGCACTGGCGGCACTGGGAGCGGATCGGCGTGGTGTCGGACACCGCGTGGGTCCGCCACACGGTCAACGCTTTTGCCTGGATGGTTCCGGCCCGCATCAAGGTGTTTGCCGACGCTGAGCGCGACGCGGCCATGGCGTGGGTCTGCGAGCCCTAGAAGCCGCTCGGCGATTCGCGTTCGCCACAACATTCCCAGGCACAAACCACATTCCCCTGCACAAACCACGAAGTCCCGGGACACCGTGAGTACGGCGTCCCGGGACTTCCGCGGTGTCCGAGGGGGGACTTGAACCCCCATGCCCCGCAAAGGGCACTAGCACCTCAAGCTAGCGCGTCTGCCAATTCCGCCACCCGGACCGGGAGGACGGCGAACCGCCCTGCGGGAGGATAACAACCCCGAATCCGGTTCCGGAAGGCAGGATGGGCCTATGTCGATCTCGACCCCTGAAATGGCTGCCGACGATGCCGTCACGATCCTGCGCGAGTTGATCCGCATCGACTCCACGAATGACGGGACCGACGACACCGTGGGAGAGGCCGCGGCCGCGGAGTACGTCGAATCACTGCTGACGGACGTCGGCGTCGATTGCGAGCGGTTCGAGACGACATCGGGCCGGCGTCAAGGCGTCCATGCCCGCATTGCCGGACGCGACTCCACTCGTCCGCCTCTGCTCTTGCACGGGCACCTTGACGTCGTCCCAGCACACGCCGCGGACTGGCGGGTGCCGCCCTTCTCCGCCGAAGTGCTGGACGACATGGTCTGGGGCCGTGGAGCGGTGGACATGAAGGACACCGACGCGATGATCTTGTCGCTCGTGCGGCACTGGGCGCGCACGGGGCAGGCACCGGCGCGCGACCTCGTCGTCGTCATGTTGCCGGATGAGGAGGCCGGCGGTCGCCACGGCTCCCACTGGCTCGTCGACCATCGCCCGGACATGTTCGAAGGCGTTGAGGAGGCGGTCGGGGAAGTGGGCGGATTCTCGCTCACCGTCGCCGAGAACCGTCGGCTTTACCTGATCCAGACCGCCGAGAAGGGCATTGCCTGGATGCGTCTGATTGCCGAGGGGACAGCAGGGCACGGCTCGATGCTGGCCGATGACAACGCCATCACGGAGGTGGCCGAAGCCGTTTCGCGGCTCGGGCGACACCAGTGGCCGGTTCAATTGAGCTCGACGGCCGAACGCATGGTCGCCGCGATCTCTGAGGCCTATGGCATCGACATCGATCTGACGGACACCGAAGCCCTGCGGGCTCAACTTGGTCCACTCGCCCGCCTGATCGGGGCCGGCACCCGCCACGTCACCAACCCAACAATGCTCGGTGGGGGATACAAGGTGAATGTCATCCCAGGGGAGGCGGGCGCTGCCGTTGACGGCCGCTTCGTCCCCGGCCACGAGGACGACTTCTTCGCCGAGGTTGACCGGCTACTCGGACCCAAGGTCCGTCGCGAGTTTGAGTCACACGATGTCGCCATCGAGGCGCCGTACGACGTGCCGCTGGTCGACGCCATGACGCAGGCGCTCATCGCCGAGGATCCGGGCGCGCTGGTGGCGCCGTACATCCTTTCGGCCGGCACGGACGCGAAGGCCTTCTCCCGGCTCGGCATCAAGGGCTATGGATTCTCACCTCTCCGACTTCCACCCGACCTGGACTTCGCGTCGCTATTCCACGGAGTCGACGAGCGCGTACCGATCGATTCGCTGAAGTTCGGCGTTCGAGTCCTCGCGCGGTTCCTCGACAGCGCTTGAGTCACGCCGTACGCGCGACCCGCATGACCTTGCGCCGCAGCCAGACCTGGCGCCGACCATCGGGGTAGATCCGCGACTTGGCCAGTTCCCAGTGGCCGTACTCGGCGTATTCGGTGAGGACTGATCGGGCAGCGTCGCGCGACGTACCTCGGGGGAGTGAGAACTGCCGATACTCGTAGGTCGGAGCCATCGCACTCCTTCCTGCGCAGCTACCCGGCCGAGACGTCGTCCAATGCCGACCGTATCTCGTGGGGCAGGACCACACCATCGCTTCCGAGCAACCCGCGCCATTGATGAATGGTCCGCACGCTGGTCACCGCTGCACTGACACCGGGTGCATCGCGCACCCAGGCGAGGGAGACATTGGCCGGTGAGGTGGACAGGCCTTCGGCGGCCGCAGCTACACCGTCCATCACGTGACGGCGAGAACCATCCAAGATCTGGCGGATGACAGAACCGTGTGTTTCGGTGGCCCCCCGGGAGTCCGGGGGAGTGCCGTGTCGGTACTTGCCCGTCAGGATGCCGTGAGACAACGGTGCACCGGCGATGAATCCTGCGTCCAGCGCGTCCGCGGCGGGCAGGAGGTCCGTTTCCGCGCGTCGGTCGATGAGCGAATATGCGGTGGCAACGGCGGCAACGCCCGCACCCGGGGGCTTCCACTGCACCGCCCCCGCGACGGCGACGTTCTGCCAGGCACGGGGGAAACCGAGGCACACGTAGTGCGCGCGCCCGCTCGCGAGGGCGACGGAGGCTGCTGTGGCGATTTCGTCCCAGCCCTGGGCCCATCCGGTCAGCGTCCAGAGGTCGACACTGTCACCTCCGACGCGATCCAGGACCGCATCAAGTTCGTCCAGCAGATCGCCTCGGGTGGTGCACGCGGTGCGAATATTCAGACATACGTCTCGGCGATGTCCGGGGTCCTGAAGCAGGTCCCCCAGCGCAGGATCGGCACCCACGAGGTCGGACCCCTCGACCTGGATGAGATTGCCACCGGCGTCCAGCAACGCGGCCACCGCCGTGGTGGCTTCATCCCGCTGCCGTGTGAGGGGCTTCGGATCAAGACCGAGCCAGCCGACGTCGAGGCCTGAACCACCAAGCCGCCGTCGCTGCACGCCCTCAACCTAGTGACCCCAAGGGCCCGATACCCTCGCAGGACACGCCCGGAAGGAGACGCCATGCGGCTTGGACTGAATCTCGGCTACTGGGGCATGGGAAACGACGCGGACAATCTCGCGCTCGCCCGTGCCGCTGACGACCTGGGTTACTCGGTGGTCTGGGCTGCCGAAGCCTACGGATCAGATGCCGCAACCGTCCTGGCGTGGATCGCCGCCCAGACACAGCAGATTGATGTCGGATCCGCGGTCTTCCAGATCCCCGGCCGGACACCGGCGAACACCGCGATGACGGCGGCCACGCTCGACACGCTCTCGGGCGGTCGATTCCGACTGGGTCTGGGCGTTTCCGGACCGCAGGTGTCCGAGGGCTGGCACGGGGTTCGCTTCGACAAGCCGCTGACGCGAACGCGGGAGTACATCGAGATCGTCCGTCGTGCGCTGCGCCGTGAGCGGTTGAGCTTCGACGGTGAGTTCTTCACGCTGCCGCTGCCCGATGGTCCGGGCAAGGCCCTCACACTGACGGTGCATCCCGTACGCGAACACCTGCCGATCTACCTCGCCGCTGTTGGACCTCGCAATCTCGAACTCGCCGGTGAGATCGCGGACGGCTGGCTTGCGGTGTTCTACTCCCCGGAGTACGCCGACGAACTCCTCGGACACATTCGGGCGGGCCGGGAGCGAGCTGGCAAGACGATGGATGGCTTCGACATCGTGCCCACGGTGCCCGTGGTGATGGGTGATGACCTGGATGCGTGTGCCGAGCCGGTGCGGGCCTACAGCGCCCTGTACGTCGGCGGCATGGGCTCCCGGGACAAGAACTTCTACAACGCCTTGGCGACGCGCATGGGCTACGGCGAAGAAGCCGCGCAGGTGCAGGATCTCTATCTTGCGCGTGACTACGTCGGAGCCGCAGCGGCGATCCCGCGGGAGTTCATCGAGCGCACCGCACTCATCGGCACTCCTGACCACATCGTGACGCGCTTGCGCGACTACGCGGCCGCCGGTGTCACGACCCTGACGGTGGCGGTCTATGCAGGGTCGCTGGAAGACCGCCTAGCGACGGTGCGCGCGATGCCCGAACTCATGGCGGAGGCCGGCTTCCCGGTGACGTCGCGGTGACCTGGTTCGAAGCCATCGTTCTCGGCGTCATCCAGGGCCTCACCGAGTTCCTGCCGATCTCATCGAGTGCGCACCTTCTGGTGGTCTCTCGACTTTTCGGCTGGGGCGATCCCGGAGCGGCGTTTACCGCTGTCAGCCAGATCGGCACCGAGACAGCCGTCCTGATCTACTTCCGGCATGACATCGCCCGGATCATCCGGGTGTGGGCCTCGAGCTTGATCCATCGCGAGCGTCGTTCTGAGATCGATGCCCGAATGGGGTGGTACGTAATCCTCGGCACGATCCCGATCGCCGTGCTCGGTCTGGTCTTCCAGGACCAGATCGAGACCGTCGCCCGCAATCTGTGGATCACCGCCACGATGCTCGCGGTCTTCGGCGTCATCCTCGGCGTGGCCGATGCACTGGGCAGTCGGGTCAAGCCGATCGATGCGCTCAAGGCGCGTGATGCCGGGCTCTTCGGTATCGCGCAGGCGGCGGCCCTGATCCCCGGTGTCTCGCGCTCCGGTGCCACCATCTCCATGGGGCTAGCCCTGGGCTATACGCGCGAGGCGGCAACGCGATACGCCTTCCTTCTCGCTATCCCGGCCGTTCTCGCCTCCGGGCTCTACGAGGCCACCAAGATCGGCAGCGACACCACCGTGGCCTGGGGCCAGACCATCGTGGCGACGCTCATCGCCTTCGTCATCGGGTATCTCGTCATCGCGTGGTTGATCCGCTACCTGCAGACCAACTCATTCCGGCCGTTTGTGTTCTATCGCCTCGGCCTCGCCGCGCTCATCGTCGTGCTCCTGGCCACCGGCACCATCAGCGCCACCTAGGTCATCGGTATCGCCCGGCCGCTAATGTGCACCGCCGTACACCAAAATGGCGATATTCGAGTACGCGAGCGCCCACTCGGCGTTAGAGCCAGCCGGACTTCTTGAAGCCCCGGTAGAGCAGACCACAGATCACAAGCATCACGACGACGACGGCGGGATACCCGAACGCCCAGTGCAGCTCGGGCATGTCGTCGAAGTTCATCCCGTAGATCCCGGCGATCGCCGTGGGGACGGCGATGATCGCGGCCCAGGCGGAAATCTTGCGCATGTCACGGTTCTGCTGCAGATCCTGCCGTGCCGTCGAGGCCATGAGCATCGTCATCAGGACAGAGTCGTAACTGTCCACCAGATCACTCGCGCGCAAGATGTTGTCACCCACGTCCCGTAGATGCGGCATGAGAGCCTCCGGCACGGCGGTGTGGTCGCCTCGGGCGAGCGTGTGTGCCTCCGGTAGTAGGGGCCGCACGGCGCGGCGCATTTCCAGGTTTTCGCGGTTGAGCCGATAGATACGGTCGGCCGCTTCGTAGGGGCGGTCCGAGAACACCTGCTCCTCAATCTCCTCGATGTCGGACTGGATCGCCTCACCCACGTTGAGGTAGTGCTCCGTCGTCACCTGTGCCACGGCCCAGAAGACCGACAGCGGCCCCGTCGCCACGAGGTCCGGTGACCGTTCGAGCAGCTGCTGGATCGCGGTGGAATCCTCGCCGCGCCGATGGCGGACGCTGATCGCAAAACCGGGACCGATGATGCAGGCGACCTGTCCGGTCTCCACGTCAGAGGTTTCGTCCTTCCACTCCAGCACCTTGAGGAGCACGAAGAGACGGTCACCCTCGACCTCGACCTTCGCGCGTTCCTGGGGGGAGACCGCATCGTCGAGCAGACGTGCTTCCACGCCAAAGGTGCTTTCGACGAGCGCACACTCGGCCTTCGTGGGGTCCACGAGTGCGATCCACACGAAGTCCGTGCTGGAGGGGTCCACGGCCGACCGACAGCGCGCGATCGCCTCGGTTGCCTGCTCGAACTGCGGTGCACCGAGAAGCGTGTTGTCTCTCGTGCCCGCCACCAGATGGCCGGAGCGGTAGGCCCCCATGGCTCGAATCACGGTGCTCCCTCACGATCGGCGCGGATGCGACGGTGGGACTAGTCTGCCGGGCATGAGCGTCGTCGTGCTCGTGCGCCATGGTCGCACGACAGCGAATGCAAGTGGGGTCTTGGCGGGATGGACACCGGATGTTCACCTCGATGACATTGGCACCGTCCAAGCGCAGAACGTCGGCCAACGGCTCGCCCCTCTCGCGCTGTCGGCCATCGTCGCGAGCCCCCTCGAGCGCACCCAGGAGACCGCAGCCGCTATCGCTGCTGCGCAGCGGCGTCCGTGCGAGATCGCTCTGGACGACCGGGTCGGCGAGTGTGGCTACGGCGAGTGGACCGGACGGGCGCTCAAGGACCTCGCGCGCGAGCCGCTGTGGAAGACGGTTCAAGCTCGACCCAGCGCGGTGACCTTCCCCGCGGGTGAGTCCATGCTGCACATGCAACAGCGCGCCGTGGCGGCCGTTCACGAGTGGAATGAGCGCGTGGGTCCGCGTGGCCTGTACGTCGTCGTGAGCCACGGCGACGTCATCAAATCGATTCTGTGCGACGCGCTCGGGATGCATCTGGACACCTTTCAGAGGATCGTCGTCGACCCAGCGTCGGTGTCGGTCGTGCGCTACACGAGGGACGGATCCAGCGTCCTGCGCATGAACGACATGGCATCCGATCTCAGTGACCTCGCGGTTGCGCGCCGCCGTCGGTCCTCGGCCGCGGCCGTGGGCGGCGGATCCGGGCAGCGCTAGGTACGGTTGAGTCGTGCCTCGACGTGTATTCGATTTCGAGTGGCCGGATCGGTTTATCGCCGGCACCATCGGCATGCCCGGTGAGCGCACCTTCTATCTGCAGGCGGTCGAGGGCTCACGCATCGCGAGCGTGGCCCTCGAGAAGGCTCAGGTGGCCCTCCTCGCAGAGCGCCTTGATGACCTCCTGAGCGAGATAGGGCGTGACGCGGACGAGCCTGCGCCCGACGACAACGATCCCCTGTCCGTGCCGTTGGAAGAGGAGTTCCGGGTGGGTTCCCTCGCATTGGCCTGGGATCCGGCCCAGGAGGCCGTGGTCGTCGAGGCGCACGCGCTGGGCGACGAACCCGCGGACGTCGGCGATGACGATGTCGACACCGAGGCACCGGACACCCTGCGCGTGCTGGTGAGCCCGGGGGAGGCAGCGGCATTCTCCCGGCGGGCGCGCGCGCTCGTCGCCGCCGGCCGACCCCCGTGTCCCTCCTGCATGCAGCCCCTGGACGTCGGGGGACACATCTGCCCGCGGGCCAACGGCTATCGGCGGCGCGGTTGACCGCCACGTCGATCCAGGACGTGCTCACCCATGGGGAGATCAGCGTCGAAGGCCATCTCGCGGGCTCAAGCAACGCCACGCTCAAGGTGCGCTGCGACTTGGACGGCACCTCGACGTACGCCGTCTACAAGCCTCGACGCGGCGAGCGTCCGCTCTGGGATTTCCCCCAGGGGTCACTCGGCCATCGCGAAGTGGCGATGTCCCTTCTGGACGCCGCACTCGGTTGGGGCCTCGTCCCATCGACGGTGTGGCGCACCGAAGGCCCGTTCGGCCCGGGGAGTTGCCAACGGTGGGTCGATGTCGATCCGACGCGCGAGGTCGTCGTGGTCCTGCCGGAGGAGGACATCGAGGAGGGCTGGTATGCCGTCGCTCAAGGAGAAGGGCTCGATGGGGAGTTGGTCTGCCTAGCGCACGATGACGTGCCAGCGCTGCGTCGCATGGCACTCCTTGACGTCGTGGCCAACAACGCGGACCGCAAGGGCGGTCACGTGCTGGTCACCTCGGATGGTGGCATCGCGGCTATCGATCATGGCCTGACCTTCCACGTGGATGACAAGTTGCGCACCGTGCTGTGGGGATGGGCCGGGCAAGAACTCACTGCCGAGGAACTGGTCGACCTGGCGACACTGCAGGACCGCATGGACGCGATTGAGGAGCCGTTGCGGGCCCATGTGACCTCGCCGGAGTTCACGGCCATGGGCGAACGCCTGGATGACCTGCTGCAAGGTGGGCGCTTCCCCGTGCCCACCGGAGCGTGGCCAGCGTTGCCGTGGCCGGCCATGTAGCACCGGCGACTAGGCTCGGGGTGTGGAATCCTGGCAATCACCCGTCATCCCGGACGTCCCCGGTCACGGACCCGAACTTCGGCTATTCGATGCCGCAAGCCGGGAGGTGCGCGCCACGACCCCTGGCAGCACGGCGCGAATGTACGTCTGCGGGATCACGCCGTACGACGCGACCCACATGGGCCATGCGGCGACCTATCTGACATTCGACCTCGTCGGCCGCTATTGGCGGGATCGGGGTCACGACGTGCACTACGTGCAAAACGTCACCGATATCGACGATCCGCTGCTTGAACGCGCCGTGCAGACCGGTGATGACTGGCGCGAGATTGCGAAGCGCGAGACCCAACTCTTCCGCGAGGACATGGAGGCCCTGGGCGTTGTCCCCCCGCGTGACTACATCGGCGCGGTGGAGTCCATCCCCTCCGTCGTACGGTGCATACAGGGGTTGAGCGAGCGCGGTGCCGTGTACGACGTCGAGGGGGATCTGTACTTCGACGTCACCTCGGACGCCCTCTTCGGCGAGGTCAGTCACGCCACCGAGGAGCAGATGCGTGAGATGTTCGGGGAGTGGGGGGGAGACCCCCTTCGGCCGGGCAAACGCCATGCACTCGATCCGCTGCTGTGGCGGGCGGCGCGACCTGAGGAACCGGCGTGGGACACACCACTGGGCCACGGCCGGCCCGGGTGGCACATCGAGTGTGTGGCGATCGCCCTCGATCACCTCGGCATGGCCTTTGACGTGCAGGGCGGCGGTCGCGATCTGCTCTTCCCGCACCACGAGATGGGGGCTTCCCACGCCGAGGTTCTCACCGGTGAATGGCCGTACGCACGGCACTACGTGCATGCCGGCCTCGTCGGTCTGGATGGGCACAAGATGAGCAAGTCACTGGGCAACCTCGTCTTCGTGCATCGACTGCGCGAGCGGGATATCGCGCCCTCGGCCATTCGCCTCGCGGTCGCAGCCCACCACTATCGAGGTGACTGGCAGTGGACCGAGGAGGGTCTCGACGAGGCGATCGCTCGGCATGGCCACTGGGGCCGGGCGGCACGACTCACCGCAGGACCGTCGGCGGAGCCGGTCATCGCGGCCCTGCGCGCGGCCTTGGCCGACGATCTCGACACTCCTACCGCCCTTGCCGTGGTCGATCGATGGGCCACCGAAGCCCTGGAACGTGGCGGTGCACACGCGGACGGCCCCCGCCAGGTGGCGGAGGCCGTCGATGCGCTGCTCGGCGTGCGTCTGCTGGATTAGGACTTCTTCTCGTCGTGTCCGCCGAACTCCTTGCGCTGGGCGGACATGACCTTGTACGCGAAATCAGCCATGCCCTGGCTGTCGAAGCGTGAGTACAGGGCTTCGGTAAGCACGGGGGCCGGCACACCTTCCTCAATAGCGGCGATGGAGGTCCAGCGGCCCTCGCCGGAATCTGAGACCCGACCGGTGAATCCGTCGAGATCGGGGGAGTTGGCGAGCGCGAGCGCCGTGAGGTCGAGCAGCCAGGATCCGATGACGCTGCCGCGCCGCCACACCTCGGCAACGGCCGGCAGGTCGAGGGTGTACTGGTAGTACTCCGGATGTTCAAGGGGTGCGGTTTCCGCGTCGGCGGTGCGCTGCTTGAGGCCGGTGTCGGCGTGCTTGAGGATGTTGAGGCCCTCAGCGTACGCGGCCATGATCCCGTACTCGATGCCGTTGTGAACCATCTTCACGAAGTGACCCGCGCCGCTGGGCCCACAGTGCAGCCACCCAGCCTCACCGGGCAGCAGATCGCCGGTGCGGTCACCGGTGCGTGGTGCTCCGTCAACGCCGGGTGCGACCGAGTCCCAGATCGGATCGAGGCGGTCCACGGATTCGTCGTCGCCACCGATCATCAGTGAGTAGCCGCGGTCGAGGCCCCACACGCCACCGGACGTACCGCAGTCGATGTAGTGGATGCCCTTGGGCTTCATCTCGGCCGAGCGGCGGATGTCGTCGCGGTAGTAGGAGTTGCCACCGTCGATGATGGCGTCACCTGCTGAGAGGAGCCCGCCGAGTTCGTTGACCACATCCTCGGTGATCTTGCCCGCGGGCACCATGATCCAGACATTGCGCGGGGCGTCCATCTTGGCCACCAGGTCGGCGGGCGAGTCAGCACCGATCGCCCCTTCCTTCACCAACTCGGCCACCACCGCCGGATCGCGGTCGTACACCACGGCGGAATGCCCGTCGCGCATGATGCGGCGGACGATGTTGGCGCCCATCCGTCCGAGTCCAACCATCCCCAATTGCATCGGCTTCGACGTCGCCATCTTCGACCCCATTCCTCTCGTGCCACTCGGTGGGAGAACGGGGCACTCGGTGTCCGTTCCCGCTTTGCCTGTCTGCTGTACGCGGGAGCCACGGTAGTGCAAGGCTGAGGTCATGACTGCCTCGGAATCAACAAATCCACGCGACTGTGCAGCCTGGCAACGGCTCGATGACATGGCCGTGGCATTACGTGAACGTGAACTGCGCGAATTCTTCGCCGATGAGCCGGACCGGGGTCCAGCCTGGACCCTTGAGGCCGCCGGGCTGAGAGCCGACTTCAGCAAGCAGCGGCTGACCCACGACGTGCTCGACGCACTGCTGGACCTCGCTCGCGAGCGCGGTGTCCTGGATCGGCGCGACGCCATGTTCGCGGGGGAGCACATCAACGTCACCGAGGATCGATCAGTTCTCCACACGGCGCTGCGACTGCCACCGGGCAGTCAGTTGACCGTCGACGGCGTCGATGTCGCTGGCGAGGTGCGTGAGGTTCTCACCCGCATGGCCGACTTCTCGACCCGCGTGCGCAGTGGACAGTGGCAGGGGGCCACCGGCAAGCGCATCCGCAATGTCATCAACATTGGGATCGGGGGATCAGATCTCGGACCCGCGATGGCGTACATCGCCCTGCAGTACTACTCCGATCGCTCCATGACCTTCCGATTCGTCTCCAACGTCGATCCCACGGACATCAGTGAGGCGATCAGGGATCTCGATCCGGCCGAGACTCTCTTCATCGTGGCTTCCAAGACCTTCGGCACCCAGGAGACGCTGACCAACGCCAAGGCGGCGAGACAGTGGATCGTCGACGCCCTCGGAGAGGACGCGGTCGAGCGGCATTTCGTGGCGGTGTCGACCAACGCGGAGCGGGTGGCGGCCTTCGGTATCGACACGGCCAACATGTTCGGCTTCTGGGACTGGGTCGGCGGGCGCTACTCCATGGACTCGGCCATCGGACTGAGCACCATGATCGCTATTGGACCGGACAACTTCGAGCAGATGTTGGCGGGCTTTCATTCGATGGACGAGCACTTCCGTCATGCCGACCCGTCGGTGAACATTCCATTGCGCATGGGACTGATCGCCGTCTGGAACCGGGACTTCCTGGACATCCCGACCAACGCGGTTTTGCCGTACGCGCAATTCCTTGCGCGTTTCCCGGCCTACCTGCAGCAGTTGACGATGGAGAGCAATGGCAAGTCCGTGCGGCTAGACGGGGCTCGCGTCGACTACAACACCGGCGCCATCTACTGGGGGGAGCCAGGGACCAACGGTCAACACTCGTTCTATCAACTGTTGCACCAGGGGACCGAGATCGTCTCGTGCGACTTCATCCTCTTTGCGCAAGCACTGGAACCGGTCTTCGACATGCAGGACATGCTTGCCGCCAATGCCCTGGCACAGGCGGCCGTACTCGCCTTCGGCCGCACCGCCGAGGAGGTTCGCAAGGAGGGTGTGCCGGAGGATCTCGTGCCGCACAAGGTCATGCCCGGCAACCGACCCTCGACCTTCATCCTGGCTGCGCGGCTGGACCCCCATGCGCTCGGAGCCCTCGTGGCCCTGTACGAGCACAGCGTCTTTGTCCAGGGCGCCATCTGGGGGATCGACAGTTTCGATCAGTGGGGGGTGGAGCTTGGTAAGGCGATGGCCAACTCGATCCTGCCGGATCTGCAAGATGCGGATCGGCCGCTTGATCGGGACTCCTCGACCGACGCGCTCATTCGGGCCTACCAGGCCATGCATGCCATCGCTCGCGACTGACGATCGATACCGCTCGGCGAGGTGCTAGGTCCCGTTGGCGAGGTGCCACATGCCGTTGGCGGGGTGCTAGGTGCCGTCGACACCGCGGCGACGCAGGTAGCGTTCGAACTCTCGAGCGATCGCCTCGCCGCTCGCCTCCGGAAGGTCAGCCGTGTCCCGCGCTTCTTCGAGCGAGCGGACGTAGTCGGCGACCTCTTCGTCCTCCTCCGCGAGTTCGTCCACGCCGATCTCCCAGGCCCGGGCGTCCTCGACGAGATCGCCCAGCGGCACCGGCACATCGAGCAGGTCTTCAACACGGCGTACGAGCGCCAGGGTGGCCTTGGGCGACGGCGCCTGTGCGACGTAGTGGGGGACCGCGGCCCACAGGGATACCGAGGGAATGCCTCGGCGTGAGCAGGCTTCCTGCAACACACCCACGATCCCGGTCGGTCCCTCGTAGTGGGAGGGCTCGAGGCCGAGTTCACGGGCTGTCCCGGGATCGGTGGAGGTGCCGGTCACCGGAACCGGGCGCGTGTGTGGGCTATCGGAGAGCAGCGCGCCCAGGGTCACGGTGAGGGTGACACCCAGTTCTGCGCCGTAGCGCAGCAACTCCTCGGTGAACTGGCGCCAGCGCATATTGGGCTCGACCCCGTGCACGAGGACCACGTCACGCATGGCCAGGGGCAGTCGAGCGATGTAGATGCGGGTGGTCGGCCAGGTGAGGCGGCGAATGCCCTCGTCGTCAAACGAGATGTGCGGTCGATTGACCTGGTAGTCGTAGTAGTCCTCGGGGTCGATCTCAGCGATGAGTTGGGCGCCCCAGACTTCACGCAGGTGATCGACCGTGTCGCTGGCCGCGTCGCCGGCGTCGTTCCACCCCTCAAAGGCGGCGACGAGCACCGGATCGACGAGTTCGGGCAGGGCCTCGAACTCGATCATGCGCACCCCCTTCACGGGCCTCGCCGGCAACTCCCGGTCCGTCTGCAGCCTATGCCAGCGGAGCGCCATTTGTGGGCATGGCGCTAGCCTGCGAACACCATGCTGGACAAACCGCCCCCGCCGGATGCTGTGTTCTTCGACCTCGACGGCACGCTGATCGACTCCGAGGGGCTGTGGTGGATCGCCGAGTGCCGTGTCATGGACAGGCTGGGGGGAGACTGGACACCGGCCGACCAGCATCACTGCCTCGGGGGGCCACTTGACCGGGTGGCGTCCTACATGGTGGACAAGACGGGCACGCGAACAAGCGTTGCCGACGTCGGGCAGCTCCTCATGTCGGCGATGGCCGAACTCATGGGGGAAGGGACGCTGGACTGGCGGCCAGGTGCGGCCGATCTGCTGCGGGCTTGCCAGGACGCGGGCATTCCCACCGGGCTGGTCTCGGCAACCTATCGGCAGTTGATTCACACGGTTTCCGAGGCGGTTGCTCGAGAGACCGGCGGGCGTGGGTTCGATGTCAGCGTCGCCGGTGATGAGGTGGTCGACGGCAAGCCACATCCGGAGCCCTATCTCACCGCCGCCGCCCAACTCGGGGTGGACATCACCCGCTGCGTGGTGATCGAGGACTCACCGACCGGAGTGGCCGCGGGCCGAGCCAGCGGGGCCCTGGTGGTCGCTGTGCCCCACATGGTGGCGATCGAGTCGGGGCCACGCCTCATCGTGCGGGACACCCTCGAGCACGTCACCCCGCACGACCTTGCCCGGTGGCTGGCCGAGGCCGACCGCTAGCCTGCCGCGGTGAGCGACACTTCGGCCGATCGGGCGCTGCTGGCACCCGGAGACATCGTTCAGCTGACCGATCCCAAGGGTCGTCACCACACCCTCACGCTTGAGCCGGGCCGCACCTTCCACACTCATCGCGGCGGCATCGCGCACGACGATCTACTCGGCCAGCCCGAGGGCTGCGTCATCACCTCCTCGGGCGGCACGACGTACGTCGTCCTGCGATCTCACCTCGAGGACTTCGTCCTGGCGATGCCCCGTGGCGCGGCGGTGATCTACCCCAAGGACGCGGCGCGCATCGTCATGGCCACCGGCGTCCGTCCCGGCGGGCGGGTCCTTGAGGCTGGGGCCGGGTCGGGTGCCCTGACCTGCTCCCTTCTCTCGGCCGTGGGCCAGGACGGTCTCGTGGTGTCGTGCGAACTACGTCCTGACTTCGCCGACGTGGCGCGCACGAACGTCGAGAGGTGGTTTGGCGGACCGCCGGCAAACTGGCATCTGCTCGTGGGCAACGTCTCCGACCGCGCATGGGCGCCCGATGGCCCTTTCGACGCACTCGTGCTCGACATGCTCGATCCCTGGAACCATCTCGACACCGCGCATGCCGCGCTGCGTCCCGGCGGCACCCTGGTCTGCTACGTCGCCACGACCACTCAGCTGTCGCAAACGGCGGAGGCCTTGCGCTCTGCCCAAGCGTGGACGGAGCCCCGGGCCGAGGAATCCATGGTGCGAACCTGGCACTTGGAGGGGCTGGCGGTGCGACCCGACCACCGGATGATCGCGCACACAGGTTTCCTGCTGATCAGCCGTCGGTTGGCCGACGGCACCACGCCCCCGCTGCGCCGACGTCGGCCGGCCAAGGGTGCTTATCCGGCATCGGAGGGCGACACCTCCGCGTGACTCGCGCGCTCCGGCCCAAGCGAAGGTATGGTCGAAGGGCGGATCGAGAAGGAGGCGTGTCATGCCCACGAATGATCGCGGCACCCCCGATGAGCGGCTGCGCGTCATCGAAGCCGAGCTCGCCGCTGCGCAGGCGCACAATGGCCGCCTCGTCGCGACGTTGCGCGAAGCCCGGGAGCAGATCGTCACGCTCAAGGCCGAGGTCGATCGGCTGGCCGAGCCGCCCGGTACCTACGGGGTCTTCCTCGCTCGCTCCGAGGATGGCGCGCTCGACGTCGCCGTCTCCGGTCGCAAGATGCGGCTGGTGGCGAGTCCGGAGGTCGACCGGGACGCCCTCGTGCCCGGCCAGGAACTCATGCTCAACGAGGCGATGAACGTCGTAGGAGTGCGTGAGTTCGAACGACTCGGTGAGTTGGTGATGTTCAAGGAACTCCTCGAGGGCGGCGACCGCGCCCTCGTCATCGGCCGCGCCGACGAGGAGCGGGTGGTGGCGCTGGCCGAGCCCCTGCGTCACCGGACCCTGCGCGCGGGCGATTCGCTGCTCCTCGAGCCGCGCAGCAACTACGTGTACGAGGTCATCCCGAAGTCCGAGGTCGAAGAACTCGTGCTCGAAGAGGTCCCGGATGTCGACTACGCCGATATCGGTGGACTCGGCGGTCAGATCGACCAGATCAAGGACGCGGTCGAGTTGCCGTTCCTCCACCCCGACCTCTATCTCGAGCATCAACTCGCACCGCCCAAGGGCATCCTCCTGTACGGCCCGCCCGGATGTGGCAAGACACTCATCGCCAAGGCGGTCGCGCACTCGCTGGCAGCCAAGGTGGCCGAGCGCACCGGGTTGGAGGAGGGGCGCTCGTACTTCCTCAACATCAAGGGCCCCGAGCTGCTCAACAAGTACGTCGGTGAGACCGAGCGGCACATCCGGCTTGTCTTCCAACGGGCGCGGGAGAAGGCCTCGGAGGGCATGCCGGTGATTGTGTTCTTCGACGAGATGGACTCCCTGTTCCGGACCCGTGGTTCGGGCGTTTCCAGCGATGTCGAGAACACGATCGTGCCGCAGTTGCTCAGCGAGATCGACGGCGTGGAGAGCCTGGAGAACGTCATTGTCATCGGGGCCTCCAACCGCGAGGACATGATCGACCCGGCCATCCTGCGTCCTGGTCGGCTCGACGTGAAGATCAAGATCGAGCGACCTGACGCCGAGGCTGCGCGCGACATCCTGAGCAAGTACCTCACGCCCGACCTACCGCTCCACCCCGATGATCTCAGTGAGCACGACGACAACGCCGAGGCGACGTGCGCGGCGATGATCCAGCACGCGATCGAGCGCATGTACTCCGAAGACGATGAGAACAGGTTCCTCGAGGTCACCTATGCCAACGGCGACAAAGAGGTCCTGTACTTCAAGGACTTCAACTCCGGAGCCATGCTGGAGAATGTCGTTGCCCGCGCTAAGAAGAGCGCCATCAAGGAGTTCTTGGAGACGGGCCAGAAGGGCATCCGCGTGCAGCATTTGCTCAACGCCTGCGTCGATGAGTTTCGCGAGAACGAGGACCTGCCCAACACGACGAATCCGGATGATTGGGCTCGGATCTCCGGCAAGAAGGGTGAGCGCATCGTCTTTATCCGCACGCTGGTGCAGGGCAAGCAGGGCACGGAGGCGGGTCGGGTCATCGACACGGTGGCCAACACCGGTCAGTACCTGTGATCCGTCCAGGGGCAGCGGCATGACCGCGCGCCGCATCATGGGGATCGAGACCGAATACGGCATCTCGGTCCCCGGCCACCCTCACGTCAACTCGATGATGACCTCCTCCCAGGTGGTGACGGCATACACCGGCCCAGCGGTAGGGGATCGGCGTTCGTCGCTGCGCTGGGACTTCGACGAAGAGCATCCGCTCCGAGACGCGCGCGGCTATGACATGTCGCGAGCCGAGGCAGACCCCTCGCAACTCACCGATGAGGAGATCGGACTCGCCAACCTCATCCTCACCAACGGCGCACGGCTCTACGTCGATCATGCGCACCCGGAGTACTCCAGCCCCGAGGTGACCAACCCACGCGATGCCGTTCTGTGGGATCGCGCGGGTATGGAGATCATGGCCGATGCGGCACTCGAAGCATCTCGTACCGGTCCGTTCACCATCCAGCTCTACAAGAACAACACGGACAACAAAGGCGCGTCGTACGGCTGCCATGAGAACTACCTCATGCGACGAGTCACGCCGTTCCCGAACATCGTGCGCGACCTCACTCCCTTCTTCGTCACCCGGCAGATCTTCACCGGAGCCGGTCGGGTGGGACTGGGGCAGGATGGGCGAGCAGCCGGCTTCCAGATCTCGCAGCGTGCCGACTTCTTCGAGGTGGAGGTCGGGCTGGAGACCACCCTGAAGCGGCCCATCATCAACACCCGCGACGAGCCGCACGCTGACCCGGAGCGCCACCGACGTCTCCACGTCATCGTCGGCGACGCCAATATGTGCGAGGCCGCCACCTACGTGAAACTGGGGACCACCGCGCTGGTCCTGTCGGTCATCGAGGAGGACGCGCTCGGCGAGGACCTGAGCCTGGCCGATCCGGTGCGGGAGATGCACCTGGTGAGCCACGATCCGTCCCTGCATCACCAGGTGACCCTGCGGGATGGACGTCGCATGACCGCCGTCGACGTACAGCGTCGGTATCACGCGGCTGCGGATCGTCTGGTGGCGCGAACACACGGCGACGATCCGATGACCCGGGAGATTCTCGATCGCTGGTCAGTGCTTCTCGACGATCTGGCGCAGGACCCGCGCCTGGCCGCTGATCGAGTCGACTGGGTGGCCAAGCTCGCCCTCATGGAGGGCTATCGGCGGCGCGACGGGCTGGACTGGTCGTCGCCGCGTCTGGAATTGGTCGACCTGCAGTACGCCGATATACGTCCCGATCGTGGCCTGGCCCTGAAGTTGGAAGCGGCCGGACGCCTTCAACGGACCACCACCAAGGAT